>NZ_JBMHFB010000009.1:0-157319 GCF_049166715.1 Enterococcus infantis | reverse complement strand
TCTTGGTGAGTGTGTTTTAGTCGACTTCATTCTATCAATTTGGGTATCTCTTTTTCTATACTTCGCATACAAAAAAGTGTTGGAAGAAAATCGGAGATTTTCCACCAACACTAAATATTGTAGAACCAAAAAAGACCGGGCCATCATCGGCTCGGTCTTTTTGAACTACCTCTATTCATCTATCAGAAAACGTTCGAAAATGTCATTTCCAATCAAAAGTCCCGTCTCGGTCAAGCGGATGCGGTCACCAGTTACTTCCAATAAACCAGCTTGTTGTTCTTCAGCCAAAACCTTTCCGTAAACCTCTTGAATGGAACGCTGAAATTTTTCAGCAAAGCGGCTGGCAGAGACCCCTTCTTTGAGTCGCAACCCTAAAAACATTTCTTCTTCCATCTGACTTTTTACAGTGAGGGTTTCTTCGTCATATACCGGCAACTTGTTTTCTCTAAGGGGACTCAAATAGTGCTGAATTGGCCCAAAATTTTTGTACCGTGTATCTCCTACATAACCACTAGCACCCGCTCCAAAACCAAAATAGTGCTCATTGTGCCAGTAGACTTTGTTATGCTCAGATTCTTTGCCAGCCAATGCAAAATTACTAATTTCGTATTGCTTGCGACCAGCCTTTTCCATCGCCAAAATCGTTTCTTCGAACATTTGGCTTTCTTCTTCTTGATCTGGCAGTGTCAACCGCCCTTGCCTTATCCAATTCATGAACATCGTCTTGTTTTCCAGAATCAGCGAATATAGTGAATAATGGGGTAGATCCAGCTCAATTGCCCGCTGCAGTGTCTCTCTAAAGCCTGCTAAGGTCTGACCCGGAAGCGCATAGATCAAATCAATGGAGACATTGCGAAAATCAGCTTTTTCCAAAAAGGCCATTGTTTCATAAACATCTGCTGAGGTATGTCGGCGACCAATTTTTTTCAGCAGCCGATCATCAAAGGTTTGGACTCCCATTGAGAGGCGGTTAACCTGATAATTTTGCATTACCGCAAGTTTATCAGCAGTCAAGTCCCCGGGATTTGCTTCAACTGTAAATTCTGTCACAGTCTCCATCGGAAAACGCTCGACAATTCCCGACAACAGCCGTTCCAATTGTTTTGCAGTCAATGATGTGGGTGTGCCTCCACCAACATAAAGAGTTGGTGCACTTTTGATCGGTGTCTTTTCCAGTTGCAGCGTCATTTCCCGCAACAGCATTTCGATATATTCATCCACTGGCTGGCCTTCCAAAAAAACTTTGTTGAAGTCGCAGTAGTAACAGATATGTTCACAAAAAGGGATGTGGATGTAAGCTGAGATATCCTGCCCTGTGTCATGGCTCATTTAATGTTCCTCGCAGTCCAAAAGATTTGCAGTTCAGTCTAGCATTATCTCAGACAAATAGCAATCTGCCGGCAGCTCATCAAACCTATCTAAAAACTTCCTGAATTTTACAGGTAGTGCATTGTTTTAGGAAATGAATCCTATCTTTTTGATAAAGACACATGTGACAATTTTTCATTCCAAGATACCAAATTTAAATCCTTTGTCTCGATAAAATTGAATGATTCGCGGTAACGCTGCGACAGTTACCTGCTTATCTGCAGCATCATGCATCAGCACTACTCGCAATTTGACATCCGGATATTCCGTAATTGATTTTTCCTGGTAGGCAACCATTTCGTCTGCCGTTTTAGGTCGGGTGCTCGCCGGTTCTGCATCCCCACTCATTGCATTCCAATCCACCCAGTGCAGCCCTTGAGCAGCCAGCGCATCATCAGCTTGCACCATATTATGCCAAGACATATGTCCTCCAGGATAGCGCCATGAAGTTGTTTGAAAATCTTGTCCCAGCTGTTTTTTCAACGCTGCTTGTGTATCTTCGGCTTCTTTTGCAATGCGGGAAGAATCTGCTGTCCTGCCAGGATACAACTTATCATAGTCATGATCAAAGCTGTGGATACCAATACTGTTGCCTTCTGAAATTTGTCGCTCAAGAATATCCTTCGTCTTGTCACCAATTGTATTGCCAACAACAAAGAAAGTAGCGTGAACTTGCTCTTTTTTCAAAACATCCAGAATTTGCGGCGTAACTTCATGATTGACTCCATCATCAAAGGTTAAAAAACAAAGGCGTTGACCGTCGTTGACTGCTCGTCCATCGACAACATCTTGAACCCATTTAGGATCATAAGCATAGTCTTTTGCAGCCTCGTTATGGTTTTTTCCTTTAGCCACGCGTAATTTTTTCGAATCTTTTGTTGCTGCCTCAACATCTTCATCATTGTCATTTGTTTTTGACGTTGTGGTTTCGGAGGCAGCTGTTTTTTCTTCTCGATCCTTGGTGGTATCAGAGGATGGCGCTTGTTCTTTTTTTACTTGGGCATTTCCTGTCTGATTTGCAGACAATTTGCCACGATTTGCTTGAAAAATGCCATATAATGCGACTGCGGCCAGCAATAAAACTACTGCGCCGATCAGAACTGGCGCTGCTTTTTGAAATGAATTCTGCTTTTTTCCATGTCTGCCATTGCGTTTGTTTTCCGACATCCCGACTCCTCACTTTCATGTAACTCAAGTATCTTGAAACTACCACTCGGGTTAGACTCGGGTCAACCGATAACAGCCGAAAATCACCTCAATATCCCCCAAAATCGGCTAACAGTTTTGCAAGGTCTTAAAAAAGCCCGCCTTTAGCCTGTTTGGTAGAAACTGATGGCAGCCAAAAAAACCGAGGTGCATTAGCACACTCGGTTTTTGGTCTAAGCTTATTCTATTTCTTCAATCGGATTTTCGATAAAGTAACGACGAGTCGCTGCTTCATCTTCTTGTAGTTGGTCGATCAGTCCTTGGGCGCCGTCGAATTTAACTTGCCCGCGGATCAGGTGCAACCAACTCACGCTGACCTGTTCGCCATAAATATCTTGATTGAAGTCCAGAACATAGATCTCCATCGTCAATTGACGACCTTCACCGAACGTATCGTTATGGCCAATCGAGCCCATTGCTGGATAGCGTTTCCCAGCGATAGTCATTTCACAGACATAGACACCTTCCATGGGCAATCGGGCGTAATGACTAAATTTGATATTGGCAGTGGGATAACCCAGCGTTCGTCCGCGAGCTTCCCCATGAACGACAACCCCATCGATACTGTAAGGATAACCCAATAAGTGGTTAACTTCTTCCATCCCACCGACTTCCAACAAGTCCCGAATCCGAGAAGAGCTGATCTTATCGCCCTCCTCAGTTTCTTTAGCGACCGTGATTACATCAAAGCGCCCCTTGGCATAGCCTGGCAAATGGGCCACATCAGCGATATCTTTGGGTCCATAAGTATAGTCAAACCCAGAGACTGCCGCTTGTGCGTGTAACCCCACGATGTATTGATCGACAAAATCTTGAGGTGGCAAATGGGCAAAGTCAGAAGTAAACTCAATTTCATACAAGTAATCGACGCCCAGCCATGCCATCAGTCGTTCTTTTTGCGACAGGCTGGTGAGATATTTCAAGTCTTCTTTTCCCATCTTTTTGAAAACAACAGAAGGATGGTGGTTAAACGTCATCACGGCTAATTTCACACCTAGTTCGTCTGCTTTTTTCTTCCCGGCTTGAATGACCTTTTGATGTCCTCGGTGAACACCGTCAAAAAAGCCTAGAACCAAAACGACTTTCTCCTTGGGAATTTCACTTTGATCATATGGGTGTCGGATTTTGATGATTTCCATTAGTTGTTCTCCATCTCCGTTCGCAATACTTTCAAGGGTTTTAACCCCTCTTTTTCTTTGGGATTTTTTTCATAAATGCTGACAGCAGTCTCTTTGTAAAACACTGCGATTGGTCCTGCAGGCATTTCCGGCAGTTGCAGTTCAGTGATGGTCAGTCGGCTACCGTTTTTAACTCGCTGCCACAGAGACTCATCAATGTCCACTCGCAGCATATCCTTCAGTGCATATTCCAAAGGCAGTAAAATTTCTGCCAGCTCCCCACGCTCAACTGCCTGGGCAACTTCTTCTAAAGTAACTGCACGGCTCTGATCAAAGCCCCCACTGGCAAGTCGTGTGAGATCTGTCATACAGGCCGCAACACCTAGCTTAGCCCCGGTATCCACTGCTAACGTTCTGACATAAGTCCCTTTGCCACATTCGACACGAAAACGCCACGACTGAGTCTGTCTTTCCTGATCATAAACGGGCTCACTGATTCGTTCAAAGGCGGCGATATTTGCCTTGCGCTGCGGTCGTTCCACACTCTCGCCGGCACGGGCATATTCGTAGAGTCGGCGACCATTTACTTTGACTGCAGAGTACATCGGCGGAATCTGAGTGATTTCTCCCAGAAAACCTGCCATCACCTCATCAATTGCTTCCACAGAAAAAGGTTCCTTAATCGGCGTCTCGTCAATCACTTGTCCATAACGATCTTCGGTATCCGTCGCATAGCCCAATGTGATCTCCCCTTCGTAGATCTTGCCACTGTCTTGCAAAAATTCAATCACTTTGGTCCCTTTTCCAACACAGATGGGCAACACACCATCCACCTCCGGATCAAGGGTCCCTCCGTGTCCAATTTTTTTCATATGTAATATTTTGCGCAACTTAAAGACACAGTCATGACTGGTCATGCCCCGCTCTTTCCACAAAGCCAAGATACCGTCCATCGGTAGCACCTTCCTTTCAACCTTGCTATTATAACAGAAAACTTCAAAAATAAACCGGCTTTCCCTTCTATTAAACCTGGATATTTAACTTTTTTTGAAAACTCTCCCCAAATCCTTTTCTGCAAAACTGAAAAGGGTCTGTGACAATAGTTGAATCACCGTCCTACAAAGCGAACAACACCAAACGTGAGCCCTCAAAAGCCGACGATCTTCCATTAACACCATTGGAAGATCGTCGGCTTTTCACTGCTAAAAATTTCAAAGGCTGACTAAACTTGATTTCATTAAGGGAAGTCAGCCTAATTCACTTTTTCTTGACACGTATGGTCATGTTCTTTCTTCGGACTAAGACATAAAGAGGGGCACAAATTTTTCTCATCTGTATACTTTTTATTAATTGTGGTTAAACATCCGCTGTTTAGCAACTGGAAATTACTTATTCACATTCCCTTTATTACTTATCCAGCGACCGTTACTGGAAATAGGCCAACAGCGTTCCAGCTGCGATTGCCGATCCGATAATCCCGGCAACGTTGGGACCCATGGCATGCATTAAGAGATAATTGGAAGGATCATTTTTGAGTCCTTCTTTATGCACGACTCGCGCTGCCATTGGAACTGCCGACACCCCCGCGGCACCAATCATCGGGTTGATTTGTCCTTTGGTAAGTTTACACATGAGTTTGCCAAACAATACGCCGGTTGCCGTTCCAATCGCAAAGGCGGCTAACCCTAAGAAAATAATCTTCAATGAGGTGACAGAAAGAAAAATGTCCGCTTCTGCTTTTGCCCCAACTGTCAACCCCAAAATAATCGTAATGATATACATCATTGCATTTTGCAGCGTTTCGGTAATCTTAGGAACCACTTGCGATTCTCGTACCAGATTGCCTAACATCAGACAACCAATCAATGTCGTGGCGGCAGGAACCACTAACGCCACAAAAATCGTAGTAAAGATAGGGAATAAAATTCGCTCCTTTTTAGTCACGGTCCGTTGCATGGTCATTTTGATCTTCCGCTCTTCAGCAGTCGTCAAGGCATTGATAATCGGTGGTTGAATAATCGGTACCAATGCCATGTAGGAATAAGCCGCAATGGCGATGACACTCAGTAAATGAGGAGCCAGCCGAGTCGTCAAATAAATAGCAGTTGGCCCATCTGCACCACCGATAATTCCCACTGCAGCAGCTTCCAGTCCAGTCATTCCCAAGGCAATAGCACCAAAGAATGCAGCAAAAATTCCAAACTGGGCCGCCGCCCCCAATAACAGGGTTTTGGGGTTGGCGATTAGCGGCCCAAAGTCCGTTGATGCTCCTAAACAGAGGAAGATCAACGGTGGATAGATTCCCAAATTGGTTCCTTGATACAAGTAATACAACAAGCCACCAGGTTCTACATCTGTGGGCCCAGCAAAAATCCCGGTAAAAGGCAGGTTCACCAGTAAGATTCCAAATGAAATTGGCAAAAGCAGGTAAGGTTCATATTCTTTGAAAATCGCTAAATACATAAAAATCAGTGCGATGGCAATCATTACCAGATGGCGCCAAGTCAATCCGGCAAATCCAGAAGTCTCCACCATGTTTCGCAAGATATCACCCATCTGAAGTCCCCCCGCCCGTTACCAATTTATGAATCAATTCCAGCGCTCCCCACAGCGCCATTAGTACCAGAAAGACGATACCCATCGAGACAATCGTGACCATTCCGGCTTCTAGCAGATCCATCTTCATCTTTTCTCACTCCTTCTTTGCTTTTTAAATGTTTTGCGATTTTGACGCAAAACATTATTCATTTGACTTCAACGCTTCAATCATATCCACCTTTTTCAGTTTGAAATACACTACAATACCGACTACTAAGGTAAAGAACAGCGTGATTAAGGTCGCATAGAGGTAGCTCAACGGATGAACATCCGGAGAAAACATCAGCATATCAAGTTCTACTGTCTGCAACACATACCGATGTTCGAAAAAGCCTAATACGAGTCCTGCCACGATCCCCAAGACTGTCAAAATGATATTTTCCCGGTAGATGTACATCGTCAGCTCGTTATTATAAAATCCTAAAACCTTAATCGTGGACAATTCTCTAATTCGCTCAGAAATATTGATGTTATTCAAGTTATACAATACGATCAATGCCAGAAGACCTGCAGAAATAATTAAAACCCAGACTACGATTGTCAACACGCCCACCGTATCGTCCAATGCATCAGAAGAATCCGATAAGAAGGTCACATTTACAACTTTTGGATTGGCCATCAGTTGGTTAGCAATCGCCGTTTGCTGCTTACTTGCAGGTTGGTGGTCAAACAATAGAAACTCACTGTTATATTGTGGTTCCTCGTGAAAGATTTCTTTGAAGTATTCTGGTGTCACATAAGCAAAATGTCCGACATAATTCTCAGCCACCGCGGAAACTTTTAATGAATATTCTTTACCTTCAGAAGACTTCAGCTGAAGCTTATCTCCCACTTCAATGGCAAAAAGAGCGGCTAATTTTTCATCAATGATGGCGCCATCGTCTGTTAATTGGTACTTTTCACCGGTTTTGCGATCGTTGAAAAGCAGGAAACTACCGGCATCCTCAGGCTTTTGTGGTACATAAACTGAAACATCTTGAGGATTTTGGCCTTCGCCAGATAAAGTCAGTGTTTGAGCAGAGATTGGCAATGCCTCTTTGAAACCATCCAATTTTTTTAATGCCTCTTCATAGTGTTGTGTCTGTTCATCTGTGCTGTGGTCATTAAAGGTAACCACTCCCTGATACTGCCAGAGCTTCTCAAACTGAAGCGGCACCATATCCCCTATGGAATCTCGCAGACCAAAACCAGTCACGATCATAGAGGTGCAACCGGCAATTCCAAAAATCGTCATCAACATCCGCGATTTATAGCGAAATAGATTACGAACCGTTACTTTTTGAATAAAGCTCATGCGCTGCCAGACCGGTGTGAGCCTTTCCAGCCAAACGCGACGCCCTGCTTTGGGGGCTTTTGGTCTTAAAAGAGCTGCAGCGGAACTGCGCAGATCCAACCGCAACGTCAAAAGCGCGATACCAACCGTACAAATGAGCGCTACAACAGTTGCAACAATGGTATACGACAAATACCAGGGAGTAGTGAATTCTTTCATATTGTATAGCTGGCCATAAGCATTCACGATAATTGTTGGAAACAGGTAAAAGCCTAGTGCCAAACCGGCGAGGGTTCCTAATAGTCCGGCTGTCAGTGAATACAAAATGAACTTTTGTGCGATTTCCGTATTTTTATAACCCAGCGCTTTGAAGGTGCCGATTTCGCTGCGCTTTTCTTCAATCATTCGAGTCATCGTCGTCAAACTGACCAATGCAGCAATCAAAAAGAAAATCACCGGAAAAACTGTAGCTAGACTGGAGATTCGATTGGCATTTTGTTTGTATTCCGTATACCCGGGATTGGTATCCCGATCAGAATAGAGATAATCCGCCGGTTTCATTTCCGCAAGCTGGCGGGTTTGATTTTTCAACTGCAGCTGAGCATCCAGCAATTTGGGCATATTTTCAGAGGTTTGCTCTTGATAGTGAGCAACATTTTTCTGGTATTCTGCCTCGCCGTTAGCCAACTCCTGTTTGGCTTCTGCCAACTGCTCTTCACCGGCGGCTTGTTGTTCTTGCAGAGTCTGACGTTGCTGTGCCAACTCTTCCCGGCCAGCTTGCAGCTGTTTGTCCGCTTCTTGCAACTGCTCTTCCACTTGCTTTAGCTGCTGTCCTTTTTCTGCCAGCACTTCGGGATTTAGTTTTGCTGCTTCTTCGGCGTATTCCGCTGCTTCTTTTTGCCATTTTTCTGCTTCGGCAGCGGTGGTCTTCGTGTATTCTCCAACCACGGTTTCAAAAGTTGATAGATCTGCTGCCTTACCGGACTGGCTCACTTTTGCCAATGCTGCTTGCAGCGCAGCATTATCAGGAAGTGAATTGACAATTTCTGTCCAAGCCCTCTGTTTAGCGGCGATGGTGTTTTCCATCTGGCTAGCGGCAACCTTTTTGGTAGTCACAATGTCTGCCAGCAAACTTTGCAACTGTTTCAATTCTTGCTGCAACTGCTCGGCGCCTTCTGTGACTTTGTCGATGTCACCTTGCTTTTCGAAAAACGCTTGTGACTGTTCATTGGCTTGATCCAACGCTTGCCACTGTTTGGTCAGCTCCTCTTGTTGGCTCTTCAGCTGACTCTGCTGTTGCTCCAATTGTGTCTGGGCCAAATCCAGTTGTTCTTGTCCCCGGGCAAGCGCCTCTTGCAGCGTTTGCTCTTTTTCTGTTAGTTGCGTCTTGCTATCATCCAGCTGTTTGCGAACTGCTTCAAGCTTTTCTGCACCGGTATCTAGCGCCTTTTCGCCTTCATCAATCTGCTTTTTGACATCCGTTAATTTTTCCTCAGCGGTTGCCTTCACTTCTTCTAACCGATCTTGGGGACGCTGTTTCAGTGTTTGTTTCAGGCTTTTGATTCCGTCATCCACGGCTGTTTGATAATCTTCTGAATACGCAGTTGCCGCCACAGCCTTTTTGAATGACACTAAGATTCTACTGTAGGTTTCGAGGTCAAGATCCGCACTTTGAACTACCGCAAAATAGTCAATAGTCCCACTCCCCACAGTCGTATTGCCCCGGTTCAGGTTTTCAATAAATTCCGGCGAATTCACGAACCCGACAACTTTCAGCTGGTGCTCTTTCAACTGATTTGGCAAATCGTCTGCCTTTTCAATTGTTAGCGTATCACCAATCTGATAATCTCCTTGTAATTGGGCTACCTGATCCAACGCTACTTCGCCAGCTTTTTCAGGGAGACGACCGGCGACGATTTTGTATTGATTCAACGAATCCTTGGCTTCATGACCGAAAAAGCGAATCACTTTGTTCAGCTTCGTCATGTTCAAATCCAGCATATACTGTGGCTGTGCCTGTTCAACCTGTGGATTTGCTTCTAAAAGTTGTTGATCAGTGTCCGTCAAACCCAGCGTAGAAATTACCGAAACATCTGCCAACTGCTGCCTTTGATAATAGTCGTTTGCTGCATTAATCATATCCGGTCCGGTTGCTCCGATTCCAACAAAAAAGGCGACACCTAAAAAGATGATCCCTAAAATTGATAGAAAACGAGTCGGAGAGTTGCGAACCTCTCTTATAGCAGTCTTCAATAAGGCACGTTTCTTCATTTTAGCCAACACCTACCATTCAATCGCCGAGATGGGCGTCGGAATTGGATTTTCTTCAATACTGCGGACCTTTGCATCATTGATACGGATGACACGATCTGCCATGGGAGCAATTGCCGAATTATGAGTAATGATCACTACGGTCGTCCCCATCCGACGCGAGGCATCCTCTAATAGTTGCAAGATCTGTTTTCCTGTCTCGTAATCCAAGGCACCGGTGGGTTCGTCACACAACAGCAGTTTTGGCTTTTTCGCCAAAGCTCTGGCAATCGTCACCCGTTGTTGCTCTCCACCGGAAAGTTGCGCAGGAAAATTATCCATTCGTTTTCCCAGGCCGACTTTCAGCAAGGTGTCTTCGGCATTTTCAGCATCCGCTACGATTTGAGCCGCCAGTTCGACATTTTCTTTTGCTGTTAAGTTTGGCACCAGATTATAAAATTGAAAGACAAATCCCACATCATTGCGCCGGTATTCAGTCAATTGTCGATCATTGAAATGGGAAATATCCGTGCCGTCAACCGCGACTGTTCCAGAATCACAGGTATCCATTCCCCCTAGAATATTCAAGACAGTGGATTTTCCTGCACCGCTGGGACCTAAGATTACAGCGATTTCCCCTTTCTCGATGCCAAAGCTCACTCGATCATTGGCGACGATAACTGTATCTCCCATATGATATTTTTTTACTTCGTCAATCACTTCGATATAACTCATTCAAATACCCTCTAATCTGTTTATTCTCTTACTTATAAGTGTAACATACCCTTTTATGATAGCGCTAACCTAAACTCCTCCATCGTTATTTAATGCACCTTATTCAAGAAGCTTGCAATTTTTGATACAGCTCGCTTAAGAAAATAACTAAATCAGTTCTTACTTTCAGCGAGGAATCTGTCATGCACCAAATTTCTTAATGGATTCCTTCACAAACTCTTTTGTATCGAGTCGTCAAATTTCTTTTTTCGCTAGTAATACCAGCCTTCAAAAGAAGACAATATAAAAAGCCTTCCGACAGCGCGTCGAAAGGCTTGCTTTCAATTGTAAATTTTATGCTTCGTAACGTTTTTCACCGTCTAAATAAGTTTCAGTCAATGTCATATCAGGAGCCAAGACGATGAAATCTGCATCACGGCCTTTAGCGATACTCCCACAACGGTGGTCAATCTTACAGCTAACTGCGGGTACCCAAGTAGCCATCATCACTGCTTGTTCTGGCGTTGCAATCCCCCAGTCAACAACGTTTTTCACAGCTTCTTTCAAACGCAGAATTGAACCTGCCAGATTGCCTTCTTTCAGACGAGCGGTCCCGTCTTTAACAACAACAGGGAATTCACCAAGAATGTAGTCTCCATCTGGCATACCACCAGCCATCATACAGTCAGTAATCAATGCGACATGGTCGTGGCCAGCTTTTTCCATCAGAACTTCTGCAGCTTGTGGATGTACATGGTGCCCATCACAAATCAGTTCACTGAAAACGTGTTGCAATGTTAATAACGCCCCAACCATTCCCGGTTCCCGATGGTTCAACCCCCGCATACCATTGTAGGCGTGAACAAATACACTTGCCCCGGCTTCGACAGCTTCAGTTGCTTCTTCCAGCGTCCCATTACTGTGACCCAATGCCACAACGACGCCTTCATCTGTCACACTTTTGACAAATTCTTTGACACCATTTCGTTCTGGAGCCAAAGCAATTTTCTTGATGATACCACCAGAAGCTTCTTGCCATTCATGGAAAGTAGCCAAATCCGGATCGCTGAAATAAGAAGGGTTTTGAGCGCCTTTGTGTTCTTCAGTGAAGAACGGGCCTTCAAAATAAATTCCTTGAATCTTAGCACCTGTTACGTCGTTTTGAACCGTACCAATAGTAGCTGCAACATCTTTCAAACGTTCTTTTGTTGAAGTCAATGTAGTCGGCAAAAATGATGTAACACCACATTCTAACAATCCTTCAGACATGACTTTCAAACCGTCTGCATCGTTATCCATCACATCGTGGTTTTTATACCCGTGAATATGGGTATCTACTAGTCCTGGTGCGATCCAGTAACCGGATTTATCAATTACTTCGCTCGTTGCTTCTGGTAATTCCTTAAAATAGTCACCGAATTTTCCGTCTACCAATTCCAAATAGCCGGCTCCGCGAGTATCAGAATTCATAAAAAATTTGTCTGCATACACAAAACGTCTCATGAGTAAACCGCTCCTTTATAAAAAATCTGTTGGGATAACCGGCAGAAAATATTTCCTCTAACCGGTCCGTCCTTCTTTCTTAAAGGTACTCCTAATTTTTTTTTAAGTCAAGAAAGGTCTACACCACTTTTGAAATTTTAAATGCTTCTGATATAATGCACATCCCCAGAAGCCTCAAAGTATTTTTTTGCTTCTCCGTCATTTCCCAGCTTTTCATAGATCAACCCTGCTAGTAAAAAAAGTTCATCTAAATAATAGTAGCTTTTCTGTTTTCGAGCAACCTCGATTCCCTCTTTGGCAATTTTTAACCCTTGTGAGTACTCCCCTTGATTATGTAAAAAATGGGCATAGTTATAAAAAACTTTGGCCGCCATATTGGACATTCGTTCCGGCGGAAGCTCATAAAAAAGCTGCAAACTATAGGCCAGATTTTCCCTGGCCGTCTGTTCTTGACCAAGTTCCTCGTATACCCGCCCGATGCAGCTGATCAGTTGAATTTCAGTGGCAGACACGTTGGCTTTTTCTAGGCGAAAAGTATAAGCCAGTCCTTGTTTGAGATCCTCTAGCGCTAGTTCGTGATCTTGGTCTTTAAAAAAGCGGCAACTCCCCAGATAGTAATAGTAAAGTTGTAGATCCATATCCAAATACAGATGATTTAAGAGATTGGGCTTTTCCAACAAGTGCTGCAGCTTGTCATAATCCTTATGAAAAAAGCAATATGCCATTTGTTCCAAGAGTTCATGGAGGTGCTGGACTTCTGTTGAATGCATCGACATCACTTGATCGATAGTCACACCCATTCGCTGGCACAATTGCGCCATGACCAACACATTCGGAATTTCACCGTCATTTTCTATTCGACTCAAAACACTTTGTGAGCAAATATTTTGTGACAACATTTTCTGGGTCATTTTCCGTTGTTTACGGATTGTTTTAATCACTTCACCGAAAGATAATTTTTCCTTTTCCACAGTTACGCCGCCTCCCCCAAAAATATGTAAAAATTACATGTTTCCTTTGTTCGTTTTATCACATAGTAATGTGCTTTTGATAGTCATTATTAAGTAGAACGACTATTAGAAATTTTTCAATCAACCTGTACCACATAAGAGCGTAGAGTCCTCGTTTTTATGAAGGTCCCTTCGCTTAGCCTTTTTGTCGAGGGAGTGATAGTTTCTGTTTTTAAAACTTCCCCCTGCTCACACAACTTTTCAATACAGGATGTTTTACTTCTGCTTACAAGCCCAGTATACTATTGCACTGCATTTGTAACCACTTACACATTTGTAATATCCTCGATTTTAAGTATCATCAACGCGAGAATACTTATTTTCCAAGGAAAATCCGGGATTTGACTAGTCGCACCACTTTAACTCCTTTTTAATAGTTCCAATACAAAACGATCAGATTCACTTATGTGTATTCGCATTTGCTCTTTTACGACTTTTCACACATACTATCGAAAAGTTCTTCATTTTATCGAGGGATTTTAAGTAGAGACTTGTATGTTTATGGGGGGTTTGTATGGAAGCAAAAGAGAACGTTATTTTTAAATGGCACGAACAAACATTTAAAGGACAGGTGGAACGAGAATATCAAAATGCTTTTCTAATCAATGTTATTGAACCTTACGACAAAGAAATTGCCGAGAAATTCGCCAACCGCGTCGTCGTGAGCAAAAAAGCTTGTCGAAACATTGACTGATACCTATCGAAAAATCAAAAAAAACCGCTTTTTCTGATCCTCGCTGCTCTACAGCTACAAGATCAAGAAAAAACGGTTTTTTCAATCTAGTCCTTATTGACGATAATCTGCCAAAAACGCCCGCATGCTTTGGGCTGTCTCTTTTAAATCATCCAACTTCGGCAGATAAACAATTCGAAAATGGTCCGGTTGCTGCCAGTTGAAGCCGCCCCCATGAACCAATAAAATATGGTGTTCATGTAAGAAGTCAAGAACAAATTGTTCATCGTTTGTTATATTGAATCGCTTGATATCCAATTTGGGAAAAATATAAAAGGCGGCTTTCGGTTTAACCGCAGAAAGACCCGGAATATCATTGATCGCATTGTAAATATATTCCCGCTGCTCATAAATCCTGCCTCCAGGCAACAGCAACTCATCAACACTTTGATAGCCACCCAAGGCAGTCTGAATGATCTGTTGCGACAAAACATTCGAACACAGGCGCATGGAAGACAACATGTTCAGCCCTTCAATATAGTCCTTGGCACCAGATTTATCACCGGAAAGCACCATCCAGCCCACCCGAAACCCTGCAACACGATGGGATTTTGATAAACCGTTTAACGTAACGACCATGCGATCCGGTGCTAAGGTAGCGATTGGGATATGCACCAGCCCATCCATCACTAAGCGGTCGTAGATTTCATCAGAAAAAATCAAAAGATCGTGTTCACGGGCGACATCCACGATTGCTTCCAAAATTTCTTTTGGATACAGAGCCCCGGTAGGATTGTTGGGATTGATCACAACGATAGCTTTCGTTTTGGCGGTTACTTTGCTGCGAATATCCTCGATGTCAGGGTACCATTCACTCTGCTCATCACAGATATAATGTACTGGTTTTCCTCCTGCTAATGACACAGAAGCCGTCCACAGCGGATAATCTGGTGTCGGCACTAAAACCTCATCACCATTGTTGCAAAGCCCTTGCATACACATCGTGATCAATTCGCTGACGCCGTTACCTGTATAAATATCATTGATTCCAACATTGGGAAAACCTTTCAACTGACAATATTGTTGAATTGCCTTGCGAGCAGCAAAGATTCCTTTTGACTCAGAATAGCCTTCTGATTCTCGAACATTCATGATCAAATCTCGTACAATCTCGTTTGGTGCTTCAAATCCAAAGGGTGCCGGATTTCCGGTATTCAGTTTCAGAATGCTGATTCCGGCTTCCTGCATCCGTTCGGCCTCTTCCAAAACCGGTCCACGAACATCATAGCTGACACCATCCAGCTTAGTTGACTTTTCAAAATGCTTCATCTGAAATCCCCCTTAACAGTTATGTTTTACTTTTAAATCTGATGCTGTCTTACTAAGTTTTCTATCGAGAAAAACCCCTCGATACGTCGATTGCTGTCTTCGAATTCACTAAGCACAATAACAGCGGTTGCTGATATCTTCCCGCTAATCGCAGCTTATACCAACTTTAATCGAGCTGTCGCAAAATTGCAACAAGCATTTCCAATTGTTCTTCTTGTCGACAAAAAACGACTCTGCCCTAATGGCAAAGTCGTTATCTGATTATTATGCGGAAGATGGGACTCGAACCCACACGAGCTTGCGCCCACAAGATCCTTAGTCTTGCTTGTCTGCCAATTCCAACACTTCCGCAACACTGTCCCTGTTATCTCAGCGACTTCATAATCTTACCAATGGCGACAGTCTTTGTCAAGGATAACTGTCAAAAAGCCCACTACTTTCTCTTAACGAGCCAGACTACTACTAAGAAACAGATGTGTTACACTATAGACAAAAGTCATAAGATGGTGAAAAGGAGGATTGTCCCTTGGATAAAAAACAATTTGACGGCGAGTTCAACTTCATCGGTATCTTAGCCGGAGTGGGGATCGGCTTGATTTGTGAGAATTTGCTTTATGGTCTGATGACAGGCATCATTCTTGGGATTGCTTTGGATTGGCTTGCAAATATCATCCTTTTATGGCTGGACCAAAAAAATGACAAAAATCAAAACTCTTGAAGAACCCCTTTGATCAAAAAGAAAATGAAATAGCAGCCAATTAAAAAAGAAAAAACAGACAAGTGCTTTCCCATAGTTTGAACTGTGGGCGCACCTGTCTGTTTTTTTTCTTACAAGACGGTTGGATCGAAACGATACGTCACCGCACCATCGTGGTGAGCCTCACCAACAAAATACTTGCGGTCTTCTCTTTTCAACCAAGCTTCTCGAAACAGCATAAACTGCTCATGAGAAACTTCAATTTGATCGATTTCACCGGATTTCAGTTTATCCAACTGCGTTTCGTAGGATTCCATAACATTTCCCTGCCTTTTTCAAGATTCCACTTTCGAGATAGCCATCTTCTCAGCGATCTTTTCTCGAAAAATAACCGTTCTTATCGGAATTGTCGGCTTCTTCAATCATTCCCGAAAGACTACGATCCAATACACTGCGTCGTCGTTCATCACTTGACACAGTTTCTTGCTTGCTATCAGCTGAAGTGTTTTTCGTATTTACAACTTCTTCAGCAGGAAACTTACTGACAGAAGGAGCATCTTCTTTTTTTTCCTGGTAAGCAGCTACTTCGGTATCAAAAGTCAAAAAGTTTTCCTTAGGCTTCTCCATTGAAGCGAGCAATTCCGCTTTAGAGACTTCCCCTTCTTTTTTCTCAGGAATCACTGAAGCCGGGATATACTTCGGTACAAAGTAGGAGCGCCCAGAATATTGCCGCTTCAAAGAACCATCTGCTCCACTGCGTTCCGCCCTGGTCGTGGGATTTCGTAGCGAAGACGTACGGGGCTCTTTGCCAAAAAGCGAGGTGCGGCCTACTGCATCGACCTCTACTGGCGCTTTCCGACTATAATCCGGCAAATTGTCACGGTGCTTTTTCAGCTCTTTTTTCTGATTAATCGTCAGTCCCTGTTTATCCATCGTTTCCCGTCGCGAACGCCGCAATGTACGATCTGGTGCTTCGGAGCGTTTTGAAAACGCACTTTCCCGTTTGCGTTCGACTGGATCTGGTTGACGATCGAAGTCTTTTTCATCCGTGATCAGCCAGCTCCGATCGTTAGCAAAGAGATTGCGCTTTTCCTCTCGCTGGATCTTGACTCCCTCGTCATCATTATAGGCAGGAAAGCGGTAGTGCTTCCGTCTGATATCTGAATAGTTGCTCATGCTCGTCATCCTTTGTTTCTGATTTCCCTCATTCTATCACAAAACTTCGCGATTCGCGGACTTTTAGCGCAAATCTTCAATCGAATCTCCCAGTAATCACATATGAATGATTGGCCATAATAAACTGCCCATCCAGCAACTCCTCTAAGCGCTCCTGGTCCAGAGGTAACTGACGGTAGCTGGCAAAGTCAGCTGCATTGATAACAACATCGACATCCAATGGGTTCAATACCGCCAAAACAAAATCAGTTTTATCGTAACGCAAAATACCAAACAGTTTTTCACTGAAGATCAAATCAAATTCGCCAGTTTGCAAGAGCCGATTCTCTCGTCGCAGTTTCAGCCAGCTTTGACAAGCTTGATAGCACACCTCATCGATGGTCTCCCAGGGGAAAAATTTGCGATTATCAGGATCTTTACCGCCAGTCAGGCCAGCTTCATCTCCGTAATAGACGCAAGGAACCCCCGGAAAAAGCACCAATAACGCAAAAGCCAAAGACAATTTGTCCCGATTGCCGCCCAACTGGGTCAAGATGCGCTCGGTATCGTGGGTCCCGACATTGTTCAAGCTGTTGTAAAAGACATCTTTGGGATAATTCTCCTGCAGCCGTGTAAAGTCCAGCGCGACATCTTTTGGCGCGCATTGTTCTGTCAACAAGGCAATCGTGGCGGTTCGCAGCGGATAGTTCATGACCCCTTGCAAGTGATTTCCTAAAATGTATTGCCGTCTCACACCATAAGAAATTTTATTTGAGGCATCCTCCCAAACTTCTCCCAACAAAATCTGGTCTGAAAAAGAGTCGAGATTTCCGCGAATCCCAGCGATAAAACCATCGGGTAGTTCATCGGCTACATCTAAACGCCATCCGTCCACCCCCAAATGGTTCCACTTGCTTAAAACACCGTCTTTTCCATAAATAAATTCCTGAAACTCTTCATTGTCTTTATCTACTTCTGGAAGATCTTTGACCCCCCACCAAGAGCGATAATCATTCGGGTAGGAGGTAAACGTGAACCACGGGAAATAACGACTGTGGATATTTTGATAGGCACCGACGTCTTCGCCATAAGTACCGTCGTAGTTGAAATAGCGACTATTGCGACCCACATGGCTAAACACACCATCCAAGATCACATGAAACCCTTCGTTGTGAAGAATTTCCAACAGCTCAGAAAATTCCGTTTCAGTACCAAGAATTCCGTCGACTTTCAGATAATCGGCTGTATCATAGCGATGATTGCTGCGGGCCTCAAAGATAGGATTCAAGTATAAGGCATTGACGCCTAATTCCTTTAGATAAGGAATCTTCTCTTTGATACCGGCAAAATTGCCTCCGTAAAAGTCCCAACGTAAAATTTCACCTTGTGTATCTTTAACATACAGTGGTTCATCAGTCACCTTGCCATATATAAACGTGTTTGGCTTGGGTGAGTTGATGCTCCCGTCTGGATTTCCGTTTCGAAAACGGTCAGGAAAAATTTGATAAAACACTGCTTCCCGATACCAGGCTGGCGGAGTTTCTGCCTTTTCAAAGCAGGTGACCTGATACTCTTTGATTTCTTCCAAGTGGTCCACCAAATGGCCATGACCATTTTCGCCACTCCAACAATAATATCGAATAAAGCGCTGTTGATTGTGAGCCAAATACTCCAACTCAAAATGATAAAAGTACAGCCCCTTGCCATCATTGAAAAAGAATTCAAACTCGTAAAATCCTTCTTCAGCTGGTTCCATTTGAATGCGATGGGTCTGCTTTCCTTCAGGAGTGATGATTAGAAAAACGCGGGCGATTCCAGGGTCGTCTGCTTGGATAGCAAAGCGGACAAAGGCCCCTTCGGCAACTGCACCGAAAGGACTTTTGAATTGCTTTTGCCATGGATTGAAATAGATTTTCCCCATCTTTTTTACCTCTTTTTCTTCGTGAAGGTTGCCACGGGTTCAATCTGCCAAATATCATCAGCATAGCGCATCACTGTGTCGTCTGAGGAGAAGCGACCTGCATTGGCGATATTAATCAAACTTATTTCCTGCCAACGGGTTTTGTCCGAATACAAACAATCGATCTTTTCCTGTGCTTCAACATACGACTGAAAATCCCGCAGCAGAAAATACTCATCATTGTACTTCAAAAGAGAGTCGTAAATTTCCTGTCCTTCAAAATGAATGTTGGGAATGGAGCCGTCAATGAAGGCATTCAAGACGCGCTGCAGGATAGGAGAGTCTTCATAAATTTTCAGCGCAGAATAGTCGTTGTTTTCATAGTAGGCATACACTTCTTCTTCTGTCAGACCGAAAATTACGATATTTTCGTCACCTACTGCATCACGAATTTCGACATTGGCTCCGTCTAGAGTAGCGACGGTAATTGAGCCATTTAACATCAGCTTCATATTGCTGGTTCCAGAAGCCTCTTTAGAAGCCAATGAGATTTGTTCACTGACATCTGCTGCCGGGATAATGTGCTCCGCCAAGGTCACATTATAATTTTCCAAAAAGACAATTTTGAGTTTGCCATCGATGTCCGGGTCATTGTTGATCAGATTTGCACATTCGTTGATGACCTTGATGATTGACTTGGCATAGGTATAACTTGGTGCAGCCTTGGCTCCAAAGATGAATACCCGAGGATTGATTGCTTTTTGGGGATCTTCTTTCAAATCAAAGTAAAGCTTCAAGATATGCAACAGATTCAGTAATTGCCGCTTGTAAGCGTGGAGCCTTTTGATCTGGACATCAAAAATAGCATTTGCTGAAACCTCGATTCCCGTTGTGTCTTTGATATAGCGGGCCAATGCTTTTTTGTTAACCAATTTTGCATCTGCCAACTTTTGTAAAACACTGGCATCATCGGCATAGTTTTTCAGCAATTTCAGGTCATCGCTGTCTTTGCGCCAGCTGGTACCGATTGTTTCATCCAAAACTGTTGACAGGGCTGGATTGGCTAATTGGGACCAGCGACGTTGGGCAATGCCATTAGTCTTGTTATTGAAGCGCTCCGGAAACAGGACATAAAAATCGTGCAAGACGACTTCTTTCAACAGATCAGAGTGAAGTTTCGCCACGCCATTGGTGCTGTGACTATAAATAATCGACAGATGCGCCATGTGTACCTGACCATTTTGAATAATGCGGGTTCGCTGAATCAGCTCATCATCATGGAAGCGACTGTACTCCTCCACAAACCTGCGATCCAATTCTTCAATAATCTGATACATACGCGGCAAGGTGGTTTTCATCAGCTCCACTGACCATTTTTCCAAAGCTTCTGCCATGATGGTGTGGTTAGTATAGCTCATGACCTTGGTGGTAACCGAAACAGCCTTTTCCCAACTCATGTCATACTCGTCCATCAAAATGCGCATCATCTCCGGAATACATAAAGCCGGATGGGTATCATTGATGTGAATCGCGATATACTCATTTAACAAAGTCAAAGGCTTATTCAATTTTTTGAAGTAGCGCATAATACTTTGTACCCCGGCCGAGACAAAGAAGTATTCTTGAGCTAAACGTACCAGTCGCCCCCGCTCGTTGGAATCATCTGGATACAAGACAGCTGTTAAGTCTTCAAACTGTCGTCGATCTTCAATGCTGCGGTATTTGTCTTCTTCAGATGCAGGAATCTCTACGCTCCACAAGCGCAATGTATTAACAATCTGATTTTCATAACCCAAAATGGCTGTATCATAGGGAACTGCCCGTAAGGTACGAACATCTTCGTAAACCGGCTTCAAACTACCGTCTGCCATTTCCTGCATCCAAACATTGCCACCAAAACGAACATCTACTGCCTTGGAATCTTTCCGCACCTCCCAGATATTACCGGTTCGCAGCCACTCATCCGGCAACTCAACTTGATAACCGTCAACAAAGCGCTGTTTGAACAGGCCATAATCATAGCGGATGCCGTTGCCATTGCCGGGCAGTCCACAAGAAGCGATGGAGTCCATAAAACAGGAAGCCAAACGACCCAAGCCCCCATTTCCCAAGGCCATATCTTTTTCTACTGCTACCAGATCATTTAAATCAATCGACAACTCTTCCAAGCCCTTTGTTACTGTGTCAAGGATTCCTAGATTCAACAAGTTGCTTTTCAGCATTTTTCCAGGTAAAAACTCAATGGAAAAATAGTAAACCTGTTTTTGCTCAGCGGTCAGATAATCTTTCCAGGTATCTGTCCAAGCGTTGGAATAGTATTTTTTTACCACGCTACCTAATACGTAAAACAATTCCTGGGGGGAGGCATCTTTGATATCCATTGCATATTTCTCTCTTAAACGCTGCTTCAACTCTTTTTGAAAACCTTTAACCGTCATTGTCATTTTCACCACTCCAATTGTCCGAGAATCACCGTTTTGGCCCATTGCCAAAAGTAGCACAACGTTGGCCACTTTCGGTTGTTTTATAAACGTACTTGTTTTCGAAAAAATGGTGACAAGGTCCTCACTTGTGCTGTAGCAGAAGTATTCGGATCATTGAGTAACAAAAGCGCTACATGCAGCAAATGCTACAGCTCTTTTCTCATTTGATCCGAACAAATCACTGCTGTTTTACAGCACAATGGACCCGTCGCCATTATTCGCTTATTTCATTTAATGTGTTAGTTGACACTTTGGTAAAGTGCTAAATACTCTTCACTGGCAGTCTGCCAACTAAAATCTGTTCTCATCGCCTGTTTCATCAGCCGCATCCACGCAGGCTGTGATTGATGGTACAAGGTGATTGCTTTTTCCATCGCCTTCATGCATTGATAGCTGGAGAAATCACTAAAACCAAAACCAGTTCCAGTACCAGTGACGGGATTGAAAGGAATTACGGTATCCTTCAACCCGCCGATTTCATGGACAACCGGCAAGGTACCATAGCGCATCGCCATCATTTGCGACAACCCACAAGGTTCAAAAGCAGAAGGCATTAAGAAAATATCTGCTCCGGCATACATCTGTTGTGCCAATTTGACATCAAAGGAAATGCTCACCGACAGCTTATCCGGATGCTGGGCTGCAAAATAACGGAAGCCTTGTTCAAAATCCGGATCACCAGTCCCTAAAAGCACCAGTTGGACATCTTGCAGCAATAAATTCGGCAGTTCTTCTAAAAGCAGATGGAACCCTTTTTGGCGAGTCAAACGACTGACGACTGCCATCAATGGCACATCCTCCCTTACTGGCAGGCCCATCGTTTGCTGCAGCTCCGCCTTGTTTGCTGCCTTGCCACTGAGATCGTCAGCGGAAAAATGATGGGTAATCAGCGGATCGGTTTCCGGATCATTTAGATCATAGTCGATTCCATTTAAGATTCCTGAAAGCTTACCCGACTCCATCCGCAAGATGATATCAAGACCCGCACCAAATTCCGGTGTTTTGATTTCTTCTGCATAGGAGGGACTTACCGTATTGACTCGGTCTGCGTACAAAATGCCCGCTTTCATAAAGTTCAAACAATTATTCATCCGCACAGTGCCATCTTCATAGCGCTCCATACCGACACCAAACCAATCAGCTAACTTGCCACCTTCATACCAGCCTTGAAACTCGATATTGTGGATTGTCAAAATTGTTTTGATACCGGAGTATGCTTTTATCCAACGATATTTTTCTTTGAGAAGAAATGGCAGCATCGCCGTGTGGTAATCATTGCTGTGTAGAATATCCGGCACAAATTCCAAACGCTCCATCGCTTCAATTACCGCTAATTGAAAGAAAGCATAGCGCTCCCCGTCATCTCCATAACCATATATTCCATCACGTCCAAAATAATACTGATTGTCAATGAAATAGTAGGTGACTTCGTTCAAAATGAGACGTTTCAACCCGCAATATTGCTTACGCCAGCCTACCGCCACTGTAAAGTTGAAGAGGTCTTCACATTTTTCTCGATACACCTCAGGCATCTTTTGATAAAAAGGTAGAATTACTCGGCAATCCACCTTTTTTTTGACCAGTTCTTTTGGCAGGGCAAAAGCCACATCCCCTAAGCCGCCGGTTTTAAAAAAAGGAGCACATTCTGCTGCTGCAAACAATACCTTCACGTTATTCGCCTCCATAAATATCCGAGATGACATGGCTGCCTTTTTTCAAGACGATTGGCTCTTCTTTTGTTCCAATGATTTTCACACCCGGTTCTACAACCACATTTTTATCTAAGATTGCATAACGGACGACAGCGCCTGCGCCAATCTGATTATTAGCCATTAGAATTGATGAATCTACCTGTGCTTGTGGTTTAATTTGTGTTTGGCGGGAAACCAATGAGTTTTTGACGCTGCCTTCAATTACGCTTCCGGAGGCAAACTGACTGTTCTCAACATCGGAGGCTTCAGAATAATAGGTCGGTACTTCATTTTTCAATTTGGTGTAGATTTTTTGACTGGAATACATCAGAGAATTGAATTTTTGCGTATCCAACATATCCATATTGGCTTGATAATAGGTCTTCATATCGTAAATATTGCTCAGGTAGCCAGTATATTCATAACTAGAGCTGTCAACTTCAGTAATCTTGGAACGCAGGAAGCTCTCCATGTTGACGGACTCCCCTTCATTTTGCCCTTTACGCAATGCATCGATCAAAGCTTGTGTTTGGACAATATAAATATCCGCACACAAATTATTCACTTCGCCTAAGATTGTATCCTGAGCAGAAATGGCTTTTTGAATCGTACCGTCTTCAGCGACATCCAATAATAGATCGCTTGGGTGAATGTTCTCTTTCCCAACTCGTTTGTACACGACTGTCATATCGTTGTTTTGCATTTGATGGATTTTCAACAATGCTCGCAAATCGATATTGCACAGCATTTTACTGCCCATGTAGACCGTGTATTCAGACTTAGACTTTTGCAAGTAGTCAATCACAGTGTCGTAATAGTGTTTGTCTTCTGCTTTACGTTTAAGGAAGTCTTGATAAACGTGGATGAAGAACCTGTTTTGAACCCCGTCCAGATTCCACTCTTTCCCGCCGCCGATATGGTCGAATACCGATTGCGTTTCATCTTCGTTAAAAACCATGAAAACAGTATTGATATTCGCATTGACAATACTGGACAGATTAAAATCAATCAAACGGTATTTGCAATCAAAGGGCAAGGTCGCTAAAGGACGCTTGTCAGTTAAAGGAAGTAAGCCTTTAAAGCGGTTCAAATTCCCCAAAATCGCACACATTTTATTAGTTCTCATCAACAGTCACTCCAATCACTTCTGAATAACCCACTACGGCGATTTCATCCGTTCCGTCGATCACGGCATTGTCCCCGATAATGGCATTTTCTCCCACAATCGTCCGGTGAATCCGAACATTTTTACCGATTGTCGCTCCCGGCATGATGACACTGTCACTGATTTGTGATCCTTCTTTAACTTGAACATCTTCGGAAAGAATCGTGTGGGAAATATCTCCCGCAATATAACAACCGTCAGTAATCAAAGAGTCTTTTACTGAACCCGTTGCAGTCAAAAAGTGCGGTGGTGAGATCGGATTTTTAGAATAAACACGCCAAGATTTATCACGGATATCCAATTCCATGTCTTGTTCGATAAATTCCATATTGGCTTCCCAAAGTGAATCGATGGTCCCTACATCTTTCCAATAGCCTTGGAAACGATAAGCAATGACATTTTCGCCACTTTCCAAATAAGATGGAATTACGTGTTTACCAAAGTCAATCATCTGTCCATCTTTACTGTAACTATTCATCAAGACATTGCGCAGACGGCCCCAATTAAAAATATAAATCCCCATGGAGGCCAAATTGTTTTTAGGCTCTTCAGGTTTTTCTTCAAACTCGATGATTCGATCATTCTCATCCGTATTCATAATCCCAAATCGGGAAGCTTCATGGATTGGTACTTCGATAACTGCCACTGACAATGAAGCGTTGTTCTTTTTATGATTCTCCAACATTTCTTCATAATCCATCTTATAGATGTGATCGCCAGAAAGGACTAGCACATACTGCGGATCCATTTGGTCGATATAAGCAATGTTCTGGTAGATTGCATGGGCTGTTCCTTCAAACCATTTGCTTCCTTCTGAACTGGAATAAGGCTGCAGGATTGTCACGCCGGAATTAATGCCATCCAATCCCCAGCTGGCGCCATTTCCAATATGGCTATTCAACGCCAGTGGTTGATATTGGGTCACGACGCCAACATTTTTGATGCCGGAATTGGCACAATTACTCAGAGTAAAGTCGATGATCCGGTAACGTCCTCCAAACGGCACCGCCGGCTTGGCAATATTTTTGGTAAGTTTTCCCAAGCGGGTCCCTTGACCTCCCGCCAGGATCATAGCTAACATTTCTGTTTTCATTTCTTCGGTGATGAGTTCTCACCTTTCCCCCTCTCGTTTTATTCGTTATCTGCTGATTTAGCAGTCACTTTTTTATCTTCTTCGTCGTTGCTTTTCGGGCCGGTTTGCGAGTATTCACCTCTTGCGGTCGAATAATCAATGCGCCCAGAGCGGGAAGAATCGTTTGAATCTGATGGTCGAATTGCTTGAAAGGTATATTTTCCGTGACACAATCTGGATTATTCTTAGTCCAGGTTCCACCAAATTCTTTCATTTCAGTGTTCAGCACCTCGGTATAAGTTCCTGGATAAGGGACTCCAACTGCGAAGTTTTGCCGTTCCACCGGTGCCAGATTTAAGACGATTACCAGAAAATCCTTCTTGGTCTTACCTTTACGGATAAAGGAAAGCACACAATCATCGGTATTGTCGGCATCAATAATTTCAATCGTATCCCAACTGTCTTCTTGTTCCCACAGCGCTTTTTCATTTTTATACAGCTGATTCAATGTGGCAGTGAAGTGCTGCATGTCTTTATTCAGCGGATCTTTAAGATCGACCCACTCCAGGCCATGATCATATTTCCACTCCAAAAATTGCCCCCATTCACTTCCCATAAAGAGCAGCTTTTTGCCGGGATGTGTAATCATATAGGTAAAGAGATTACGCAGCTGTGAAAACTGTTTGTAGCGATCACCCCACATTTTATGCATCAGGCTCTTTTTCCCGTGGACTACTTCGTCGTGAGACAATGGCAGGATATAGTTTTCATTGAGCATATACATGAAAGAAAAGGTCAGCAGATTAAAGTGATCTTTGCGATAGATGGGGTCCATTTCGTAAAAGCGGAGCACATCATTCATCCAGCCCATATTCCATTTGTAATCAAAGCCCAACGCACCCGTTTCAATCATCCCTGTCACTTTTGTTTCAGAAGAAGACTCTTCGGCAACCATAATTGTCTCGGGATGGGCCAGCTTCACAACCGCATTTAGCTTTTGCAGAAAATAGAAACCTTCAAAATTGCGATTACCGCCTTCGTGGTTGGGGGTCCAGGGCCCTTCGTCGTAATCCCGGTAGAGCATGTTAGAAACAGCATCTACCCGAATCCCATCCAAGTGATACATCTCGATCCAAAACATGGCACTTGAAATCAGAAAACTCTGGACTTGTGGCTTACCCAAATCAAAATTGATGGAGCCCCAGCGGATGTTTTTGGCCCGATCTGGATCTTCATATTCAAATGTCGGTGTCCCATCGTAATAAGGGAGGGTATCATCGTTAATGCAGAAGTGACCAGGCACCCAATCAACCAAGACACCGATATTGTTTTGATGACAGGCTTCTACAAAATCCTGAAATTCTTCTGGCGTGCCGTAATAAGAGCTAAGCGCGAAGTAACCAATCAGCTGGTATCCCCAACTCATTCCCAAAGGATGCTCCATCAGCGGCATGAATTCGATGTGGGTGTAGCCCATCTCCTTGACATAGGGAACCAATTCGCGAGTCAAATCAGCAAAGGAATACGGTGTGCCATCATCATGATGCTTCCAAGAACTGGCATGGACTTCATAAATGTTCATCGGTCGTTTAAACTGATTCGAGCGCTTTTTACGCCCCATCCACAAACCGTCTTTCCATTTCTTTTCAGGAATATCATAAACTACCGCAGCATCGTGGGGTCTTTTTTCAAAAAAGACTGCAAAAGGATCAATCTTAAAAATCTCGCGTCCATTTGCTTGACGAACTTTGAATTTGTACAACTGTCCTGTCACGGCAACGGCTGTAACAATCTCCCAAATGCCGGAGTCGTTTCGCCGCTGCATTGGCAAAGAATCATCCCAAGCGTTGAAATCACCCACCAGCCAAACTTGTTGTGCATTCGGTGCCCATACTCGGAAAACATACTCACCGGAGGAAAGCTTGTGACACCCTAAGAAATGCTGGGCATAGAAATTTTCACCGGATAAAAACCTGGCTTCTGCTTCGAGTACTTGTCCTTCAACTTCTTCAACCATACCATTTCCCTTTCTTTCTGCGTAATTCTGTCCAAAACATCCATTTCCCTAAAAAAGGTAGCAACAACACCTTCAACTGCGGGAACCAACGTTTTCTAATATAATAATAACATAATCTTAATCATTGGAAAGTATAAACCTTCAAAAAAGATAAAATTGTTCACTTGACTCAAAATCATTATTTATTCTCGTTTTCAAACCTTCGTAAATCAACCGCTTACATGTTAGTTTGCGGGTTTTATAAAGTTTCATCACTTTTCAGAATATTTCTTGTTGACGTTTTTTCAAACTTGTGCTAATTAATTAAAATTTATGTAGGAAAATCCATTATTCATTAAGAAAATAACACAGATTGACTTTATCTCAGTGAAAAATGTTGTAATTCAACAACAATAGCGATTTATAAGATTTTTCAATCATCTTACTGTAATGTCCATACCTTTTTTCTGAAAAAGACGCTTTGATTGTTTTCCCCTGCACCATAAGGTAAGGTAGAAACAAAGGAGTGTGGCTGTTTTGGATATAAAAATGCTAGGCATGATTTTTGGAATCAACTTTGTTTACGTTACTTTGAACACTTTACGATTTTTATTGACGATGAAAGGGTACCGAATCATTGCACCGCTTTTGAGCATGGTTGAGATTACCGTTTACATTTTGGGACTTTCGTTAGTGCTGGATCGCTTAGATGATCCGTTGAATCTTTTAGTTTATGCTCTTGGTTATGCCGTTGGAATCAGTGTTGGAATTAAAATTGAAGACCGGTTAGCGCTTGGCTATATTATGGTGACCGTCATCCTTCCTTCAGATAGCGAAGTCGACCGCCAAATGCCCGCAACACTTCGAGACCACGGTTATGGTGTTACGCAAAGTGTCGCCCAGGGATTGGAGGGGGAACGGATTTTATTGGAGATCCTCTCTTCTCGAAAAAATGAACAGGAGCTTTATCGATTGATTAAAGATATTGAAGCTCGGGCTTTTGTCATCTCCTATGAGCCAAAATATATTTCCGGTGGTTTTTGGACAAAGAAAGTCCGCAATCGTGATAAAAATGCTGTAAAATAACAAAATATGCATTTTTTTCGGGATTTGAAATACTTTTTCCACTTTTTTATTAGATGCTATCGACATTAACTTATCATTTTGTTATTATTTTGATATAAAATTCTCAGGAACTGAGGTCATAAAATGGAACAACCATCCACATCTGATAGCAAGCTTGGTTTACTCACAGTGACTAGCGGTCTTGTTGCTGTCGTTTTTTTTGTACTCTATCTAATACTGGCTAACCGCTATGCCGTCGATTTTTTGGAAATACAACTATTGCAGCATAATTTTTTCGATGAGAGTGCCTTGACGTTAGTTTTCAACCACCTCTTCATCTTGTTTGCCACGATTTTCAGCGGTTTTTTGTGGCGATATTACAAAGCCACAAAGAGCGATTCATTTCAAGAAGCTTCAGCTTTTTACTTTTTTGCATACGTCATCTTGCTGTTACGGACGTTTCTGTTTGTCTTCAATCCCGAATCTTTTCCATATATATTGGCAGCGGGACTACAAATTTTGATTACTCTGATTGCGATGTTGTTCTTTTTAATTTCCTTTTTGAACAATCGCCGATACTATTTCTTAGCCTTTTTAATGGCAGTCAATATGATGATGTATCTAGCCAGTGTGATTTACAGCGTCTTCACTGCTGAATTCATCTTACCGAATTTTGGCAGCATCCTGTCGGCGGTCTTCAATATCAGCTTTTTGACTTTGTTTACTTTAGTGCAAATCCGTAAAGAGAAAAAAGTTTTTACTCATCCCCACATCTCCTGATAAACGAACTATATTCTCGATAATTGCTGGCGGCGCAAATTATTTCAAAACTGTAGTCTGTTTTAGAGTAGTTGTTTTGTAATCGCAACTCGTTTCAGCCTTTCGCAAGTCATCCAACACGCAAAAAAGAGAGCATCGCGAACTGCGATGCTCTCTTTTTTGCGTGTAGAGAAGTATTATGCCTCTACAACTAATTCTTTGATTTCACCATTTGTATAGACCTTGTAGATGCACTCCATCTTTTTGTGAGTACTTGAAGCGATTACCAGGTAGTAATTGCCGTTGCTGTCAAAATCCATTTCACCAATTGTCTTGTATTGGAAACCTTCGACAGCGTATTTGCCATTTTTACGAATGTAGGCCGCCGCCTGAGAGCCTGAAACGATAAAGTTGGCCTCTACTAGCCAATCCAGCACAATAGGTACTACGGTTGATGCATTTACTTCTTTCTGTTTTTGGATGGCCAGCACAATTTCTGCGTCGGAAAAATTCGACTCATCAATTTGGCTCAATTTCAATTCTCTGCGAGCCTTTTCCACTTCCACCATCGAAACAAAAGTGATTAAATCACCTTGTTCTCGTTTATTCCCTTGCATTTCAACTGAGTTATTCTGTAGCTTTTCCAAATAAATGCCTCCTTTGATTCGTCTCTGCGATCCTGCAAAGAAAACAGTGATTGTTGGTCAGCTTATTGTTTTCACTGCTCCAAAATAAACTGTATCGGTTCGTTTTCTCTTGCACTTCACTCACTAATTAAAGTTTATCACGCATTTATTAGATTAACAACAATAACACTTACTATTTTCTCATTTTTGTCACCATTCTTTTTCAAAAGCCTACTTTATTTTGACCAACCACTGTTGCAGGCCTCCTGCATAAGCTTTACATAGCTCGCTATACATGCATATTTTTTCAAAATGAGATTTTGCTGTGACTATCTCTCTATTTATTGGTGATTCCAACGGGTCAGTTTTTATTAAATGCGGGATTTTAAGAAAAAAGCCATCACTTTCTGCAACAATTTCTGTCATTAAAAGAGCGTTTAGAAAAATTGAATCTCGTGGCTTTTTACCACGCAGCACACGGCTGACAATCCAGCCGGTTTGTTGCATGAAATAATCTTCATCCACATCTCCAATTAGTCGGCGTAAAGGAGCATAAACTTCTGGTTCAGACACTATTCGATTAGCTGAAAAATAACCTGCCAGATCTTTTTCCTGCAGGTCTCCCACACTTGCAGAACACAACGCCAAGTCCTCATCAGCCACACGACTATAACGAAGCAGCGTTGTCCCGTTTTCGACAAAGTAAGGGGCAAAGTTTTCTGTCAATGCGATGCGCTTTTCTTCGAAGATTCCCGCGATGGTTTCTGCTTCTTTTCCCCAAGCACCAAGAGTACTTTGAACCGCTTCACTTAAACGAATCTGCTCTTGTTCTTCTCGAGTGAAGACCGGCAGTGCCAAACGATAACGCCGTTCTTCACGAAGGATTAACCTAGCTTCGATGCAAGCTTCCAAGTATCTGGAAAATCCCGCTTCAGAAAAAACTTTCACCAGGTCCCGCAAAGTCACTTGGGGATGCTGATACAGATAATCACTTAAACTATCAAAATAGTGCTGGCGAGACAGGCGAATCTTTTGTTTATCAGATGCTTCACAGATCAATATCACGATCATTGACTCCTTTTCTAGTAAAAAAAGCCGCTCCCGTTAGCTTCATACCGCAACCACTGCAACCCTCTACCCAAAATTAAGGATAGGTGGATTGTCCGGTTCTAACGCTGTTGCCTAAACTCTAATGAGAAAAGCAGGCAGCAACGTTTGGCAGAATCTTCACAGGATCGACTCTCTGCTTTACTTTACAGCTTAAAATAGCTTGATTAGTTGTTAAAAGCCGCTGTTAATTGTGGGACAACTTGCTTTTTGCGAGAAACAACGCCCGGTAAAAGCGCACGATTATTCGTTAACGTGGTGTTAAAAGCTGTTTCAACTTTGGCAATCGGTTCGCCAGTTACCAGCAATTCAGAATTGCTGTTCAAGATATCCGTAGCAATCAACAAGAACAAGTCATAGCCTTTCTCTTCACTTTCAGCTTTCATAGCAGCTTCCAGCTCGGATTGGCGATCAAAGACTTCTTTCAAGTCAACAGTGTTCACTTGCGCAATCCGGACCGTCTTATCTGCCATTGGAAAACTCTTAGCATCTAAGTCCAACAATCCTTCTGCTGATTTATCAGACAAATTAGTCCCTGCCTTCAACATAGCCAGACCATAGCTTTCCAAGTCAACTTCAGCAATTTCAGCTAGTTTTTCAGCAGCGTTGACATCTTCAGGGGTACACGTCGGTGATTTGAACAGCAAAGTATCTGAAATGATGGCTGACAACATGATCCCGGCAATCTCTTTTGTGATTTCTGCTTCCATTTCCCGATACATTTTGTAGATAATTGTACTGGTACAGCCCACTGGTTCCGCACGGTAATACAATGGATTGGCAGTTTCAAAGTTAGCGATGCGGTGATGATCCACTACAGATAAAATATTCACCTCGGCAATATCAGAAACACTCTGCTGGAATTCATTGTGATCCACCAGCATAACATCGCTGGTTTCAGGTTTAACCGCAGTGATTACTCGTGGGGCAGTTAACTGGAAATGATCCAGTGCAAATTGCGTTTCTTCTGAAGGGGTACCTAACGCAACAGCTTCAGCATCCACGTCCATAGCTTTTTGCAGCTGAGCAAATGCGATGGCAGCCCCGATGGCATCGGTATCAGGATTTTGGTGACCAAAAATCAAAACTTTCGACATAATTTAAGTTCGCTCCTTTAGTTGAATTCTTAATTATCATAACAAAAAAAGAGAAAGAAAGAAATCATTCTTTCCCTCTCTTGTCGTTTTATCAGCGGGTCAAATAGCCGACATAATCTTCGGTATGAAGCAGTTTTTTCGCATTGTCTACCCGATCTTCTGTCGGTGGCAAGATACCTTCCAAAGGATAATCCAGATTCAGTTCTTCCCATTTGTATTTTCCCATCGTATGGTAAGGTAAAATTTCTACCTTATCGACATTGTTCAATGTCTTAATAAATGTATTTAGACGGATCAAGTATTCGTCGTAATCGCTGCGTTCCGGTACCAAAACGTGGCGGATCCAGACTGGTTTATTGATTTCAGATAAGTACTGTGCCATATCCAGAATGCTTTTATTGGATTGACGAGTCAGCATTTTATGGGCTTTTTCATCAATTTGTTTGATGTCAAACAAAAGCAGGTCCGTGTATGTCATCAACTCATTAAACTTGGAGAAGAAAGGTTCTTCTCTGGTAAAAGGCTGGCCACAAGTGTCCAAAGTTGTATTGATTCCTTGAGCTTTGGCTTTTTTGAAGAGATCGATCAAAAAGTCAATTTGCAGCAAGGGTTCGCCACCACTGACCGTGATTCCGCCTTTTTTTCCCCAGTAGCTTTGATAATGCAGCGCTTCTTCCAGGACATCGTCAGCCGTACGCTTGCGAGCTTTGGGATTTTGCAGCATCCAGGTATCCGGATTGTGACAGAATTGGCAGCGCATCTTGCATCCTTGTAAAAAGACGATAAAGCGCACGCCGGGGCCATCAACAGAGCCGAAGCTTTCGGTAGAATGTACGATTCCGTAGACCTCTTCTTGATTGGTTTTCTCAGACATCGATCTGATCCTCCTATATATAGTGATTCAAACACGGCAACAGCGCTTGAAATTAAAGATTTCAGTGAAATGCAAGGTTTCTCAGTGCGACAAACAATAAAATGTGAAGTCCCGCACAACCATTATAACAAAAGGCGGATGAACAATGTCCATCCGCCTTTTATGGGCTTGTTCGTTAAATCAGCTTACATGTGATCGTGGAATGTACGGCTGATAACATCCAATTGTTGTTCGCGAGTCAAGTCAATGAACTTAACTGCGTAACCGGATACTCGAATTGTGAAGTTTGCATATTCTTCTTTTTCCGGATGTTCCATCGCATCAATCAGTTTTTCTTTACCGAAGACGTTCACGTTCAAGTGATGAGCACCTTGATCGAAGTAACCATCCAAAACGTGAGTCAAGTTTTCGATTTGTTCATCTTCATCATGACCCAATGCGTCAGGGTTAATACTTTGAGTATTTGAAATACCATCCAATGCCAATTCATAAGGCAGTTTAGTCAAAGAGTTCAATGAAGCCAACAACCCGTGAGTTTCTGCTCCATATGAAGGGTTTGCGCCTGGTGCCAATGGTTCACCAGCAGGACGTCCGTCAGGCAATGCACCAGTTGCTTTTCCGTAAACCACGTTTGAAGTGATTGTCAAAATCGAAGTTGTCGGTTCTGAGTTACGGTAAGTGTGGTAGTGTTCCAATTTTTCCATGAAGGTCTTCAACAACCAAACTGCCAAGTCATCGGCACGATTGTCGTCGTTACCGTATTTAGGGAAGTCTCCTTCAATCTTGTAGTCAATTGCCAAGCCATTTTCGTCACGAACTGGGTAAACTTTTGCGTATTTGATAGCAGCCAATGAATCTACTACGTGAGAGAATCCGGCAATCCCCGTTGCAAACGTCCGTTTCAAATTACTATCCATCAATGCCAATTCAGCAGCTTCATAGTAATATTTGTCATGCATGTAGTGGATGCAGTTCAATGTATTTACATACATGCCTGCCAACCATTCCAACATGTCGTCATATTTTTCCATGACTTCATTAAAGTCCAAAGCATCGTCGCCAGTGATTCCACGATATTTAGGACCAACTTGTGTTTTGCTCTTTTCATCCACACCACCGTTGATCGCATACAACAAAGCTTTTGCCAAGTTAGCACGGGCACCAAAGAACTGCATTTCTTTACCGGTTTCTGTCGCAGACACACAACAGCAGATTGCGTAGTCGTCACGCCATACTGGACGCATCACATCGTCGTTTTCGTATTGGATTGAAGAAGTTTCGATAGAAATCTTGGCAGCGTAGTCTTTGAATGCTTGTGGCAAACGTGAAGAATACAAAACTGTCATGTTTGGTTCTGGTGAAGGACCCATGTTTTGCAAGGTACGCAAGAAGCGGAAGTCGTTTTTAGTTACCAACGTCCGGCCGTCCATACCCATACCAGCGATCGACAATGTTGCCCAAACCGGGTCGCCTGAGAACAATTCGTTGTAGCTAGGGATACGTGCGAATTTCACCATACGCAATTTCATTACTAAGTGGTCGATCAATTCTTGTGCTTCGTCTTCATTCAACAGTCCCCGTTGCAGATCCCGTTGGATGTAGATATCCAAGAAAGTAGAGATACGGCCGATAGACATTGCTGCCCCATTTTGTTCTTTAATAGCGGCCAAGTAACCGAAGTAAGTCCATTGAACGGCTTCACGAGCATTTTCAGCTGGACGAGAAATGTCAAAGCCATATGCTGCAGCCATCTCTTTCATGCGTTTCAATGCTTTGTATTGATCTGAGATTTCTTCACGAAGACGGATGTCTTCTTCTGTGAATTGACCGTGGCCACAGTTGGCATGGTCATGTTGTTTTTGTTCCATCAGGTAGTCGATACCGTACAAAGCAACCCGTCGGTAGTCACCAACGATCCGGCCCCGGCCGTAAGTATCCGGCAAACCAGTAATAATTTTCGCACGACGAGCGGCACGAATTTCTGGCGTATACACATCGAAAACACCTTGGTTATGTGTTTTGTGGTATTTATTGAAAATTTCAGTGTATTTAGGGTTTACATCATAGCCGTAGCTTTCCAATGCTTCTTCAGCCATCCGAATCCCACCATAAGGCATGAAGGCACGCTTCAATGGTTTGTCTGTTTGCAGACCAACGATTTTTTCTTCGTCTTTTAAGCTTTCATCGATATAACCGGCACCGTAAGCATTTGCTGCTGTAACAACATCTGCTTCCATATCCAAGACGCCACCGTTTTCGCGTTCTTGTTTTTGCAATCCTTGCAGTTTGCCCCACAGTTCGTTAGTCGCATCTGTTGGTTCTGCCAAGAAGTCTGCGCTGCCTTCATAAGGTGTGTAGTTTTCTTGAATGAAATCGCGAGTATCGATTCCTTCTTTCCAAAGCTTGCCTTTAAATCCGTCCCAGGCTGTTTTGTTCATTTCTTCAACGTTTGTTGCAGTTCCCATCAATGAACCCTCCTTAATTAACCGCTGTCAATTTATGTAACAGCTTTACGAAGATAGTATAACACATATCTTTTCCAATGCAAGTTTTTTCATGAAACTTGTTCAAAAAAACACGAGCCGTTGTCACTTAAAGTATAGGAAACGCTATATACCGGCCCTATTTACTTGTGCAAGGTTTGTTTTTCTTGGGACTTTTTTAAGCTTTTTATTGGTTTGGCTTACAACAAAAAACAGCCCACTGTATTGATACAGAAGGCTGTTTTTTAAACAGATTATATAACAGTTTCGGGATTTTTTTCTGGTAAGGCAGGATTTCGAAGTTCGTGGACAGCAATCAAAACGCCGCCAGCATTCTCATCAACCGCAAAAGAGCCGTTAGAGGTGCGTTCACCAATCGGGTATTTTTCGGTATTAATCTCGGTCAGTTGACCCTTTTGATTTTGTAAGAGTAGCCGTCGATCATCGCCAGCCCCCATATACAAGACGCGATGAGGATTTTTCTTCAGCTCCCGCAAAACCATCAAGCCTCGTTTTGCTCGGCCTAATGGATTGAGTTCTTGGGCCAGCATCCGCTTGACTGCTCCTCGTTGCGTCACGATCACAATCGGCGTATCCCCTTCAGATAAAACTAGCAACCCGTTGACAATAAAGTCTCCTTCTTTTAAATTCATGGACTTCACGCCGGCTGCTTTTGGTCCAACTACCGGTACTTCTGACAGTGGATACCGCAGTCCAAAACCACGATTGCTTACTAAAAAGACATCATCGTCTCGGCCTTCTTCCACTAGGTAGACTGCCAGCAGTTCATCTGTCTCATCCTTGAATTTAATCATCGTTAGTGGTCGACTCTTATAGGTCCGCCACGGTTCAAATTCAGTCATCTTTGTCTGTTTGATTAAACCATTTTTAGTAATCATCACAAAGTTTTTAGTCGGGTCCAGTTCTTTGAAACTGAAAACTTGTAAAATCGATTCATCAATCCCGAAGTTCATCATGGTTTGTGAAATATGTTCACCGATGTCCTTCCATTTTAAATCAGGCAATTCATGCACTGGTCGATAGATGACATTTCCTTTATCAGTAACGATCAACAAATGATCCAACGTATTGACTGCACCTGTGTATAAGACGAAATCGCCGTCTTTCATCCCCAGCTCTTCTGGTTTTGATGCTTGGTAGCTGCGCACACTGCTGCGTTTAAGGTAGCCTTCGTGGGTCACAGATACAACGACATCTTCTTGTGCCACTAAAACCTCTGTTTCAATCTTAATCTCAGTGATTTCATCTTCGATTCTAGTTAAACGTTTGTTTCCATATTGTTTTTTAATTTCCCGCAGTTCCTGCTTGATGACTTTTTTGAGCTCCCCTTCATCAGTCAGGATCTTATGGAGTTCGGTAATAGTGATAGCCAGCTCTTCAGCTTCTGCCCGTAAAGCGGTGATATCGGTATTGGTCAGGCGATACAGCTGCAAGTTGACAATCGCTTCTGCTTGTTCCTCGGTAAAGCCGTGTTGCATCACCAAGTTATTTTTGGCATCTTTTTTATCTTTACTTCCACGAATCGTAGCAATGACTTCATCCAAAATAGAAAGCGCCTTAATCAGACCTTCTACGATGTGTTGACGTTTTTGAGCTTTCGTCAGTTCAAAACGGCTGCGGCGGAGTACGACATCTTCTCGGTGACTGATATAACTCGTTAAGATCCGCAAAAGACCCACTTGCTCAGGGCGCAAGTCAGCGATTGCCACCATATTGAAGTTGTAGTTGATCTGAAGTTCGGTATTTTTGAACAAGTAGTTCAAGATTCCTTCTGCGTTGGCTTCTTTTTTCAATTCGACAACGATGCGTAAGCCGGTCCGATCTGTTTCGTCACGGACTTCGGCAATCCCGTCAATCTTTTTGTTCAGCCGGATCTCATCCATCTTCTTTACAAGGCTGGCTTTGTTCACTTCGTAAGGAATCTCAGTGATTACCAGCTGTTGTTTGCCGCCTTTCAATTCTTCAATAGCTGTCACTGAACGCAAAATTACTTTGCCCTTGCCGGTTTCGTACGCCTTGCGAATTTCTTCTTTGCCTTGCAAAATCCCACCGGTAGGAAAATCCGGGCCAGGAATGAATTCCATGATTTTTTCCAGCTTCGCAGTAGGATGGTCAATCAAATAAATAGTGCCGTCGATGACTTCTGCTAGATTATGAGTCGGTATTTCAGTAGCATACCCTGCTGAAATACCGGTAGAGCCGTTCACTAACAGATTGGGATATTTTGCTGGCAGTACAGTCGGTTCTTTTTCGGTATCATCAAAATTCCAAACAAGATCAACCGTTTCTTTTTCAATATCTGCCAGCAGCTCCCCACTGAGTTTAGACAAACGGGCTTCGGTATACCGCATAGCAGCTGGTGGATCGCCGTCCATGCTCCCGTTGTTCCCGTGCATTTCAATCAGAATCTCCCGCAGTTTCCAATCCTGACTCATTCGAACCATCGCTTCATAAATACTGCTGTCCCCATGGGGATGGTAATTCCCCATGATGTTCCCTACGGATTTGGCAGATTTACGAAAGGCTTTCTCGTAAGTATTACCGTCTTTGTTCATGGCAAATAGAATCCGGCGTTGCACCGGTTTCAACCCGTCGCGAATATCCGGCAATGCCCGCTCTTGAATGATATATTTTGAATAACGTCCGAAGCGATCACCCATGACCTCTTCTAATGTTAATTCTTGAATATTGTGTTTGTGTTCCAAAAAAAAGCCTCCGATCATAAGTTGCTAAAAGCCAGAATCCATAAAATACCGACAGTTGTGAATCTCCGACAGCTTGCTGCTTTAGTGGCAACTTGACATCAACTATCAAGATGCACAAAAATGCCTGTGAGGTCAGTCCAAGTCAAACAGACTGATTTCCTGATCTGTTTCTTCAGCTTCTGCTGCTGTTTTGACCTGCTGAATCTCCTGAGTCCGTTCCTCGTCGTAAAAGTCTGGCGTAGTGGTAGTGCTCTCTTCTTTTTTATCCAGGATACTGCCGTCTTCTTCCAACGTGAATTGGACGTGGCTTTCAATCCATTTACGCCGGGGTTCAACCTTGTCTCCCATTAGTGTCGTCACGCGGCGCTCTGCTTGAGCAGCATCTTCAATGCGCACCCGAATCAGCGTGCGGGTTTCAGGATCCATCGTTGTTTCCCATAACTGCTCCGCATTCATTTCACCTAGTCCTTTATATCGTTGCAGCATGTAGCCCTTACCGACTTTTTGAATCACAGATTGCAGCTCTTCATCGGTCCAAGCGTATTCCGTTACCGCCTTTTTGCCGACACCACGGGAAACTTTGTACAATGGTGGCAGTGCAATATAGACTTTGCCGGCTTCAATCAAAGGTTTCATATAACGATAAAAGAAAGTTAAAAGCAATACCTGGATGTGAGCACCATCGGTATCCGCATCGGTCATAATGATGACTTTGTCGTAGTTGGCATCGGCAATATCAAATTCAGGGCCCACTCCGGCACCAATCGTATAAATCATCGTATTGATTTCTTCATTTTTCAGGATGTCCTGCATCTTGGCTTTTTCTGTGTTGATAACTTTGCCTCGCAGCGGTAAAATCGCTTGAAATTTCCGATCCCGGCCTTGTTTTGCAGAACCGCCGGCAGAATCTCCTTCCACCAAAAACAATTCATTGCGTTTAGGGTTGCGGGACTGCGCCGGTGTCAGTTTTCCTGACAGCAAGGATTCGCCTTTTTTGCGTTTTTTTCCGCTGCGGCTTTCTTCTCGCGCTTTACGAGCTGCTTCTCTAGCTTCCCGTGCTTTGACGGCTTTGCGGACAAGCATTTGGCTCATTTCGCTATTTTCCTGCAAGAAAAAGCCCAGTTGTTCTCCTAAAACATTGTCCACCGCATTTCTTGCGATAGGCGTACCCAGTTTTTCTTTTGTTTGTCCTTCAAATTGCAGCAAGTTCTCCGGCACTCGGATAGAAAGCACTGCCGCCAGCCCCTCGCGAAAGTCAGAGCCTTCGAGATTGCGATCTTTTTCCTTCAAGAGACCGACTTTTCGAGCATATTCATTGAAAGCTTTCGTCATAGAGGCTTTTAGACCAGCTTCATGTGTCCCCCCGTCTTTGGTGCGGACATTGTTGACAAATGACAGGATATTTTCAGAATAACCGTCGTTGTATTGAAAGGCGATTTCCACTTCAATGCCGTCTCGTTCTCCGTTGAAGTAGATTACCGGTGTTAAGGTATCTTTTTCTTCGTTCAGGTAATCAACAAACTCCTTGATTCCTTCCTCAAAATGGAAAACTTCTTGAGTCGTTTCTTCTCCTCGCAAATCTGTCAACGTGATTTTGACGCCTCGCAACAAAAAGGCCGACTCCCGCAATCGTTCTGCCAAGACTTCATAGGAAAAACGGACTGTACTAAAAATAGTCTCATCTGGTAAAAAAGTCACCGTCGTTCCATTTGGCTTTCTTGTCTTCCCTAATTTTTTCAGCGTTCCAACCGCATGCCCGCCATTTTCAAAACGCTCTTCATATTCGACACCATCACGAACGATAGTCACTGTCAGTTGTTTGGAAAGGGCATTGACTACACTGGCACCCACACCGTGAAGTCCGCCCGAAGTCTTATAACCCCCTTGACCAAATTTTCCTCCGGCATGGAGCACTGTAAAAATAACCTCCACTGTAGGAATCCCAGATGCGTGCATTCCCACCGGCATCCCCCGTCCACTATCTGAAACCGTGACGCTATTGTCTTTATTCAAAGTAACTTCAATGTGATCACCAAATCCCGACAATGCTTCATCTACCGCATTATCGACGATTTCATATACTAAATGGTGCAGACCACGGCTGTCGGTAGAGCCAATGTACATGCCGGGACGTTTGCGTACCGCCTCAAGACCTTCCAAAACCTGGATTGAAGCATCGTTGTATTCATTATTATTTTTCGCCAAAGAAAACTCTCCTTCACTTCTTTTGCGCTTGATACGCCAGTTTTTATAATACTTCAAAAACGCTGCGAAAAAAAGAGAAAACCTGAAGCTGGTTGTTCCCTCCGGCCTTTCATGATAAAATTGCGTAGTTGTCACAGAGCTGTTAATCAATTATCTAAGTAAATGATCTACCAGAAAAACTTTAGGACCACTTTTTGAGGGCCTGTTTTGATTCAATTAATTAGAAAAGAGGCTTGCTATGAAAATCGCTGTTTTACTATTGGTCGCCTATCTGCTGGGCTCAATTCCCTCCGGTGTCTGGATCGGCAAAATTTTCTACAAAAAAGACATTCGCAACTTTGGCAGCGGCAATTCCGGGACCACCAATACCTTTCGCGTGCTAGGTAAACCTGCCGGGATCATTGTCCTTTTAATGGATATTTTAAAAGGAACCTTGGCTACTTGTCTGCCATTGCTCTTTCAAATTGACGGCATCAACCCACTGTGGTTCGGTGTTTGTGCCATTCTTGGCCACACGTTTCCGATTTTTGCCGGCTTCAAAGGCGGCAAAGCTGTGGCTACCAGCGCAGGGATGCTTCTAGGATATAACCCCGTTTTCTTTTTGTATTCTTGTGTAATCTTCGTAGTTTGCTTATATTTGACAAGTATGGTTTCACTATCCAGCATGATTGCAGCTGTTTTGATTACTCTTTCCACCGTCGTTCTGCCCTTTATCTGGCCTAAAGTCCTGCCAGATCACAACTGGCTTTTAACGGCCATTGCCACCGGAGTGACCCTTTTTATCTTCTATCGCCACCGGGAAAATATCCAGCGAATCAAAAAGGGGACTGAAAGTCGGGTGCCTTTTGGACTAAATAAAAAAGAATAATTGCTATATCAGACCTCGCGCCGTTAAAAAGCGCAAGGTCTTTTTTCATGTCCCATTCTTGAAACATTCCTTTGGGTAGCACTAGCACTCAACTTTAAATCACAACAAGACGGCTATCGCTGACCTTATCATGACAAGGTCAGCGATAGCCTATTTAATATCAGCGAAGCGTCAAAGCTATTTGACTGTTATCGCATATTTGGTTACAAAGGTTTCTTCAGGGCCTAATTTCTGAATTCCCAATTTATCTGCCAGCTCGCCGGTCGCGTCTATCGTATCCGCAATACCCGCCCACGGTTCAATGCAGATAAAAGGTGACTCTTTGGGATAAGGAGACCAAATGCCAAAATAAGGCATATTGTTGAAAGCAACACTGACGCTGTGAGGTGATTTGTCACTTGCAATTGTGATCTTAGTCAAGCCCTTTGATTCATAGATCAGTGCATCATTTTCAAACATTTCGTGGGTCAGCTTCAGATTTGTATTTGTCGCCCCCAATGTTTTTTGAGCTGCGTCAATAAAGCCGTCTTTTAAAGGCAACGTGATGCGGGATTTCATCGGTGAAAAAGCAAGATAGTAGTCTTCAAAAGTCAAATCTTCAGTTAAAGGTACATTGAATCCCGGATGGCCACCAATGGAAAACAGCAGCTCTTCAGAAGCAGGATTTTTCACTTCATAACGAACCTGTACGCCTTCTCCTCCCAGCTCATAATGAACGTAAAGCTCAAAATCAAAGGGATAAACTGCTTTGGTCTGAAGATCAGCTTTCAAACAGAACGTAACTGCTTCGCCGCTTTGTTCCACCAACTGGAAGTCCCGATCTCGAGCAAAACCATGCTGTGGCAAATGATACGTTTTTCCTTGGTAACGGTAGCTACCGTCCTTCAGGCTGCCGACAATAGGAAACAAGATTGGTGCATGGCGGCCCCAATAGGCTGGATCCGCTGTCCATAAATATTCCAAACCGGTAGCTTTACTTTTGATACTCGTCAACTGCGCTCCGTGATAAGCAATGGTAGCGATCAATTGGCCGTTTTCGATGGTCACTGTCATTTGCCAGACCTCCCGTTAATTCGGACGGCTTGCCTTTGAAAGATTATCCAAAATCCAGCAAAAGCCTGCCGACACCTGATTAATAGTTATGCTTTTCCAACTCTTCTTTGAACCGGTGATTTAAGACCCGCAAGTAAGTTCCTTTCATGCCCAGGGAACGCGATTCGATGATTCCTGCTGATTCCAGTTTCCGCAAGGCATTTACGATAACAGAACGGGTAATACCAATTTTATCAGCGATATTGGATGCCGTCAAACGACCTTCATCCCCCTCCAACGCTTCAAAGATTGCCTGCACTGCTTTCAATTCACTATAAGACAGCGTATTGATTGCCATTTGTACAGCCGTCGCACTGCGAACATCTTCTTCGATATTACGAGATTTTTGATACAAGAACTGCATCCCGACAACTGTTGCTCCATATTCTGCTAACACCAAATCATCATCTGCGAAGGCTTCTTCCATACGGGCCAAAATAATGGTTCCTAATCGTTCGCCGGCACCAAAAATCGGTACAACAGTGGTTAAGCCATGAGGATACTGCTCGCGACGCTCCACTGGAAAGGCCGTCATGTCGCTATCAATTGCGATATTGGCTTCGGTTTTTCCCAGATGGTCTACCATGTCGGTATACGCTTTAGGAAATTGTTTTTCCACAAACATATTTTTAACACGGTCGTTATTTACGTCATGTTTTTCGTTAAATCCCAACAAAGTCCCTTCACTTGAGATGATATAGGTGTTGGCATCTAAAATATCACCTAAAGTCATCGCCATCTTGTCATAAGGCAGATCTGATTTCATATCAAAAGTATTTTTTTGTTGCAACAGCTCATTGACCCGTCGTGTTTTCTCCAATAATGATGTCATTTTTCTCCACTTCTCCTCTTACAAAATATAACGGCTGAGATCTTGATCAGACACGATCGCTGCCAATTTTTCATTTACATAATTTTCGGTGATGGTGATTTCTCCCATCTGCATATCCGGTGCTTCAAAGAGTAAATCTTCCAACAGTTTTTCCAAAATCGTATGCAACCGACGCGCACCGATATTATCCGTGTCCCGGTTCACATCAAAAGCAATTTGAGCGATTTTCTCCAGTGACTCGCGCGTGAAGGTTACTTTGACATTTTCTGTATCCAATAAAGCGATATATTGTTTAATCAAAGCGTTGTTGGGTTCAGTCAAAATTTTGACAAAGTCTTCTGCTGTAAGATCATCCAATTCCACCCGTATCGGGAAGCGCCCCTGCAGTTCTGGGATCAAATCACTTGGTTTTGACAGATGGAAAGCACCTGAAGCAATGAATAAAATATGATCGGTATTGATTACACCATATTTCGTGCTGACTTGAGAACCTTCGACAATTGGCAAGATATCACGTTGGACACCTTCTCGTGACACTTCACCGGATTGTTGCGATTTGGAAGTAATTTTATCAATTTCATCAATAAATATGATACCGCTGGATTCTGCTAGACGAATGGCTTCACTGTGGATATCAGCGTCATTTACCAATTTGGAGGATTCTTCTTGTATCAGAAGTTCACGGGCTTCTTTGACAGTCACCGTTCGTTCTTGTTTTTTACGCGGCTTCAAAGCATCCAATGTTTCATTCAAGTCGATTCCCATCTGTTCCAGCCCGTTGTTCATAGAGGAGCCTTGAACTTTTGGTTCTTCGATTTCAATAGTGACTTCCCGCTCGTCCAACAGTCCTTTTTCCAACTGTTCAAAGATTGTTTGCCGATTGGCTTTGATTTCTTCGGTGAGCTCCTCTTTTGGTTCACTTTCTTGTTGCCCCATCGCAAACATATTCATCATTTGTTCGTAAGGATTTCCAGTTTTTTTCTGTTCCTTCTTGATACCTGGAACCAAAACTTTCACCAAACGACGATTGGCCTTTTTTACTGCCCGACTGTAGACACGGCTGTATTGTTCTTTACGGACAATCTGGATGCCGTTTTCAACCAAATCCCGTACCATAGATTCTACGTCGCGACCGACATAGCCGACTTCTGTAAACTTCGTCGCTTCCACTTTGACAAAGGGAGCCTGCACGATTTTTGCCAGTCGTCGGGCAATTTCCGTCTTGCCGACACCGGTAGGACCAATCATCAGCATATTTTTAGGGGTAACTTCTTGTTGCATTTCTTCGTCTAGTTGCAGACGACGATAACGATTACGCAAAGCTACTGCAACAGACTTTTTGGCTTCTTGTTGGCCAATGATATATTGATCTAATTCGGATACGATTTCTCTAGGTGTTCTGTTGATTTCTGCCATAATCTTCTCCTTACATTTCTTCAACGATGATATTGTGGTTGGTAAAAATACAAATATCAGCGGCGATATTCAACGCATTCTCAGCAATTTCACGGGCTGACATCTGCTCATTGTGCTGCTTCATCGCCCGCGCTGCCGCTAAAGCATAGTTGCCCCCGGAACCGATAGCCAAAATGCCGTCATCTGGCGTGATTACTTCTCCTGTTCCGGAAACCAGCAGCATCTCTTTGTCATTCATGACAATCAGCATGGCTTCCAATTTTTGCATCGCCTGCTGGGTGCGCCATTCCTGAGCCAATTCCACAGCAGCTCGTTGCAGGTTGCCGTTATATTCATTTAGCTTGCCTTCGAATTTTTCTTCCAAAGTAAACGCATCGGCAACACTACCGGCAAAGCCGACAACCACTTCACCGTTGTAGATTCGGCGTACTTTACGAGCAGTGCCTTTCATAACAACTTGCTCACCCATTGTTACTTGGCCATCTCCGGCCATTGCAAATTTTCCGTCTTTTTCCACTGCACAGATCGTAGTGGAATGAAATTGTGATTCCATAGTCAACCTCCGTTATTCCTTCTGCAACAATTTGGCTGTCACAGCTTTAATTTATTTGTATTTATGTCAATAAAACCAAGATTCTGAACTTTCGTGAAGTAGTTACCACGAACAAAAAATCATGCCCGGGGATGAAAATGCCGGTAGTTTTTCTGCAGACTTTCCTTTGTGACGTGTGCATAGATCTGGGTGGAAGATAAATTGACATGCCCCAACAGCTCTTGAACTGTCCGCATATCCGCCCCGTTGTTCAGCAGATGAGTCGCAAAGGTATGCCGCAGCATATGGGGATGAATCTGGCTATCCAGACTACTTTTTTGGATAATCTGATCCAAGATGTACTCGATTCCCCGCGCAGTTAATGCGCCGCCTCGGCTGTTAACAAAAAGCTGTGGACTAACTGTCTCCTGCTTAGCTGTCAGTCGTTCTCGTCCATCAGCTAAATAGCCTTTCATCGCCACAGCAGCATGATCACTGAAAGGAACATAGCGCTCCTTGTTTCCTTTCCCCAAAACCAACAGCACACCACCGGACCAATCGATATCAGAAAGCTTCAAACCAGCACATTCTGAAACCCGCAGACCGGAACCATACAGCACTTCCAAGATGGCCCGATTGCGCTGTTGCAAGGGTTCATCTCCTTTTACGGCATCAAAAAGTGCCGCCATCTCCTTTTCATAGAAAAAGCGGGGCAGTTTGGCATTCTTTTTTTTCAGGTGGACATACGTAAAGGGATTTTCATCAATGACTTCTTCTTTCAGCAAGAACTGGTAAAAAGCTCTTAAACTAGCGATTTTACGGCTAATCGTGTTGCGGCTGTAGTCTTTTTCATTGAGAAAAGCAAGATACACTCTAACATCTCGATGCTCCAATTTCAAGTAATCTCCGTTTCCCGATTCATTTAAGAACACTTGAAAATCATTGAAATCTCGCTGATAAGCCGTTACCGTCTTTTTTGAGTAACCCCTTTCAACCTCAAGATAGCGATAAAATTCATTAAGCCAATCCATCGGTGACGCTCCTCTCATTTTTAACACGGACTAAATGTAACATAACACATTCGAAATGACAATCGAATTGTCAGAATTTAGGTAATATTTCAAAGTTCGTTCACAATTACCACAATTATATTAAGAAATCTAAGAAAAGAACGCTGCTACAACGCTACGCTTGCCCTTGTTTCCTCAATAACCAGCTATCTGATTGCACCAAAAGGAAAGCTGTGACAATCTATGCTGTCACAGCTTTTTCTCTTTATTCGATTGTAGCCAAAGCTGTCAGTGCCCGCTCTGCCAATGTAGCATAACGAAGTTTTTTATCTTTGATCCGTTCTGGAAGCTCTGGCAGCAATCCAAAATTGGCATTCATCGGTTGGAAGTGTTTCCCTTCTGCATGCGTAATGTAGTAGGCCATGCTGCCAATCACCGTTTCTTGCGGAAAAATCACGGCATCTTTGCCTAATGCCAAATTTGCCGCATTCAAGCCGGCTACCAAGCCACTGGCAGCACTCTCCACATATCCTTCGACTCCCGTCATTTGACCTGCGAAGAATAAGTTTGGACGTTTCTTTGTTGCGTAGGTTTGCGTAAGCAGCTCAGGTGAGTTCATGAAGCTATTGCGGTGCATCACACCATAGCGGACGAATTCGGCGTTTTCTAAGCCCGGAATCATGCGAAAGACCCGCTTTTGCTCCCCCCATTTAAGATGAGTTTGAAAGCCGACAATATTGTACAAGGAAGCGGCCGCATTGTCTTGACGTAGTTGGATCACCGCATGGGGCCGCTTGCCAGTTTTTGGATCTTCCAATCCCACTGGTTTCATGGGGCCAAACAGCATTGTTTTCGGACCGCGACCAGCCATTACTTCAATTGGCATACAGCCTTCAAAGTACTTTTCCTTTTCAAATTCTTTTAGTTGCGCAACTTCAGCCGTTACCAAAGCATCCCGGAAGGCTTCGAACTCTTCTTTGTTCATGGGACAGTTTAGGTAGGCAGCTTCTCCCTTGTCGTAGCGGGATTTTAAGTAGACTTTGTCCATGTCGATGCTGCTTTTCTCTACAATAGGGGCTGCGGCATCATAGAAATAAAAGCCATCAGAGCCATTAAAAGCCTGAATCGCTTTTGCCAATGGTTCTGAGGTCAGCGGCCCTGAGGCAACCACTGTAATCCCTTCTGGAAGCTCGGTCACTTCTTCATGAATAACAGTTACTAATGGATGTTCTTTCACCTTTTTAGTAATCAGTTGTGAAAAATTATCCCGGTCTACTGCCAATGCACCACCGGCTGGCACAGCCGTTTCATCTGCAGAAGTTACAACGACAGAGTCCAAGCGACGCATTTCTTCTTTCAATACCCCGACGGCATTTGCCAAGCTATTGCCTCGCAGTGAATTGGAACAAACCAGTTCGGCAAAATTTTCAGTGTGGTGGGCTTCGGTAGACTTGACTGGGCGCATTTCATAAAGACGTACTGGAACTCCGGCTTGAGCAATCTGCCAAGCAGCTTCACTGCCCGCCAGACCCGCACCAATCACATTTACTGTTTCAGGCATAGATTATCCTCTTTTCTGTCTGTTAAATACAGCTCGATTTTTCTTTCATTTAAAAGCTCATGCACCAGTGACAGTTTCACCGGAACATGAGCCGCTAACAATACAACTTATTTTTGGACAGCTTCTTCGTAATCGCCATTGATACAAACGACTTGTTTGCCGCCTTTGACTTTCTTTTCCACCAAGTACTTGCCACACTTCGGACAATCTCGGCCAACGGGTTTGTCCCATGAAGTGAAATCACAATCGGGATAGCGGGAACAACCGTAAAACAACCGATTCTTCTTGGACTTGCGTTCGATTACCTGGCCTTCGTGACAAACTGGGCAAACCACCCCAATCTCTTTGACAATTGGCTTGGTATTCCGACACTCAGGAAAATTACTGCAAGCATAAAACTTACCGAAGCGCCCTAGTTTGATGACCATTGGATGACCACAAACATCACAGTCAAAGCCAGCTGGCTCATCCTTGATCTGGATTTTTTCGATTTTTTCTTCTGCTTCATTGAGCTCTTTTTCAAAAGGTCGGTAAAAACGATCCACCACTTTGACCCAGTTTTCTTTGCCTTCTTCCACGCTGTCCAAATCATTTTCCATCTGGGCTGTGAAGTTGACATCCACAATTTGTGGGAAGAAATCTTCAACCAGTGTATTGACAATTTCACCAAGCTCTGTCGGTTCAAAACGTTTTTGTTGTAGTTTTACATAGTAACGACGCTGGATGGTTTCCAATGTCGGTGCATAGGTAGAAGGCCGACCAACCCCTTTTTCTTCCAGTGTTCGAATCAAAGTTGCTTCACTAAAACGCGCAGGAGGTTGGGTAAAGTGCTGCTTCGGTTCGATATTGATCGACTGCACCACATCTCCTTCAACCAAGTCCGGCAAAATATTTTCTTTTTCTTCTTTGCCATCGTCGGTTCCTTCTATATAAACCGACATGAACCCTTTGAACTTAATCTTGGAGCCGTTGGCAATAAAAATCACCGCATTTTGTTCCAATGTGACCTTCATGGTATCCAAAACAGCAGGAGTCATTTGACTAGCAACAAAGCGCGACCAAATCAAGGTATAGAGTTTCAATTGATCTTTGTCCAGGTATTGGGCGATTTCGTCTGGGGTGCGCAGTACGCTAGTTGGACGCACCGCTTCATGGGCATCCTGTGCCCCTTGTGCATTTTTGACTTTCGCGGTACCGTGTGCTGAATACTCTTTCCCGTAAGTCTCAGTAATAAAGTCCGCTGCTTCCCCTTTGGCAGAATCAGCGATCCGTTTTGAGTCAGTACGCATGTAGGTGATTAGGCCGACAGTTCCCTGTTTACCCAGTGCAATCCCTTCATATAACTGCTGCGCCACCATCATCGTCTTGCGAGTCCGGAAATTCAGCTTACGAGCAGCCTCCTGTTGCAGACTGGAAGTGGTGAAAGGTGCGGCTGGATTACGCTTGCGTTCTTTTTTCTCAACTTTGGTGACTTGATAATCTTTTCCAGTCAGACGATCCGTGATTTCTTTGATACTTTCTGCATGAGGCAATTTTTTCTTTTTGCCCTCTACGCCCCAAAAAGTGGCTTTGAATTTTTTCGTCTGCTTCTTAAAATTCCCGTCAATCGTCCAATATTCTTCCGGAATAAAGGCGCGAATCTCTTTTTCACGATCAATAATCATTTTTACTGCAATGGATTGCACCCGACCAGCACTCAAACCTTTTTTGACTTTACGCCAAAGGATTGGGCTGATGGAATATCCGACGAGGCGATCGAGAACCCGCCGCGCTTGTTGGGCGTCCACCAAGTCAACGTCAATTGCTCGTGGTTCTTTAAAGGCTGCTTTTACAGCTTCTTTGGTGATTTCATTGAAAACCACACGATTTTTATCTGTTAGGTCCAGATTCAGTAAATGGGCCAAATGCCAAGCAATGGCCTCTCCTTCACGGTCCGGGTCACTTGCGAGATAGACTTTTTCAGCCTTCTTGGCGGCACTTCGCAACCCTTTGATAACATCCCCCTTGCCACGGATGGATATGTAATGGGGTTCATAATCGTTTTCCACGTCGATCCCCATCTTGCTTTTCGGTAAGTCACGAATATGGCCGACACTGGCCACTACTTTGTAATTGCGCCCTAAATATTTCTCAATGGTCTTGGCTTTTGCCGGTGATTCCACAATAACCAGATATTTATATGCCATAAAAGAACCGGCTCCTTCCTGTTTCTACTATATTATTGTCTCGAAAACGGTTGAACAAGAATCGGTTTCAACTATAGCGATTCAAAAATGGTTTGTCAAGGAAGGTCACTAAATAACTTTAAAAGTCCGGCAACTCATCCAGGATATCCTGCTGGGTATACACGCACTTGGCACCGTCTTGAATCAAGCTGTGACAGCCATTGGAATAGCCGCTAAGGACATCTCCCGGCACTGCAAAAACTTCCCGTCCGTCTTCAAGCGCTTGTTGCGCTGTGATAAGGGAACCACTTCTAGCTTTTGCTTCCACTACACACAACCCCAAAGACAAACCGGCAATGATTCGATTTCGCATAGGAAAATGATATTTTTGAGGGGTGGTTTCTCGGGGATATTCACTGATAATCAGCTGCTCTTTTTTCATCACTTCATATAATTCACGACTCTGAGCTGGATAACAGATATCGACACCGGTCCCCAACACGGCTACAGTAAAGCCACCGCTTGCCATAGCTGCTTGGTGGGCACAGCTGTCAATTCCCTTGGCCAGCCCGGAAACAATCACAAAGTTTGCCCCCACTACTGCGGGCACAAAATCTTGTATGACTCTCCGGCCATAATTAGTAGCTTCTCGCGCACCAACAAAGGCGATCATTTTTTTCTGCAACAATTCCTTGCGTCCTTCATAAAACAAAGCCAAGGGTGGATAGGCAATCTCTTTTAGATAGTCGGGATAAAGTGGCGAGGTAATCGTGATGAATTTTTGACCCAACAAGATTTCGGCTATTTTCTCTTTTGTCAATGACTGCCAACTGTCACGAACCGTCTCTGAGAAGCGGCTATACCCCAAAATTTTTGTGATTTCATTGTAAGCTAAATCATCTCGCTTTTGACTGCGGGCATACTGTAACAATGCCCACTTTTTTTCGATTCCCATTCCTCTGCACAAAACCAACTTCATCAAAAATGTTTCTTGAAACATAAAAAAACCTCCTTTTACGGCTACTCTATAAGAAGATACCCGAAAAGAAGGTGTTTTCGCTTTTTAGTTCGAACTGTTTTTGAGCCACAGTTTTTTTAAAGTCTTCACAACTGTTTCACTCAGCTTTTCACCGTTGCTGCAATTTTAAAACCAACCTGCCCTTCAAAATACTCGGCTCAGTTACGACTGCTTTTGCAAAAAAACTCGTAAAAAACTATTGAATGTATTCAGAAACCGGTTTGAACGTACGCCGATGAATCTCACAAGGACCGTAAGATGCCAAACCAGTTAAGTGTTCTTTCGTTCCATAGCCGGCATTTCTATCAAACCCATAATGAGGAAATAATTCATGGTATTCCCGCATCAACTCATCTCTGAGCTCTTTTGCCACGATGCTGGCCGCCGCGATGGAAATTGACCGTGCATCCCCTTTGATGATTTTTTCTTGCGGTAATGGAGAATCAATTTGCATAGCATCCAATAACAGATAGGTGGGTGGCACAGCTAAATCTTCTACTGCCATAAGCATGGCTTGCCGACTCGCTTGGTAAATATTCACTCGATCAATCTCTGTGTGATCCACAACACCGACTCCGATTGCCACGGCTTTTTCTTGAATTTCTTTGAAAAGCTGACTTCTCTTTTTAGCGGAGAGTTTTTTAGAGTCGTCCAATCCATAAATCGGATTGGATGGCGATAAAATTACAGCACAAGACACGACTGGCCCGGCTAAAGGCCCTCGTCCCACTTCGTCAATTCCTGCAATAAACCGATGACCCTGTTCTAAAAGCGGTTTTTCAAACTGCCTCATCTCATGGTATTTCAGCACCAAAGCTTGTTTCTCAGCCATCCGCTTATCAAATTGTTCCAACAATTTTTGAACGCCGCTTCTTTCATCTTGCCGCAACTGTTGGATATAAGGATCACCAGGTTCCTGACAAACCGCTAATTTTTGCCGTATTGTGGCGATGGCTTCATTCTTCACTGTCACCAGCTCCCATTTCTTCATAGCGATCGAGCGTAAAACTCCCTAGCTTGTTTTGGCGAATCTCTACGACTACTAACTCGCTTCCCCGATCGTAATCGTCTTTATAGCCTCTTTTTTCTGTGATAGCCATCAATAATTCGACTGCGGGCAACGTTTCTTGTTCAGCGGTCAGTTTGTAACGCTCAGCAATCCGGCCTGGATAATAGCCTGCGAAAAAGTCCAATCCATAGATGGCAATGTCATCCAAATGAAGCAGCTGATCTTTGATAGCACCGGTCAACGCAAGCTTCTTACCTACTTCTGGGTCCTCAAACTTCGGCCACAAGATCCCCGGAGTATCCAACAGTTCCAACTCGCTACCAGAACGCAGCCATTGTTGCCCCTTCGTCACGCCAGGTTTATTGCCAGTCTGAGCAATTTTTTTACCTACCAGACGATTCATCAATGTTGACTTACCAACATTTGGGATTCCGACAACCATCGCCCGAATACTTCGAGGCTTCAATCCTCTTGCTTTGTCCCTGGCTATTTTTTCTTTCAGTGCTGTTTTAGCAGCCGTGATTACTTTTTTTGTAGTCCCCGCATCGTGGGAACTGACAGCCACCGCAGCAAAGCCGGCTTTTTCAAAATAGACTTGCCATAAACGCGTCTGTTGTGGATCAGCCAAATCAGCTTTATTCAAGATCACTAGCCGCGGCTTTTGCTGCAGCAATTGATCCAACAATGGATTACGAGAAGACAAGGGCAACCGAGCATCCACTAATTCAAACACGATATCAACAAATTTTAACTTTTCACTAACTTCCCGTCTGGCTTTGGCCATATGTCCGGGAAACCATTGAATCGTCATATTATTAAGTCCACTCCTTTCATATCAAGGTTTTAAAGGCCTTGACTCATAGAATTTAAGTTAAAATACTTCGCATGGGACAAACATGGGACAATTTAAAGATTGCCCTTCAACACCAGATTGTTTCCATACGTTATCTTGTAACCTAGTATCTTTCGCATTTTACCATAAATTGTTTCAATATCAAATGCTTGCCATTCTTCACTCAAATCACTAATCATCTTCTGAAGAATGTTATTCTTTAAGTGTCTAGTTTGGTATTCGGGAGGAATTCCTAAAGCTCTTTTAAAATCTTCGAGAGTAAACTTGATTACATCTTTATCTATATTTTCTCTCAAAATCTTATTGAGCCTAGTTGAATACTCACTACAGAAAACCTCCGGATAAAAATCAAGTGGATTGTCTTTATCTAGCCAATGATCAAGAGCATTTACAATTCGTGTTGTACCTTTATTTGAAGTTTGAGCATAAACGTTCATTGTAGTTCTCAAATCTGTATGTCCCACATGAGATTGGATTGATTTTGGATCAACCCCCTCACTATCCTTTAAGTAAGTAATATTAATAAACCTAAAAGAGTGAGGAGTTATATTTTTAACCCATTTAAACCCATACTTACTTTCGCAGTTTTCTCTTAAATCATCTTGAATCCTATGAATAAACGTTCGGTAGGATTTGGAAGTAACTGGCGCACCGTTTAACGTTCTGAATATTGAGTCTGTTTGGACATATGATTTCCAAGGTTTTATTTGATATCTCCTATCTAACTGTTTGCTTTTTTCCATAGCAACAATTAAACTTTTCAAAGCTACCTGGGACAATCCGACTACCCGTTCAGATTCTTCTGTTTTAGGTGGCCCATACTCAAATTTCCCTTTGCCAATTTGAATTAGATTTTTTGTGACTGTTATTCTCCGATTTTCAAAATCGACATCATCTACTGTTAAAGCTCCTGCCTCTCCAATTCGAAGTCCAGTATTTACTAAGAACAAAGTAAGATGGTAATAAACTGGATTCACCGATTTCTTAACCTCTGTTAGGAAAGCATTTAGCTCATGTGGTTCGAGATATTTTAACTTTCTTCTTATTTTGGGTTCCATTTTCTTTTCTCGAGGTAAATTCAACTCGACAACAGACATGGGAGAATAAACTAAAATACGATGTTTTACTGCATATCGAAAAATTTTATTTAAGGTACTCTTAATATGAATCATCGTAGAATATGAACTATCGTATTTTTTTTGATAATCAGTTAACAATTTTTCGAGTAATAACGGTGTGATACTTTCAACTAAAACGTCACCATCAATTAATTCATTCACTCTTCGAATCACTAAAATTTCTCGTTCTACTGTTCTTTCATTAACTCCGACTCGCCAATGCTCAAGCCATTTTTCTACAAGTTGAGAGAAACGTAATATTCTATCTGGTTGGGCATATTCATATTCTTCTAAAATTCGATCAATCTTGTCTTCTAATTCACGTTCAGCATTTCTTTGAGCTTTCCGAGTGCTGCCAGAATAAGTCAGAGTAATTTTCGTTCTCTTTCCAGTTAAAGGATTAGTATATCGGCTAATACATTGAAAATTTCCACTTGGTAATTTTACATGTGATGCCATCTCAAATCACTCCTATAAGTTGGTGTGATATTGATTGTAAAAACGTGTAATAGATCTCCTCCAGTCACTATTTTATCACACCAACTTTGTTTTAACAGCGACTTAACGGAAATTGGTTCTTTGCTTATATTTCAAAAATTCATGAAATCCATTAATATTTATCCAAACTAATTTTGGAGTCGGGTTAATAACGTATTTCCTAAAATCTCTACTTCTTCTCATCTCCATCAACCAATGACTCAGCGTATTGACATTCAGATGTTCATATCTTTTCATTAAGCCTTTTTTGTTAGTCCACTCGGTCTCTAATTCTTCATCTTTAGTAAGTTTCATCAAAAGTTCAATTCCTTCCTATTAAATAGTACATACTATACACAAATAAATTATCTCACTATTTCTTTTTGAGAAATCAGAATCAATTCGAAAGTATTCTAATCTATCAGCTGCTCTGCCAAAAGCACATAGGAATTTCACCTCCCCCCAGTAATGGCGGGCCAATTTGGTTACGGAAGTATCATTATCGTAGTCATAATTTTCATATTAAACTTGTCGCTCAAAGGATAACCTTTTAATGGCGTAACTAGAAAATCGCAATCTACATGTACTGATAGATTTACTATTCACTTGTCAAAGAGCGTTAGGCTATTTTCAGCCTATGGAAATCCTTTATTGTAAACTGATAAAAAACTTCCATAGAATGAAAAGGAAAGGGAAAAAATACTTTAACGAGTTGTGTCAAATTCAAGTATCTTCTCAATCAATTTCGTTTCCAGTTGTCTACGCATATATTCATCTACGTACATAACCATTCCTTTTTCTTCTTCATAGACAGGTTTCATGGCTAATCGTGATATATAATTTTGATATTTTGACAGAACGATGGACATAGCGATTGAATCACCAGAGACTGCGGCTTCAATAGTAGCTACTGGTATAAACGGTATATATCGTTTATTTTGCTTCATAATTGCCACCCAAATACTTTCCTAACTCTTCCAAGGCCACTTGTCGTTGGTACCAAACACCGCCGAGACTTTTCCCAATAATATCGCCAATTTCACGATCGTTGAGACCGATGAAGAAGGACATCAAAATGATTTCTTGTCTTAGACTAGATAATGCTGCAATCGCATTTGACAACTCCTCATTTGAAATAAAAATCTTTATACCTAGGACAATAAAGCTACCACTACTATTCATATTTGGTTCTGAATAATAAAACTCTGTATCCAGTCCTTTTTGTTTCAATATCTCCATTGAGATTTGACGTTGGCGAAATCTAGCGTATTTCTTTTGAATGTTTAATGCCTCGTTGCGGACTACTTTCTTACAAAAACTGTCAAACGCGTGTCGAATGTGGGTTTCCCCTGAGTCGCCCATAAATTTTCCTCCTCAAAAAATTCATTCAACTCGTTTTACTTCTATCCCTTTCCATTATTACTACAATTTGGGAGTGAGCATTTTTCGAAAAAACTAAATTTTTTTCAAAATAAAAAAGGCATACAGACAGGAATTGTCTATACGCCTCACAAACAGTTAAAGCTAATATCTTATCTTGCTTTTCATAAATTTGTTATATATATAAGACGCAAATTTCAAGTAGAACTTAGCAACTTATTGAAATTCACTAGTTATTCTATTTTAAACACTATCTAGCATGCGCTTGAAAATGAGCTCGGGCATGGCACTGCGCATAGTAGATTGGTCAGAAGTACTGAGATTAACTCCAAAGAACTGTCCAAAGACCATCATGCCAAGGAGTCTCATCATCAAGCTCATGCGGCAGTGAGCGCAAGTTTCGACATCTCTTCAAGTAAACACTCACGGGGAGAGTGGCGTAGCCTAATATTTTTCTTGGTAACCTGTTCATCCAGTCTTGGACACGCCGTATCAATGATAGGGATACATGTTCCATACGTGTTCCCTTCGAGATAAAGCGCCGAAGCATTCCCGTTTATCCACCATATCCGGTCGTTTCTCGATCAGATCGCCAAAAATTTTTTGTTTCATCTGTTTCGCGATTTGTTGGTTTTCCGCCGAATCTTGAGATGCTGGTCAATATTTTTTGTTTCCATTAAGCCAAGATCAATATAGTTGTACAGCGTTGTCGTGCAAGGAATCTCTTCATGGGGAAATAAGTTCAGTTTTTTTGCACGTCCCACATGGACATCGGGTGAATACTTTTTTTTCTTCATCTGATAATCAGCATACGCCATGAAGTCTGGGGCTGCAACCCATTTCGGTTGTTTGCGACAGTTTACTTGAGCTCTTTCATAAGAAGCCTGACCAGTATCGGCGGAATAAACGAAGGGCTCATAGCCATAGGTTTTTCCTTTTTGAACTTGACGTTTAATTTGACGGACCGTACCGTTTTTTACTTCAGTATGAATTGTTTGAGGAGCCGTTCGAGTAATTTTGCGATTGCACGATTGGATAGCTGTCGGTCACGTTATTTCCAAGCTTCAATTTTTTTCATTCCTGATACTTAAGGTGTTTGCCTTTGCGTAAATATGTGAAATCCTCAGGACAATTCATCCTTTATTGATTGTGTGGGAACTTCAATAATACATGAAATTGGGTAATGATGTTTTTTAGAGAGCGTAAAATAGTTTGTGTAAATTAGGGTATTGAAAAAGGAAGACCTTATTCGTATGATTAAAGCGACTAAACCAAATCAACGAAAGAGGTCTTCCCATGAATCAGTTTAACAAAGAAATCGCTCAAGCACTACTAGAAAATACAAATTTAACAGAAGTTTTTCGCAATCAGCTTGAAACCACAATGAATACTCTTTTAGAAAGTGAATTAACTGCTATTCTCGGCTATAATCCTTACGCGCGACTCAATAACGGTAACTATCGAAATGGTGACTACACAAGACGATTAGATACACAGTTTGGTCAAATTAATGTGCGCGTCCCTAGGGACAGAAAAGGAGAATTTCATCAGTCTTTAATTCCTCCTTATACTCATCGTATTGACAGCTTAGAAACGACTATTATCCAACTCTATGAAAAAGGCATTACCACTAGAGAAATTGCCGATTTAATTGAAAAGATGTATGGTTCACACTATAGTCCTACGACCATTTCTAACATTACAAAAATGGTTGATGAACAAGTGACTGCTTTTCATTCCCGTCCTATTTTTCATTCACAATATGTTTGTCTTTTTCTAGATGCTACATATATTCCCTTAAGACGTGACGCTGTCCAGAAAGAAGCGGTACATATTGCTTTAGGGATTACTTCTTCTGGAGAAAAAGAAATTTTAGATTATCTTATTGCCCCACAAGAATCAGATGCTGCTTGGTCCGATTTATTAGGCAGTCTTGTTTCTAGAGGACTAACTGATGTGCAACTTATCGTTGCCGATGGCATGACCGCTATTCAAAATGCTTGCGAAAGAAATTATCCCCAAGCTAAATTTCAACGATGTCTTGTGCACATTAACCGAAACATTATGGGAAAGGTTCGCGTTTCTGATCGTAAAGAAGTAGCCAGTGATTTCAAAGGAATTCATCATGCGATCAATTTTAAAGAGGGTGAAGAAAAAATCCAAACCTTTATAGAAAAATGGGAGAAACGTTATCCAAGAATGACGCACTCTCTTCAAAACACAGAAAATCTCCTGACCTTCACGCAATTTCCCAAAGCTATTCGAGGTACTATTTATTCCACCAACATTATTGAATCTTTCAATAAACAGTTGAAAAGAAAAACAAAAATCAAAGAACAATTTCCTAATGAAGAAGCTCTTGATCGTTTTTTAGTCACCCAAATGGTTGATTATAATAATAAAAAAACTGGTAGAGCCCATAAAGGTTTTAAACAATGCCAGGACACATTGGATTCAATGTTTTAAAAATATAAATCAAACTGAATAAGGTTTAAATGAATTTACACAAACTTCTTGACACACCCGTTTTTTATTTTATGAAGTGGCTAAGTTTATTATAATATACCTTTTTAATAATTCTTCTCGATATTCTTCAATTAAAAAATTATCTCTGAATCCTTAATCAAATAGACGGAAATATAATACGGTTCAGATAAAAAGAAACAAATAAAAAGCACACTCTTAATTGACTGTGCTTTTTATTTGCTTAAAAAAATGTTGAAATAAGTGCTAAAATAGCTAAACCACCTTGGGTTAGAATAATTTTTTTATCACTTGTAATACTGCCATATAATGCCACTAAAATAATATAAATTAATAGTAATCTACTAATTTCGATTGGATTACTTGAAAGAAAAACACTATATAATAACCCAACACCAATCAAACCATTATAAATACCCTGATTTTTAAAAAGTGTGTTTAAGGCTTTGCTTATTAACTCTTCTTTTGTCATGTTAAATACTCGACTTGTAGCGTCTGAAGTTGTAGCAAATGTTTCTAAATATAGGATATAGAAAAATTCCAAAGCTACTAAAACAATCAATACTGTTGATAATATTGACATTCTTTCTCCTTTCTTAACTATTTATTTTGATTACTATCCAACTATACGTTATTTTAAGTGAGTTGTAAAATATCTTGTAACCACCAATTTAATCTAAGGGATTGAACTTATCCAAGCTAGTTCGTATTTCTTCTTCTAATCCGATGTATCGGATAGTCACTGCTTGACTAGAATGATTCAAAATTTTCATCAATGTGGGAATATCCCTGAATTGTCGATAATACTTATATCCGAATGTTTTTCTCATGGTATGTGTGATGTTAGGATGATTTCATGGACACGATTTGGTAGAATCTAACTACTAAGAAAAGGACGTGTCCACGATGGCAAAAGCCAATAAAAAATTTGATGAAGACTTTAAGAAGACGATCTTAGATTTAAACCAGTCTGGCCAATCGGTCGAGGAACTGGCAGAGCAATATGGTATCGCTACACAAACGATTTATCGTTGGAAGAAGCTGCGAGACTCGTTGGCTGTTCCAAAACAACAGTCGCCCGTTCCCTTGCAACTGGCGGGCCGGTACTGAAGGGCTCCGCAAAAGGTATAATATTTGCAATCCGTAACTGGTAATGAACTACTTTGTCACGAGTAGAAAGAACTTCTGGGAACGGAGCAGTCCCTTTATCAACGGCTGGTCGCCGTAATCTCGAATTCAAGAAATTGATCTGGAATTGATATTACAATAGTGTAAGTGGTCACAATATCATACAGAATATATAATAACCTTGTAAGGTCAAGTGTCTTATTTATGGCTGTCCGCCTAGCCATCTTGCATGTCGCAAATAGTAACTGTGTGTTTCTCTCGTCAAAGAAAAAGGGTGATAGTATGATGACAAAAAGAAATGGAATAATTGTGTTGTTTACTGCTTTTACAATGGTACTCGGTTTAGCTACCAATAGTCCTGTATCTTATGCTGAGGAGAATGGTAACAGTCTTAATGCGGTCGATGAAAATCGATTTTCTGAATTAGTGGAAGGATTTCACGAGAATGATTTTATACGGGCAGGCGAATATGTAGAAGCGTTACCTAATTTTTCAGAGTTATCGCTAGAGGAATTGGATGTGTTAGTCGCAAATTACATGATTTCAAATTTGCTCCGATTGAGGTCAACATATCTTCCACCAACAGCATATGGTGGATTGAATGCTAAGGAAGTAGCCCTGGCTAAAAATCATCCTTTTGAAGCTACACAATTTTATGGATCTTCACAAGTTGCTATAAATTATACAAAAACAAAGTTTGGTAGAAATGGGTTTCAAGATGCCTCTGATGCATTTCGACATGCTATGTGGAATGGAAATTTGACCCAACGTATAGGTGCAAGTCGTGCTAAAGTTTGGACAGATGCTCACGAAGCCTATTCGTCGGGGATTGATAAACAGATGGATCTACACAATAATCAACTAGGTAGGACAATAGGAAAGAATTATGGTTCGACTAATCCTGGAATTAACGTTAAAAATATGGCCGACAAAATTTATAGTGAAATCAAGGCAGGAAAAGGAAAAGTTATTAAAAATAATAAACTAGTTAGTTCAAAATTCTAGATTAAAGGGGCTGAAGTATGAAAAAAAGAGTATGGATCTTTGCTTCAGTGATTGTTGTCGTAATTGCAGGTGCTTCGTATTTTTATTTTAGCAGACCTCAATTAGAGATAGCCAAAAGTCAAGAGGTTCAAAATATAGTTGTTGAACCGGGAGGTAAGAAATTATCACAGCAAGACGCTGAAAGCATCTTAAAAAAGATCAGGGAAGCTAAGAAGACTTTTTCATCAAGTAATACAGATCAGCCAAGTGTAAATAAATACTACACACTTAAAATTCTCGATACCAAGGATAGTGAGGACACGCTATATGTCTTCGAAGAAAATGGAAAAGTCTATATCGAGCGACCATACGACGGTATTTATCGTAGTAATAGTGAACTAATGACAAGAATTGAACAAATTGTAGACAATTAAGTATTAGAATATGGGGCAGAGTCAGCATTTAAGGTTGACTCTGTCTTATTTTTTGTATGAATAGGGTGTACCCTAAATAGACACGGAAATATAGTTGAAAAACAAGGCTTTTCAATGTATGATTAGGGTGTATTTTATATGGCTGGAGAAAGCAGGTAAAAATTATTGAAAATTGCATATATCCGAGTTTCATCGATTGATCAAAATGAGCAACGTCAAATTGAGGAAATGAAAAAATTTGGTGCCGAAAAAATTTTCATCGAGAAACAATCTGGAGCAACTATTACTCATCGACCGATTTTTCAGGAAGCTCTAGATTTTGTTAGAGAGCAAGATGTTTTTATTGTAGAAGCCATCGATCGACTTGGGCGGAACTATGACGAGATTATCGATTCAGTTAATTATCTAAAGAAGAAAAATGTGAGACTCATTATCACTAGTTTACCGATCATGGCTGAAGCAATCGGAAATCCTCTTTTAGATAAATTCATCAAAGATTTAATCATTCAAATCTTGGCCATGATTGCCGAACAAGAGCGTACTGAATCTAAACGACGCCAGGCACAAGGAATTAAGATTGCTAAAGCAAACGGCGTCTATAAAGGTCGTCCTAAGTTATACAGTGCAGAAACAAAAGATCCTCAGCGACGCCTTGTTTATAAAAGCATCGTTCAGGATCTGGAGAATGGAGTTGCTATCTCAAAGATTGCAAAAGACTATAATGTGACTAGGCAAACAGTTTACCGAATAAAAAAAGAAATGGATCAACTAATTGTATGATTTCTTTTTTAAATCACGTAATTATGAATAGCTTTGTTATCAAGATAGCCAATCAAGTAAAATTCATCTAGCTAAGTTGATTATATTTATGATAACGAGAAATTAGTTGACATAAATATAATCAACACAATAATCATGCTGATTTAAAGCTATTTATCACCGATAACTTTGTATAATATATCTTATGTAAACTAATAAGATTTGAATTTTATTTTATACACACTCGATAATAGATCAATTTTATGGTCCCCCGCATTTACGATTGCACAAGAGAAACATAAAGTCGACCTATTAGCATTTCTTTTCAATTCAAACATTAAAAAAGTTTATACCTCTGCTACTAAAAAATGAAATTATCTATTTAAAATTTAAAACGGTAAATCTGATTCATCCAAATTGGAAAATGGATCAGCCTGTATTGGAGCTTTGTATTTCTCCATAATAACAGATATCTTTTTTTCATTTTTTAAAAAATACCTTTTAAATTTCTTATAGTCCTCTGAAATCAAAATATAGCGTGATGGATACTCATCAAAAGAAGAATCGTATTCTTCCTTTAAAATTCCCGATTTACTTAATTTTTCTAGTACATCAAATACTCTATCACTCAAGTAACTCCTTAAATTGTTATCACTTTCCCATTGAACTACTTTTCTATAAGTTGAATTATCAGTTGAAAAGATAGAATTTTCATCCATAAACGCATATATTAGCAGCAATCTTTCATCATTGTCAAATTCTATTGGATCAAAAATGTCTAAATTATCTTCAAAATCTTCATCAGTTCCTATAACTTTCTTGTTAATTGCTGAAGATGTCTTATAAGAAATAGAATCTAAATCAAAACGTTTTGATTCTAAATTATTTTGTGCTTTTTCAATTAAATGATTAACTTTTTTTGTGAGAAACCTTCTGATATTGTCTTTGCTATATGTTCCATAAAAACCTTTATCTTCAAGAGAATCCCTGTACTTCTTAACTTCTATATACTCTTCAGCCAAAATTTGTGGAACTGGTTCGTCTAAGAAAAAAAATTCCTACTTCGCCTTTGCTATTTTTATAGAAGTAATCAATTTCTGCTATAGTTCCCGATCTATAATTATCAACTGGAGAGCCCAACTTATGGCCAAAAATCGCTAATAAAATATCGCTATTTTCTACAATTTGTTTATTAATAACACTTTGCCCAGAGCTATTATTTATATAAGTAGGAATCGCATTAGTTTCCCATCGTATAGGCATCAAAATCACTTTTGTATTATCTGTATTTTCTATATTCCATCTATATATGGTTTCTTCTACTTCATTCCTTTTTGCTGCTATATCACCTGGTGATGCTATAAATACTTTTATAAGATTTATGGTTTTCATTTATTGTACCTTTCTCTCTCGTTCTCTTTAAAGTAATTTTGGTATAAAATTTATTTTCTTTTACACTATAGTACAACCTTTATCTATCTAGTAAAAAAAGGCCCACTAAACTAATTGATTAGTTAGGAGCCTATTATAGATATATTTTCAACTCGCTTTTAAGCAAATTCTACTACCAGCTTTTTACCTAATGCTCTGGCGATATCATCAAGTTTATCGAAAGATACGTTATCCCCTCTCTCAATTCGAGCAATAGTAGATTGAGTTGTATGTGCTTTTTGTGCAAGCTCCGCTTGAGTTAGCCCTGCTTCCTCCCGAGCATGATAAAGAGCAACCGCAGTTTCGAGTTTTCTTCCTTCACGGTCATATGCTTCTGCAAAATCTTTATCTTTTTTCTTTTCTTCAATCAATTTTTTAATCATCATTTGTGAACCACTCCTCTCTAAGTTCTTTTGCATGCTTGAGTTCAGTTATTGGTGTTTTCTCCGTTTTTTTAGTAAATCCGTGAGTAATGACATACCTTCCATTGTCCACATGGAAATAGATGGCTCTTTGGATGTTTGATCCTACCTTACTTCTTAATTCGTACAAATTAGTGTCTAATTTTTTCACCCATTTCAACCGTTGAGCTACTAGCATCCCATTCTTTTCTGTTTCTTCTATTGTACGTAAAAGCTTCGCACTATCTTTTTTTGGTAATGTTTCCAACCATTCTAAAAATTCATCATGACCATTAGGTCTTTTAAATGTTTCAAAAGATATTTTTTCCATACCCAATTATATCATATATTGATTTTATATTATAGTATATAATATAAAAATTCGAATTATGGTTCTGTTGCAAAGTTTTAAATCTACTATCAAATAAGGTAGAATAATAGAAAAAGATAGCAGGAGGAATGACGATGAATCATTTTAAAGGAAAGCAATTTCAGCAGGATGTGATTATTGTAGCCGTGGGCTACTATCTTCGTTATAACCTTAGCTATCGTGAAGTTCAAGAAATCTTATATGATCGTGGCATTAACGTTTCTCATACGACGATTTATCGTTGGGTGCAAGAATATGGCAAACTACTCTATCAAATTTGGAAAAAGAAAAATAAAAAATCCTTTTATTCATGGAAAATGGATGAAACGTACATCAAAATTAAAGGAAAATGGCATTATTTGTATCGAGCCATCGATGCAGATGGTTTAACCTTGGATATTTGGTTACGTAAAAAACGGGACACACAAGCAGCCTATGCTTTTCTTAAGCGGTTAGTGAAGCAGTTTGATGAACCGAAGGTTGTAGTCACAGATAAAGCCCCCTCTATTACAAGTGCCTTTAAGAAACTAAAAGAATACGGCGGCTTTGGTTCTGTTGCAAAGTTTTCAAAAGAATCTATTTTAAGTTAAAATTATAGAAAAGATAGCTTGGAGGAACGAAAATGAAGCATTTCAAAGGGAAACAATTTCAAAAAGACGTGATTATTGTCGCCGTTGGCTATTATCTTCGTTATAACCTCAGCTATCGAGACGTTCAAGAAATACTTTATGATCGTGGCATTCATGTGTGTCATACAACGATTTACCGTTGGGTACAAGAATACGGCAAAGCCCTATATCAAATTTGGAAAAAGAAAAATAGACAGTCTTTTTATTCGTGGAAAATGGATGAAACTTATATCAAAATCAAAGGGACCTGGCACTATTTGTATCGCGCCATCGATGCAGACGGTTTAACGCTGGACATTTGGCTACGTAAAAAACGCGACACACAAGCAGCCTACGCATTTTTAAAACGTCTTAGAAAGCAGTTTGGCGAACCAAAGGTTCTAGTCACAGACAAGGCACCATCTATTGGCAGTGCGTTTAAAAAATTACAAAAAGCTGGTCTGTATACGAAGACAGAACACAGAACAGTTAAGTATCTCAATAACTTGATTGAGCAAGATCATCGACCAATCAAACGTCGGAATAAATTTTATCGAAGCTTACGCACTGCCTCAACAACGATTAAAGGCATGGAAACGATTCGCGGAATATACAAGAAAAGCCGAAAAGAGGGCACACTCTTCGGCTTTTCGGTTTGCACTGAAATCAAGGTCTTATTGGGTATTCCAGCTTAAAAAGCAGTCAAAACGGAATGCTGGTTGTTTATTTTAAAACTTTGCAACAGAACCATTTGGTGTATAACGGATTAAAACAGGTTCTCCAACGAACGCAGATAAATTAGGATTAGTATATCGTAACCCTTGGAAATGAATTCCATCAGAGTGGACTTTTCGAGTTTTGGGAATTTCTAATAACAATAAATCTAACTCTTCTAAACTATTAGGCATATTCGGTAAAAATAATTGCTCACTCCATTTTTTTATCGGGCTCACTTTAATAGAAGAATGACTCGTTTGATTATATTCATCGATAAGAAAATAATGTAGTTTCTCTTTAAATTCTTGAATAGTTAATAAATTTTCGTTGCTGTTATTTTCAATATAACCTGGTAATCCTTCTAAAAGCATTTGGTTAATCGTCTGGAAAAAACGCTCAATTTTCCCACGCCCTCTTGGAATTCCTATGGCAGAAAAAATGAGATTTATTCTTAAATCAACAGCGACTTGTTCCATAAAATTTGAAGTAAAATCACTTCCGTGATCCGTATAAAAATTTTCAGGAATACCACATATAGGCCACGAAGAATCTTTTTTTGTCCAAATAGCTTGATGTAAGGTTAATGCGGTATTGATTGCTGAAGGGGCAGAAAAACTCAAATAATAACCAGCCACAGTTCGACTATAATCATCTAATATAATAGTCAACCAGGGACGATTTATATTTCCTTTTTCGTCAAGTAAATTGATATCTAGTAAGGTATGATCTGCTTGCCAAATTTCATTCGGTCTTGTTGCTTCCCTTATAGCAATTAAATCATAATTCTCTTTATATATTTTCTCTCCCTCATGGGCTAACTGAATGAGACTTTTGGGTATACTTTTCCGTAATTTATAAATTTGAGAATAACTTGGTATATCCAGTTTGTTCTCTTTACAATAGGAAGTAATTTTTCGAGATAATGTCTTTGTACTTATTTTTTTATATTTCAATACAAATTCTTCTATTTTTTGTCGAATTTCTTCTGAAACCCTAATTTGCTCAAAATCAGTTCGTGTCTTCCTAATTAAACCAACTAGACCATCATATTCATATTTTGTACCCAGCGATAGAGTGTACGAGTAGGTACTTTATTTTTAATAGCTATTTCTTTTATCGTTTCTTGTTTATTAAGATAAGGCTCAATAATTTTATATTTTTTCATTGCATCTATTCTATGCTGTTCTGAAAAACTAGTGAGCGTTTGTTTTCCCATCTTTTTCCTCCATTTTATCTAAATAACGATAAATCGTTGTTCGAGAAACATTCCAACGTTCGGCAATCGTCTTAATAGGCGTACCACTATCAACTAGAGTCTTTAATAATTCTAAGTCTTGTGCTTTTAATTTTTCAGGACGTCCTCCAAATCGCCCTCTTGCTCGAGCTGCTGCTCGTCCTGCTGCGGATCGTTCCAGGATCAAATTACGTTCAAATTCTGCAAATGCTGCAAATAAATGAAACATCAGTTGTCCTGTAGAACTTGATTTATCCATCGTAATACTTTCTTGAAGACTATGGAAACTCACGCCACGTTCATTCAGCCGATTGACAATTGAAATCAAATCTTCCATATTCCTACCTAAACGATCTAAACGCCAAACAACGAGAGTATCTCCGGATCGAACAAAATCGATTGCCATTTCTAATCCAGGTCGATTACTTTTCGCCCCACTCATATGATCGGTAAAAATTTTCTCACAGCCAAATTTGTTTAAACTATCTTCTTGCAAATCTAAATTTTGTAATCCGGTAGATACCCGGGCGTATCCTATTTTCAAAAAAATCACTCCTTCATTAACCCAATTGTAACATAACTTTATCTACACCGTTTAACTGAACATAGATTGTGTTATGGGTTAATGAACAGCAAATGGAGTCTATTTTGGAAAAATAATCCCAAAAGAGAGAGTGTACAGAAACGTTTGATTTTATGAACACATTATTTGAAATCAAAACTTCAAAAACTCACTCAAAAATAATTGAGTGAGTTTCTTAGTGATTAAAATTTTTAGTTTGTGCCATATAAGATGAAAAATATTTGCAATTTAAAAACAAAAATGACACGGATTCCCAGTTTCAAGAGAATGAACAACTGTAGTTTTGGAACAACACAAAAGATCCGCAGCTTCGTTCACACTTTCGACCTGGCACACAGATCCGTCTGGGTAGCAAATCATGACTTATTTTGAATAACTCAAATGATACGTGCACAGACACCGCTATAGTAACATTTTCTGGAAGTACTAAAAAGGTATGCCATATTAATACAGAAAAAGAGACCATAGTGGTCTCTTCTAGACGATTAAAATAATAGTTAGAATTAATTCCTATTGTTGCTGAAATCTCCTTCAGTTAATCCAGTTTCCGCAAATGCACCGGTGTTCAACCATTCCTTCATATCTGTTTTAAACTGCGTCCACCATTTTCTAACCATTGCTATTCACCCCATCGATAACCACATTGTACCATTTGTCAGTTTGTCTCATAGCTTCTTGTGGGAAACTTAAGAAATACCCATACAAAAGTCAGTTGACTTTTGTTCCTTTGGATCCTTTTATCCCGCTGGCTTCGCAGAGCATATTCCTGATCTATCCAGTTGTGCAATAATATCGTTCGTGTCTTTTTAAGCTGTGTTGAATCACCTCAACCCATTGGTGCTTTGCATATCTGATAGATTTAACGCTGTCCAAAGTCATCCGTTTAATACACAAAGAACAAGAACTCCCACTCCGTATGTGTCAATTTGTTAAGATGTGCACACGAAACATTCTTAATTCCAGAAGAGACAATCGCTGAGAAAAAAAGTTAAAAATTCGTAAATGCCCAATTGACATAGAAAAAGAGAACACTCGAAGTGTCCTCTTTTTTATTTTACCAATTCAGAACTGCTGTCACACATCTAAAAACTTCTTGATAAAGTCGTCATAGACCATAAAATACACTCTATTACCAATACCAAAAGGAGGGGCTCTTTGCAAAACAAGCCAGCATTATCAAGCAGACGCTACACTAGGAAGGTTATAATCGAGAATATTGTTCTGCTATATTGCTCGCTTCTATCTCCGTTTTTGCTTCATCATAAGGATCATCATTCAACCATTGAGTAAAGTGAACGATCTCATGTGAGATCAATTCGAACAATTCAAGCTTTGCTTTTTCTATACCGCGTATATCAACCGAATTAAAAAAATCTCCGGTGGCAATTTTTATAACAGGAAGTAGTGTACTGTCGCTGTACGGGCCAAAAAATGTACCTAATACTTTTTCAGTGGTTATTGTATTATAGACGAATTTCGAACCAGTAACAGTGATACTAACATTTTTTGGAAAGTACATAGTACTATTTATCCAAGCGATGAATTTTTTTACTTCATTTCCAACATAGCGATTTACAGAGGGCTGTATTTCCACTCTAATCATCATTACTGTCTTCCCTTATTCTTTCGGCTAAGAGTACACTTTAATTTGACGGTGTTCTTGCATAGTCTTCCATCAAATAAAGTATATCCCAGTATTATTTCTCGAACACAGCTTAACCATAAGTTATTAGCTAAAATTGATTGGAAATAAAGCGCAAAAACTTAGTATCCATCGAGATTTCTTGAACATTATCGATAGTAATTAAACATGTCCCATCAAAGCCGGACTGATCCTCTGAATAAACGTTCATCTCAATTATAATACTGTCTTGATTTGTATGAATGTCGACTACTTTACCAATAATATTTGTCTCATCAAGAATATAAAGTGATAGCAGCCTATTAGATTTTTTCATTTCTTTCAAGATATCGATAATCGTCTGGTCGCTCTCAAAAGTAAAAGAATTACCCACATCAACATACTCTACATTCTCATACTTTTTAAGATACCCGGTACAGGAATTAACCTTCAGTACTGAATCTGTCTTCACTATTGAAATCCCATCAAATTCACCATTTCTGTCAAACTTCTCTATAGCCAATACTGAGTCGTCAGCAGAAACAATGTAGCAAACAAAAAATGAATCATCATTGTAATCAGTATAGACCTCGTATAGTTTTTTCTTTTCAACTATCATTTTCTACTCTTCCATCCTTTCACTGCCTTCTTTTTTTCGTATCCTCCTGGTCTTTTTTTCGTATCCTCCTGGTCTTTTTTTCGTATCCTCCTGGTCTTTTTTTCGTGTGCTTATCTGAGGTGCTCTTCCGTTTCCCCTTTGTATGCTCAGCAGATGGCTTTGCACTTTTCTTCTTAGCGTATCGTCCAGAATTGTTCGCAAATTTTGAGACTGATTTTTTATTATAATACGGTTTCTTCTTCGCCGCATAATATCCAATTCCAGCACCTATTCCCATTACAACTACAGTTCCAATAAATTTTGCACTAATGTAAATCCCAAATCCAACTGCGATGGCAAAATGGCCATCTGGATCAACGTTTATCACTGGACTATTGTCTGCATAGGCATTACTCATATGGATTACTGTTGGCAAGGTCTGTCTTCGCTGTACAGCTAAGGAACGGATAAGGTATTCCGTCTGAAACCAAATATACCCAGAAAACAAGAATCTCTCGGACACTGGTTCTATTTCCGGAGAGACTCTTGCTTTCTGGGGAAGTAACAGAATTTATTTACGCCACTCCATTGTTATATCACCTATTCGAAACCTATAACAGATTTTTCATCAGACTATCTTTTGATCCCTCTTTTACTACTTGATATGACAAACTTTTAGCAGTAATGGACAACCAAGTGCTTCTAAAGTGGAATCTATACCCTTTAAATTCAAGATCCACGTCATCCATGATGTTATCATAACTTGTTGAAAAGGAATGCTTATAATCAATCAGCTTTCCAAACTTAAAAACTATTTTGTCAGTATTTATCTGTGATCCAACAATCATGCACACTTTTGAACTCTCAAAAAACATATCATTGTCCACAATCTGTCCACTTTCAGAAGAACCATTATCGGTATATATTACAGATCTATCAGTCCCTAGTGTCATACCTGATTCAAACACTAATTTTTCTACGAAGGAATCATGAAAATCACCATATGATTTTAGAATGGAGTTAATCTCTTCTTCGTTAGTGATATTAATCCACATATTTAACTATCTCCTTCTACGATTATTGTACTTCCTATTGTTTTTTGGTAGCTTTGAACTCTGCCTGCCTCTCTGTCCATTTTTCCAAGAATGCTTATGAGGCACATTTGGGTGGCGTTTAGCATTACCATGATTACTATAATCAATATCTGTTCGCGGCTGTCCATTACGTCCATAAATTCTTTTTTGGTGTGTTCGCCCATTCTTAATCTGTGTTTTTGTCTTGTTCTTTCCTCGATAGCCCCGGACTCCCCTAGCTGGAACGGGTTTAGTGTTCTTTTTTTTGATATTATATGGTCGCTTTTTAGCAGCATAATATCCGATTCCAGCACCTATTCCCATTACAACTACAGTTCCAATAAATTTTGCACTAATGTAAATCCCAAATCCAACTGCGATGGCAAAATGGCCATCTGGATCAACCTTCGTCACCGGGTTATTATCCGCATAGGCATACCCGTTCATCGTCAATGGATTATCTTCGTCGCCCGGATCCGGATCCAAAGATAAGAAGACGCCTTGTGCTGGTTGATAATAGCGCGCCATCAAATAGTATAGCTGGGTCTCGGTATCATAGGTGTAACCGGCATACCCATATGGATTAACTTTGGCAAGATCTGTCTTCGCTGTACTGCTTAGCACATTGCCCCAAGCATCATAGCTGTAAGTGGCTACCACTTCCTGACTGTCGTCTGTGAGGGCAACTACATCACCATGGCCGTTGTAGTGATAATAAAGCATCTGATTTCCGCTCTTCATTGCTAAATTAAACTGAACTTTGCAACTGGGCTATGCATCTTATCCGTTTACTATAATCAATTCTTGCCAAAAAAGAAAAGTTTCCGAAAGTCACGACCAATAATGTTGTTCCTCATCAAGCAAAATACTGGTTCAAACAATCTGTGTTTAAACCAGTATTTGCTGTTTTTTGAAATTCCAACTATTCGAAACTTGCTTTCTATATAGTTTTTTTAAACTTTCGCTCCTTTTTCTCGACATAATTTTAAAAGTGTTTCCGCTTTATGCTACATAAAATGTACGCACGTAAAAGGTCATATATTTTTATTGCTAAAATCTAGCTAATCATTCATCCGTATATATGAATAAGCTTTCTTAGTTTTCTTTTAGTAATATACATGCCGGAAAGAAATCTTTTTTGAAGCTGCTGATTTGATATTTTCCCAATCCAAGTATCAGCTAATTTCGTATCCATATTTACGATTTCTTCTACAATTATTGGCGATTTAGCACTTAATAAAAAGATATCCTCAAAAATAGTATCCATATAGATAAATTCACTTAAATTTCTAGTTGAAATCACGAATGAATCCATACTATTCGTAGCGTGGTCTTCTAAATAGTCCATCAAAATACTTTTTTTTGAAAAGCTTAGGCTATCATGCATAAAAATTTTACCATCATAATAGACATATATATCTTTTGCTTTGAAAACTTTCTCGACTAATCGACACATTTCTTGTCTATTATTAGCATCACCAAAATAATTATGATATAGCTTATTGTTAAATAGCCCGTTTGAGTATAGATCTTTATGGAAGTCAAACGTTTCATACAAAATAGATTTGAATGCATTGATTTTCTCCATTAATTACCACCTTCTAACTCTGATCTTAGTATTCACTTTTGGCCTTCCTTTATAGTTCAGCGCACCATTATAATAATCATACGTGTAACTACCAGATTTAGCCTTTCCTCTATAGGTATACTTCTTGCTACCTTTTGCATAATTGACTATTCGTTTCCCTTTTGACGAATATTGAACTGATTTCTTGTATCCACTTTTTTTTAATGCCCTACCAAATGACCTTACTGATTTGTTCACCTTAATATTGCGTACAGATGATCCTTTAGTTATATTCGTCCATCTTAATTTAGTAGCTAGTTTAAAGCCTCGGCCAGCCAATTTGAACGCTCCACCAATTGCTACAGATGTTGCAATACTCTTCGCCGCGGCCCATATCCAATGGCCATCTGGATCAACGTTCATCACCGGGTTATTATCCGCATAGGCATATCCATTCATCGTCAATGGATCATCTTCGTCGCCCGGATCCGGATCCAAAGATAAGAAGACACCTTGTGTTGGGTGATAATAGCGCGCCATCAAATAGTATAGCTGGGTCTCGGTATCATAGGTATAACCGGCATACCCATATGGATTACTTTTGGCAAGATCTGTCTTCGCTGTACTGCTTAGCACATTGCCCCAAGCATCATAGCTGTAAGTGGCTACCACTTCCTGACTGTCGTCTGTGAGGGCAACTACATCACCATGGGCGTTGTAGTGATAATAAAGCGTCTGATTCCCGCTCTTCATTGCCAGTCGGATATTGTCATCTGAGTAAATATACTGTCGTACTACCTGACCATTTCCATCCGTTTCATACAATACATCAATACTGTCACCATCATAATGATACTGTGTGACAACCCCATCAACAATTTTCTTGATTCGTTGGCCATTTTCGTTTGGATTATTCCAAATTAGATTTTTCTTGAGGATCAGACCCGTAGAGTCTTTCCAATTTAGTTATCACATTTGAATGAATAAATTTAGCAAGTTTACTATCTCTAAATTGACTAACTCGAATTGCTCCCAAGTTTCTTAATAGCAAATCATCTACTTTTTCAGTAAAGAATTTATTCAAACCAAGCAATAAAATATCATAGTCATCATCATAAAAAATTGTAAGGCTATCATTTGGAAAAATCACCATAAACTCAGACCCATAAAATTGAAAGGGGTTTTTCTCTAGAATTTGCGAAGCAACGGCTCTCTCTATCACTTCTATGGGAAACTCAACAACTTCAAAACTATTTTCATCTTGGTGATAGTAAATGAAATTGTCTCTACAAATAATTCGTGAAATATGAATCGTAACTCGTAAAAAGTCAAAGGTAATATCTTCACTTTGCCTTATAGATTCGAGATCTGCGATAAAGTAATCATAATCTTTATAGCCCTTCATCATATTATTTTCATATGAGACTGGGTACCTAACATATGAATAATCGTTTACTTCATCCACCGAATCACATCCTTTTTCCATCCTCGATAATAATTGATATGTGTTTTTGCCCTATCACCTGATAGTTTCCCATATCTCGTAAGTGCTCCTTTTCTATCCACTGACATTCTAAAATATCCTTTTGGCCTACCACCACTTCCTTTATTCATTGCCCTGAATAATTTATTTCCATGTGTTGGTATAGGTTATTCTTTTTTCTAACCGCATGACTTTACTTTCTCTACGAACATTTTTCTGTGCTTGATAGCCTTATATGCAACTTTTGCTGCTCTTCCAGCAACTTTACATTGCAGGTGTAGATCTTTGACAACCGACAACATTTTTTTGCGCCGATTCGACAAGGAAACCGCTTCATCTGTACAGTCAATCGTTTTTATGTTCATCTGCTTTATTTATTAAATCTTTTAAACTTCTTAACACACTTTTTCTTAGGTCACTAATTATTTCATTATCACTACTCACTTGATCTAGCGGTTCAAATTCTCTAAAATTTTCATTTGAAAATTCTGATTCACTATCTATTGCAAGGAGAGAGTATCCATCAAAAAAATTATTATATATTACAAAAGAGAGACTTTCCGGGAAAACATATGAATTTGTGCAATATATCTCACTTATTTCTTCTAAAGATAGGCTTGAACAAATTTGATATCCGTGAAATATAGGTTTTTTAAATAAAGCTGCTAGAACATTTTCATAGTTTTGTTGAATTACAACATAACTATCTATCTCACTATTTGAATCATCTTTATAAAATAAGTTCAATACTTCCTGATTTGAAATTGGAAAACCTGCAAATAACGATAACCAAATTTTGCTATTTTCAGGATTTAAGAAAATTCTCACATCTTCATTGACAAGAGGATAAACGAACTCTTCCAATTTATTGACGATCTTCGTTACCTCTTGTTCACTGAGCAATCTCATTCATACCACCCTCTCATGATGTCCAATTGTGATTTACATTTGCATTAGCCATTTTTGTGTTGATTAAAGTTTAAAAACGAGCATAACCCTTTTATTCCAATTCACTAGTGTAGCGTCGCGCTGACATTTCAATTTTTTGAAAATGTTGTCATATCCCATAAAATACGATCTATTGCCAATATCCAGAGGGTGAGCTTCTTTATGAACTGGGTCAGCATTATCAAGCAGACGCTACACTAGCTTATGCTCCCCAAATAACAAATTTTATATCGTAAATATCTGCCTTTCACACTAGCTAATTATCAATACCATCGTGTTCTTATCTTTATCTGTCTAGCTTTTTTGTAAGGCCTATAATCATAAGTCCTCTTTCCTCTATAAGTATATGAACGAGAACCTTTTGTATAGATTTGAATCTTCTTAGGCAGGTGGTATGCTCTACCCTTCAATGGTCCACTCTTAATCACTTTTCTAGGAGCAACCCACTTGCTAGATTTGGAATAACCCGAGTTAGTCAACATCTTTCCAAACTGCTTTCTTGTCCTATTCACTCCTAAATTCTTAAAGCGAGAAGACGCTTTCGTTATGTTGCTCCATCTAAATTTAGATGCACCACGTAGTGCACCAACTCCTTTAAATACAGCTCCAAATGCCACAGATGTTGCAATACTCTTCGCCGCGGCCCATCCGGCCTTTTTCCATGACTTTGTTTTTTTATAGGTCTTGTATGCATCATAAGCCGCAAATCCTGCACCAACTGCGGCCCATACCCAATGGCCATCTGGATCAATGTTCATCACCGGGTTATTATCCGCATAGGCATACCCATTCATCGTCAACGGATCATCTTCGTCGCCCGGATCCGGATCCAAAGATAAGAAGACACCTTGCGCAGGATGATAATAGCGCGCCATCAAATAGTATAGCTGTATCTCGGTATCATAGGTATACCCGGCATACCCATATGGATTACTTTTGGCAAGATCTGTCTTCGCTGTACTGCTTAGCACATTGCCCCAAGCATCATAGCTGTAAGTGGCTACCACTTCCTGACTGTCGTCTGTGAGGGCAACTACATCACCATGACCGTTGTAGTGATAATAAAACGTCTGATTCCCGCTCTTCATTGCCAGTCGGATATTGTCATCTGAGTAAATATACTGTCGTAATACCTGACCATTCCCATCTGTTTCATACAACACATCAATACTATCACCATCATAATGATACTGTGTGACAACCCCATCAACAGTTTTCTTGATTCGTCGACCATCATCATCGTACTGGTAAGTCGCAAATGGGGCACTGGAACCCTTTTTAGTCACAGCTGTCAGTCGATCCCCGGCATCCCAAGTATAGTCGTAGTTGCCATCACTAAGTCGATTGCCGTTAGCATCATAGGTCAACGCCGTACCATCGTAAGCTGTCAGTTGATTCCCAGCATTGAAGATTGCCTGAATCGTCTTATCTCCTAAAGTGACTTGTGTACGATTGCCAAATCCATCATAGGCATAACGGCGTGTTTCACCAGTTGGTAACACCTCTTCGGTAAGCTGATGAATGGCATCATAGGCATAGGTTGTTTGTTTTCCCGCACCGTTAATGATGCTGGTGCGGTTACTTGCGGCATCATACGTGTAGCGTTCTCGCAGTATTTCAGGTTTACCAGAGTAGGCGATCACCAGATCTTTCAACTTATTGGTCTGATCGTAGTTGAAATTGGCCAATACTCCATTACCAGCCGTATACAGCGTTTTGTTCCCAAACTCATCATGATCAAATCGATAAGTTTTTTCACCATCATGAACAGTGGTATTTTCATCTAGCGCATTGTATTCAAAGCTGACTTTGCGCGAATACGAACCAACTGTAGTTGTTACTTCTGCTACTTTGTCCGTTTTCCCTTTATTTTCTTTGGTTGGTTTGTCTTTATACGTGTACTGGATCGTTCCGCCCCGCTCCATTACTTTCGTGATTCGATTGGCATCATCATACACTTTATCGGTGATCACATCGTTTAAGTGATCGGTCACTTTTGTCTGATTCCCATTGGGATCATACTGGAAGGAAAAGGCAGGTTCAGTCCCCCACAACACCTTAGTCTGACGATCGGCTGAATCGTACTCATTCGTAATTTGAGCGCCATTTGGCATCACTACACCAGTCTCATTGCCGCTAGCATCATAAGCATAACTGATCTTTCGATTCAAAGGATCTTGATAAACCGTTGTTTTGTCATCTGAATCGTATTGATAGTTATGAGCCTGAGTCGCAGCACCAGAAACAATTTCACGTTTGGTGATATTGCCATTGTCATCGTACGTGTATCGGACTTCCGTCCCGTTGGCCAAAAGGGTACTTAGTAATTGATTGTCTTCATTATACCGGAAAGTTTTCTGATTGCCTTTTTCATCTGTTTCAGATAGTTTATTTCCCTGTGCATCGTAACTAAAGGTTGTTTTGCGACGTTCTTCATCGCATTGTGCAACTGGATAATTTCCTTTTCCATCATAGGTTGTCTCCGTCAAACGACTCCCTTCCATGACTCGTAAATTATCAAAATAGGCCGTTCCAGTCACTTGTCGTCGAAACATAAAGAGAAGTTTCACTTCTTTGATTGGTTTCGTTGGTCGTACGGTAAAAGCAGTTCGATTCCAGTCCTGTGTACCCGTTGGGAACATTTCTGAAGCGTAGCTAATGGTTCCATCTTGATAAATCACATCAGCCCACAAAGCGTAATCTTTATGAGCCGTGCTTCCATCACTAACCTTAACACTTTCTGCTTTGGACATGGCTGATATCGAAATTGGAGCTGCTTCTTGCTGATTAAGTGGGACCAGTTGTGAAATATACCGATCGGTGTCTGTTGTCTTCGTACGATTAATCTGAAATCCAAAATTCCCCGTAAAGCTCTCTTCAGAAATTGATAATTCATCCGGCATAGCATTTGAAACGGTAAAGTTGTCGATGTCATGAACGCCATGTGCCTCTTCCAATCCACTGTTTTGAACAGGATTATAGCCCGTATGTGTTGCTCCTTTTTCCAATTGAATATTGTCATACCAAACGGTTCCGCTGCCCTTTTTACCAGCATGCTGCTCAGTTTTCAGATGAATTCCAATTCTAGCAGTATCACTGGTCGTCGTAAACGTGACTTGCCGCCGAACCCAGTCGCTATTTCCTCGGATAGCCGTCTCGCGATTATTCCGCCAACCAACACCAGTCTTATTATCTGCTTTGATTAACCAAACATCCATAAACGCCTGCGACTCTTTCATATTAGCCGCTTTAATATCTGCACTTAATGTATAGGTTGTATTTGGTTCGACACTAAAGCGTTGCGCAACCGCTGTACTACTTCTTGTTGCCGTATTCCCAGCGGCTGGTGATGAAGTGATCTTCACACTATATGTCCCGCTTAATGATCCAGGTGCCCGCTCGTTTGTGTCCACAGACATATTCCCCTGTGCCAACGTTTTATCTTGAGAAAGATACCACTGTTCAGTCGTTCCTGTTTCGAATCCACTATTTTTGACCATGTTTTCGCCGGTTCCAAGGTCTTGTGTTGCTTTCACAGGGTTCCCGTAAGCATCATACTTCGTAAAAGAGGAACTTGCTGCTGTGCCTTGAGTTTCGGAAATCGCATCTGCGCCATCATAAGCTACCGTTGTTTCGCGATTTTCAGTATCTGTTGCGGAAACAACATCATTATTCGCATTATACGTGTAGTTTTCAGTTCCATAAGCATCGGTAAAGGCAGTCACATTCCCTTCAGAATCATACTGATACGTTTCCGCCTGGCCTTTTGGATTCGTTTCTTTAATTAGATTATTCGCAGAATATTCGTAGGTTGTTGTTAACTTGAGTCCTTCACTATCTTCGATAATTTTTATCGGATTACCGGCAATTGAATAGGAAAATTCTGTTTTCTTCCCCCGTTCATTGGTTAGCGTTGCAAGTCGTTTTTCAGAATCATAAGCTAATGTCGTCCTCTTTTGAACAGGGTCGATAATTTCAACTAACTTTTTATCCACGTAACGATAATGTGTCTCTTGTGGATTCTTCTCTGTATGCTTTGGCTCAAATAGCGTGATTAACTCATCTTTGTCATTGTACGCATAGCGATATGTTTTCCCCCGCGCAGTTTTTGATTCAATTAATCGCTGTTTATCATCATAAGAAAAAGACAGCTTTTTATCGTCTGGAAGTAGTATTTCAGAAATGAGCCCGTCAGACTGATAACTTATCCGGACACTACGCCCGCTGGCATCGGTCACAGAGGTTAACCGGTCAGAAGCATCATAGACATAAGCCATTGTATTTTGGCTCTTATCTACTTCTTTTAGCAATTTACCAGTCTTACTATAATAAGTCGACGCTTTGTCCTCTTCGACTTTCAGATAGCTACCATCGGTTTGCCTAATAATTTCTGAATATAAACCTGGTGGGGCCTCAAATTTTTCCGGATTTTTCTTTAAAGATATTTGCTTTGCGGTCTGCCTCAAACCAAGTAATTTCCTTTTTGGCTGTATCTAATATTAAGAAATCTTCAAATGAACTAGACCAGCCCTTTCCAAATAGCCCAACCTCTTGACTGAGACTATTATAGTAACGGTTTAAAGAGAGAGAAGGTCCCCGTCCATCGATGTTGAAATCACTTTCCGAGAAAATCAGATTTCCATTCGTAGCATTTACATTTCCGCCGCGTACAGGTATTGACGGCCAAAAATCTGTCATTCCGAGTTGCTCAACTTGGTTTTGTGGAATAGTTGGTGTTGCCTGTGCAGATTCCACACTACCTACATGTTTATTGTCTTTGCGATAGGCTTTAATTCTGAACCAGTAATTTGTTTTTTCTGCATATTGCGTCCCCGCATTTTTGTAAACCGCTCGAGGATCGCTTGCTAGTTCTGTTCCCTTACCATCCGTATGCAACTGGTATTTTCCTTCAGCAATTTCGGTTGCAGTTGGCCATATCCCTTTTCCCTGGGTAGTCCATGTAAGTTCACTCCCAACATCAAACTCCTGATAATCTTTCCCATTAAATACCAACACTTTATACGCATCTGCCAATGGGACTTCGTCCCAACTCAGTGTCACGTATCCACTGGATCAGAGTCAATAGATGAGACACTTTTTGCGAGAGATTTTTTATGTTAAGCAGCCAGTATCTTTTGCTCAAATTCGGCAGGCGACAAGTAAGCTAAGGCGCTGTGGATTCTGCGATTATTATAAAACCCTTGAACATAGCTAAAAATCTGCAGCTTAGCTTCTTCAAAGTTTTGATATATCGGACGTTGGTACACGTGTTCTTTCTTCAATAGCGCATGAAAAGACTCAATACCTGCGTTATCGTAAGGACAGCCTTTTCGGCTGTAGGAATGGCTGATGTTTAAGGCTTTCAGCTTTTCTTCATACTCATTACTGGTATACTGTGAACCTAAATCAGTGTGTAAAATTAATCCGTCCTCGATAGTTCGATTTAAAATAGCATCATCAAGGGCTTTTTCTACAATTTCCGTTGTCATTTGTTGCTCAAAGTGATTACCAATGATTTTTCTTGAATGAAGATCCATTATGAATGATGTAATCGTTTCGAAAACAACTCTGGACTTAGTCGATGAGATTCAAACTGACCCTTTCTACAAAATAGTTAAAGAAGCATATCTTCTATCTCAAAGTTACTCAGCCCTGTTGGAATCGGAATACATTGCAACTTATATCTACGTATTTCTTTTATTTGCTTTTCCAACAGACTATTGTTTCTACAACACAGCCCCTACTGAGTTTAGAAATTGGCCGACACAAATTCACAACGTAGTAGAACTCAATGAACACTTTATAGATACTGTCTGTAGTTTTTTTTATTTTGATAAAAATAAGGTTTATTCAGCTCTTGATATTAATCAAAAGTACATGATTTCTAGTATGCACGTTGGTATAATTTATTTTCATGGTCAAATCGACTACTATACATCAATAGATCTGCTTAATCGTGCAAATGAAAATATTACTTATCCAGTATTAATCCAGAAACTCGTTAATCACTTGGAATCAAAAGTGACTTGTCAGCTGATGGGAGCCACCCAAATGTATATTATTTGGGTATATCATAATCTGATTGAATCGATCCTTGAGGACATCTACCCTGAGATTTTGATTGGCGTAAACCTGAATAGTACACCACTATTGGCCACAGCTTATGTAGATTCACTAAAAAAAATTTATGAATCGAGATCATACGTTACGGTTGAACTGGCTACTCTAGATCAGTTCTACGATATCTTTATTTCTGACGATTCAGAATCCAACCATGATTTTATATTTGATTTACACTTTCTGACGCAAGAAATAGAAATCGATTACAATATACCTTTAAAAGAATTACTAAACAAAAGATTGAGGAGATTGAAATGAAAATTGTAATTATTGGTGGCTCCCATGCAGGACTGTCTGCCGCTGAAAGCATAAAAAAAATGTCACGAGAGCATGACATTATTCTACTGGAAAAACGTGATGTTCTCGGATTTGTTCCAAGCAGTCTGAACTTCATTCTTGAAAAAGTTCCTCACTATAAACTATCTAATTTGAATGGTATGGCTGATTCGAAAGCTCTCCAAGATTTAGGAATTGATTTACGTTTGAATAGTCTGGTCACTCGGATTTATCCTGAAGATAAGACACTTGAAGTTGTAGAAAAGAAAAATAGCTACTCATTATCTTATGACCGTCTGATTCTCGCCATGGGATCCGAAAAATTCACCTTTGCTGAACCCATACAAGACACTGACATTTCCACCTTACTGACCTACAAATATCCTATGGAAACGAAAAATACTTTCTATCAACTGAGTAATAGTCATCATGTTACGATAATTGGAGCCGGTTTGATTGGCCTTGAGCTAGCCAGTAGTCTCACTACCCTACCAAAAAAAAGAGTCACCGTAATTGATCAGATGAGTCGTCCCCTTTTCCGTTATTTTGATGTAGAAATTACGGATATTTTAAAGGAAAATCATCCTAAAAATCTGAATTTCATATTTGGAAGAACCCTGAAGAATGTCGAAAAAAATGCTGAAACCATCAAAATCTCAATGTATGGTGGTCAAACGCTACAAACAGATGCAGCTGTTTTAGCACTAAATCCTAGACCAAACACCGCCTTAATTACTCCGCCAATCCGTTTAAACTTTGACAATACAGTTAAGGTAAACAAATATATGCAGACGGATGATCCCAATATTTATGCAATTGGTGACTTAATTAAAGTTCCATTTGGTCCTGGAATCAAGCAGGCTTATCTTCCACTCATTTCAATTGCCCGGCGGACTGGTCTTATCGCTGCTTCCCATATAATCAATCAAGCATTAAACCTAGAAACAAGTTTTCAAAGAACTATAGCCACCAAGATATTTAATCACTATCTTGGTAGTACCGGCATTACTTTTGAAGAATCATTACTCCTTAATATTCCAGTAAAAGAAGTAACCAAATCTTTCAAATATTATTCAAAGCTTTATAAAGAAGAGCAATTCAATTTGAAGATAAAACTGATCTATCGAACAAATGGCCATGCTCTTTTAGGTGCGCAACTGATTTCTAGTGATCCGGATTCTCTTCATTTGATTTCTCTTTTTTCCAATGCCATTGCGCGCCAAGAAACGATTGAATCGATGTTACTTGACGAATATTACTACTCCCCTATGTTATCTCCAGATCATAACTTTATCACTGAAACTATTTTTGAAACCTTTAAAAATGACAGTCAATGACTATTCTTGCTAAACCTTAATCCTGTACTTAATAGAAATAGAATAGTAGAACGAAGGTCTTAAAAATGTACAAATTCTCTGTTCACCATTTCTGTTTCTCAGGTATTCACTATCTATTCATATCTAAGGTCTTTCTATTTTTTTGAAATGCAGGTTCTTTCTGACATACTGTAATGAGAAAATCATTGCCTTCAATGTACTACGTAATACCTAAAAAGACGAAATTTCATAACCACGATGCTGATTTAAATTTAAGATCCCTAATCATCAATGCCACTTGCGTACCACAAAAGATTAACCTCCCTGATTCCGAACAGCTAAACGAATCCCGTATTTACTCTGAAACAATTAATGACACACTCAAATTCTCATCCATGTGAGATTATTCAAAGCAAAAGAATATCCCCTAAATAGATACCTAAGCGAATAGGCAAACCTCCTTGTCTCGCGGTGTCTACTCATATCTTTGAACGACCTTATTTTGTATGACAAGGATATCTCTAAAGTAAAATTGGAGGAGCCCTATTGATATCCTCCAACATTATATGAATTTTGGTTCTATGATATTTGGTGTTGTTACTCTCAAACGAGTAAGGACACCAAATATTTTTTTATAACAAAAAGACATTTGTTTTCAGAAGAGACCATTAGTAAAGCAATCATCCATGGCCATACGGCCAATGTATTTACCGGTGTATTAACTGGAGAAGCGCATCGGTGTGAATATTGTGGGGGGGGATTCTGTCATTCGCCACGTCTATCAAGAAAGTTGGATTCAATTGCTTCCGTATCAAGAGGTCCCCATTTATCTACACCTGTATAAACAGCGGTTTCGTTGCACCCAGTGCCATCATACGCTTTCTGCTAAAACCTACTATGTAGCGGAAAATTGTTACATTTTGCAAGCCCTAAAATTTGCGATTGCTGTGGATTTGAAAAAGAAGGTTTTAATGAAGGATATTGCACAGCGGTATTTTGTTTCCACAAAAACCGTTGAGCGTGTCTTAGACAGCTTCTTTGAGGAACCTCGTAAAAAACCTAATTCTCTTTCCAAACATCTTCTAATTGATGAATTTAAAGGAACGAGTGATTGTGAAGGCGCTATGTGTTTTATTATCAGTGATGCGGACACTGGTAAAATCTTTGATATCCTAGATGCCCGACGCAGCTTTAAATTATGGGTATACTCCTTAAAAGTTAGGCAACGAGTCACACACATTGTGATGGATATGAATGCCTCTTACGATACAGTCACCAAAGAAGTCTTTCCAAATGCGCGACTTTCTATCGATCACTTCCATGTCATCCAACAAATTACACGTGCCTTTAATAACCAACGAATTCAGGCAATGAACCGGCTAAAGACAAGTGATCCACAGGATCAAAAAGATTACCGAAAGTTGAAAAAGTATTGGCGAACGATTTTGAAGAAAAATACAAAGTTAAATTATACCTTCTTCAAGCAATTTCCACTCTTTCAAAGGTGATATGTAACCGAATCTGAAGTGCTTGATTACCTACTGTCTATAGATGACCAACTACGACAAAGCTACGAGATCTATCAAGAGTTATTGGCTGCTTTTGATGCAAAAAATATCACCGAATTCTTCAATTTGATTGAAGAATTACCAAATTCCATGAATAACGGCTTTAAAAGAGCCATTCGTTACCTGTTAAAGCATAAAGAAGCCATCACAAAGTCTTTAAAATACCCCTATTCCAACGGAAAACTAGAAGGAAAGAACAATCTGATCAAAGTCATCAAAAGAATAGCGCTTGGCTTCTGGACTTTCCGTTACCTTCGGATGCTCGTTCTGATTCAGCAAAATATCTGTGAAATCATTTAATAACGCAAAAAAAAAGGAAATGCCGAAGCACTTCCTAAAGTGTGATTTGATCAAAACAACACCATTTGACAAAAAGCCGATTTAACTAAAACAACAACTATGTGACTTAGAGCCCCTGTTCTTTGTAAGAATCAGCTAATTTAAACTCAATCGTCAATTTTGACCTATTTATTTTTGAGCACCTTTTCTCTTTTTGTACCAAACCCCACCGGCAGCAATAACCAGTACTCCTCCAAGAACAGAGAATGCAATCGTATTGGCTTCACCTGTTTGTGGAAATTTACCTTTACCAGTCGAACCATTAGTTGATGGTTTACTTGGTTTAGAAGGGTGATCTGGCTTAGGAATATGTGTATTTGTGATAATCACGTTACTGTCATCTTTAACAGTTACCGTTGCTGTATATCCCTTAACCTCAGTTACTTCTTTAACCGTATACTTAATTGTCTTGCCTGCTGCTATTTCGTCAAGATTAGTCCAAGTTGTTGTCCATTTATTATCTGCAGATAATTTAACTGGTTTTCCAACTGCTTTACCATGTGCGTATAATTGAACTTCAATAGAATCTGCTCTCAATCCATCTTTATCATTACTATCATCCCAAGCTTTGGTTACTGTTAACCCTGTTTTACCTGGTGTATGTGTATTAATGATATTAAATCCATCATATGTTGTTGTGTAGTCGTCCACAGCATTTTCACTAACCGTGTAAGTCACTTCTTTACCTTCGGCTCCAACTGCATATTTTGGTAAATTACTGAAAGTATACTTCCAATCAGTATCAGCACTAACTTTAGCAGTGTCAACAACTTTACCATTTGCTAGTAAGTTAACTATGATTGAATCTGGGCGAACGCCATCCTGGTTATCGTTATCGTCCCATATCTTCGTTCCTGCTACTTCGGTTGTTTCTAGTTTATGTGTATTGGTAATGTTGAAACCATCTATCTTAACATCATAGCCTTCAACTGTTTCTTCAGAAACCTCGTACTTAATTGCTTTACCAGCTTCGTTCTTAGGTAAGCTAGTGAAACTATAATTCCAATCTTCTGCTGAAGTTATTTCTTTACTATCAACCTTTTGACCATTTGCTAGTAAGTTAACTGTGATTGAATCTGGGCGAATGCCATCTTGATTGTCCACATCATCCCACGTTTTCGTTCCAGCGACTTCTGTTGTTTCTGTAGTATGAGCGTTGGTAATAATTATGTTACTCTTATCAGAATCATCAATTGAAGCCGTATATCCTGGCACTTCAGATGTTTCTTTAACAGTGTACTCAATAACCTTACCGGCTACCTTTTCATCTAAGTTGGAAAAAGTTGTTGTCCAGTTGTTATCAGCATTTAATTCAACAGCTTCGCCTTTTTCCTTACCATCAGCATACAATTGAACTGAAATACTGTTTGGACGAATACCATCTTGGTTGTTGCTATCATCCCAAACCTTATTAACTTTAACGTTTGTTTTACCAGGAGTATAGCTATTAGTTATAGTAAATCCTTTTATACTGTCTCCACTAACTTCACTCTTGTAACTACTTGGAACTCCAACTTCATTAACAGTATAAGTAATGTCTTTACCTTGACTATCAAGTGTTGGCAAATCGGAGAATGATGCTTTCCACTGATTTTCTGCATTTAAAGTTATGTTGTCAATGTCTACTTTTTCGCCATTTGCTAAAAGCTCTACTTCGATAGAATCTGGACGATTTCCGTCTTGATTGTTACCATCGTTCCAAACTTTCTCTACTGGAATATCAACCTCAGGTGACACAAATTTGTTTGTTACAGTCAAACCATCTTCTGAGACTACTTTCTCATAATTATTAGGAACTTTAACTTCATCAACTGTATACTTATATGCCTTACCATTGATATCAGTCTTATCAAGCCCTGTCCAAGTATAGGTCCATGGAGTTGCTTCACTTCCGTCTAGAGAAACTGTATATTTATCTCCATCTAAAGCTTTTCCATTTCTGAACAATTGTAATTCAACACTTGGCTTAGACCCATTTTCCCAAACTTTTGTACCTGTAATATCTGTTTTAGGAATAACGTAGCTATTTGTAACCGTTAGACCATCTTCAGTTTTCTCATAGTTTACAGGAGCATATGATTTTCCATATCGATCTACTTCTTTGACGGAATAAATATACCTAGCTGTTTTACCGTTACCAAGTTCTTTATATAACTCTAGATTAGACCATTCAACCTTTGTTGTGCCGTTATCCAATTTTTTAATTTCAGCACTATCAACAGGTGCAGGAGTTTCTCCATCAATATTTCTGTACAATTGGAACCAAACAGTCGGCTTATCGTTTGGACCATTTTTCCATACTTTATTAGCAGTAATATTCCCATTAATAATATTATTAATGATTGTAATCGTGTCAGTCTTTTGACCTTCTTTAATATCCCAATTACTATTGGAAGGTGTTATCAATGGTGAACCATCTTTATCATAACCGACAATAACGTATACTGGTGCAGTCGCTTTTTCATACCCCTCTGGAACAAATAACTCAGTGATAATATACCGACCTGCACGTTGGCTTAAAATATTGATTAGGCCGTTACCGTCAGTTTTTGCATTTTCAGCAACTACTTGCTCCGTGCCACTATTTGCTACACGGACAATTTTAAACTCAGTATTAGGAATATTGGTGCTATTATTAGATTTTTTGTTTACTTTCAAGGCTAGTGTTCTACCACCACCGCCACCACCATACGTCCATTGGCTCGTTTTAGTTTCTCCAGTAGTTGTATCAATTACTTTACCGTCTTTACCGCCTGTTAATGTAACTGTATTTGAAATAGTTACAAAGCCTATGACATCTTCATCCAACTTAGTAGAGTAGCTTATTTTAACTGGTTTGTCTATTCTACCATCAGTTGTTTTAAAAGTAATAACAAAACTTTTACTATCGGACGACAAATCAATTTGAGCATTTTCATTGTCAACCTTTATTGAACCCGGTACATAGGTTGATCTTGATTGGGCACCAAGAGTATCAGTAATTTTAGCATTGTTGATTGGTAGCCCTGCTGGATTAACTAAAAGGTTCCAATCGACATTTTCAGTATCGTCATTTATTTCTCCAGTTTTGGCACTCTTATTATTAGTACCATCGCTAAAGTAATCAATATAGGCATCATCTTCCACAGGTTTATAATTTTCATTCGTTAACTGAACACTATTCGAGTATCTATCAATTTTTTCATTTACCGATGGATATGATTCAATCGTAGTTTGTAAAGTGACTTCATATTGATAAGCGCCATTTGGCAAATCAATACTAAAGCTGTTATCATCCTCATGAATATTTTCTGTAGGTAAAACATAACTATCATCACCAACACGTTTAACAGTGATAGATCCCTTAACTAACTTTTGGTCAGCCGGAATTGTATCTGTTAAGACAGCCTTTTGTAAATTAACAAACTCATTATTTTCATCTGTATTTGCTGTTATTTTCCAATTAATTAACTTTGGAGTTTGTGTCTTATCAATGCTAACAGCCTGCTTATCTACACCAAGTTGTGGTTTGCTGATTGACTTATCTGCTTTATCAGTACCACCCCGATAAGAAATATTCGCTACATTGTTGACTTCCTGAGCTTCTTCTGTTGCTGATAACCCAGTAGTATATGTTAATGTATATTGCGTGTTGTCTAGTTTATCTTTAGATACGGTAAAGCTTCCGTTTTCTGGATTAGAAATGCTGAACTGTCCAGTTACGTTATCTCCATTTGAGTTCTCAATCTTGATTGAGTCTGTATCAACTTCAAAACTGCTTGGTGTCATCTTGTCATTCAATATGAAATCATAAATAACATTTTTATTTTTATTAAAAACTACTTTCCAATTAATCGCCTTAGAACCATCGGCATTAACAATAACATCACCTGATTTTTCAATACCAGGATCTCTTTTACTAACTATTGCATCGTCCGACTCATCTCCACCTTGCCATTTAAGAGTTGCTACATTTTTCTGTTCTTTATTTTCCGTATCATCAGCAGTGGTTCTATATACGACTTCAAAAGTTGCATTAGTATCTTTTGTTAGATTAATTGTAAATCCTGGATTGGGATTAGCAGTATCTAATGTATAATCACTGAACTCTTCATTATTAGCTTTAATTTTCATAGATCCAGGAATGTAAGAATAATTTTTACTCGTGAACTCATCAATTAGTTGCGCATTAGCTCCTAAATTAATTTTACTTGTATTAAATGTAATTTTCCATTCAATTTCTTGTTTACCTGTTTCAGAATTATATTTATACTGTCCTGATTTATTTATTCCAGCCTTAGGACCAGTCAGGTTATAATCAATCCCTTCTCCGGGGCCTATAGTGCCTCCATTACCATTATCAAAAATTAATTCTGCATGGTTAGCCAATTCTGGCTGTTGCATACCAGCGACTGTATAATACGTCCGGTAAACAAACTTGAACTCATGTGCTCCAGCAGGGGTTATGTTCAGTTGAAAACCTTCCCTACCATCTTCTTCATGTGAATAGTCACTTACGGTATATGAATCACCATCAACTTTTTCTCCATCTCGATACAAGTCATACAAACTACTATCACTTACATCAAATTTCAAGAATTTTTGGTTAAATACATCTTTGACATTAATAGAAGGTGTATTGACTCTATTTGTATTCGCGGTAATCGTCCATTCAATGTAAGGATTACCATTTTCATTCACTTTTTGCTCGCCAACTTTTCCACCTGTTGGAATTGTATTAACGTCAACTTTTGCATCATCAACATTACTTTCATCATCTAAAATTTCATTTATGATTGTTCCATTTGTTCCAACTGGCACCTTAGAGTCAAAGGTAATGAGGTACGCTTTACCGTTAGCATCTAAATTAGGAATAACAACATTACCAGCAGCATCTGTTGTCGGTGTTACGGTCACTTCTTTTTCCGTCCCTGGAATGATATTACCATCAATATCCGTGTCCACTTGTACTACCTTGATTGAGTTACTATTTACGGTACCTACATCTAATTTGTCCGTTAAATTTACTGTGCCAATACTTTCCTTACCAAAATTGTATTTTACAGTCCAATTGACGATATCGGCATTGTCTTTAGATACAGCGCCGTCTTTTTGGATGGTAGGAATGTCGTTAGAAAACTCAACATCTACTTTGTCTGAATAGTCATTGCTATCATCATCAATAACAATGCTAGCATTGTTATTGACAGTTAATTTGCCGCCACCTTCTGGACGAGTAATTTTAGTCGTATAAGTGATATCGTAAGCGTCAGAAATACTTCCTAAGTTTAACTCAAAACCTGGATCTTTTATTTCTGGTGTTATGCCAGTAATGGTCTCTCTACCGGTTTCCTTATTATTTCTATCTCTGATAATTTTTTCGATTTTAAAACTGTCTTGTAAGATCTCAAGATTATCTCCGAGTTTATCAATGACTTTAGCGTCTTTAATTTCTTCCATTGAATCATTAGCTCGAACAGTCCAATCAACATACTCTGGATTCTTGTTGGTATAGACTTTTTCACCATTATCATCTAATACATAGGGTTTCCCTGCTTCTTTCATATCGGTACCGTCATACGGAACCTGCTTTACTTTTATAGTAGAATTATATTCATCACCATCTGAAAATGGAATATTCACATTTACTTCATCTTTATTTTCAAAAACACTTTCATTTATTAACCCAGAAATATTAACATTTATTTTTTTATCATCTAAGTTATCTGCCTCTTCTGAAAATGTAATGACTATTTTTCCGTCTTGAATCACATATGATCCTATCGTTTTTTCCCCTACTCGTAGTTCTATAATTTTACCAGCAGAGATGTCTTTAAAAATATCAGGTAATGGTAATGAGTAGGTTTCACCATTCAAATTTTCAGTTTCTCCTGGTATCTCTAAATCATAGTTTAATTGAATCGCATTTTCACCAGTTAGCTCAACACTACCAGTCCCACCATTTTCTATTGTCTGACCATTAACCTTCAACTCAACACCAGTTACCCAATTGGTCCCTGCTGGGATTGCCTTTAAAATTGCTTTGTTTTGTTTTTCATCTATAGTTTCTGCGTCAAAGTCAGGTTTATCCGAGATTTTAGTTGATTGTTCCCTAGAATCTTGTTTATCTGTTTCTGAGTCTTTAGCAATTGATTCAGAAGTTTGGTCTCCTTCGTCAGCAGCATCTACTGTTGCAACAAACGAGTGCAATCCTTTTAACTCTTTCGTAATAGATTGATTACCGTGAGAAAAAGTCACTTGGTCATTTTGACTATCTAAATTGTATTTTCCAGGTAAATTAACCTTAACAAAATATTTACCTGCACTTTTATTTTTCAAGGTGATCACGTTATTTGAAATATCGTATGACCCTTTAGTCAATCCATCATCGGTAGTTAAAGGGTTATTAGTTGAATCTGCTAATTTAATATTATCAGACACACGTATTTTATCAACGCTCTCCTCCTCATTAGACTTTGAATAACTTCCTTTAATTGTTGCTCTGACATCTTCACCAGATTTTATTAACTCAACATCAGCTAATTTGAACTGTTCTTTAGACAGTTGTGTCTCAGCAGCGTTTACGATATTCGGTGCAATGCTTTGTAAAAGCATAACAACTATAATGATAATTCTACCAATTTTTTTCATATATTAACTCTCCCTTTTTAATTTTTCTTACCTATTTAATTTGAGCGCACTTTCCATCTAGTATACCCTTTAAAATCTTATTTAAAAACTATTTTAATTAAATTATATCGACTAATAAATACAAATTGCAAGTACAAGTTTGGATAAGAGTCAATAGATGAGACACTTTTTGCGAGAGAGTTTTTTATGCAGCTAAAATTTCCTGTTCAAATTGACTTGGAGATAAATATGCCAATGAACTGTGAACTCTTCGATTATTATAAAATCCTTGTACATAACTAAAAATTTCAACTTTCGCTTCTTTAAAATTTTGATATATCGGACGTTGGTACACGTGTTCTTTCTTCAATGACGCATGAAAATACTCAATACCAGCATTGTCGTAGGGACAGCCTTTTCAGCTGTAAGAATGGGTAATCCCTAATTTTTCCAACTTTTCTTCATATTCATTGCTGGTGTATTGTGACCCTAAATCGGTATGCAAAATTAAACCATTCTCAATATTTCGATTTAAAATAGCGTCATCAAAGGCTTTTTCAACAATTTCTGTTGTCATTTGTTGATCAAAGTGATAGCCGATGATTTTTCTTGAATGAAGATCCATAATCGTTGATAGGTAACACCAACCGTCTTCTAGTGTGTTGATGTAGGTAATATCGGCTACCCACTTTTGATTTAAATCAGTTGTTGAAAAATCCTGTGTAAGCAGGTTCGGATAGTTCTTTAACAGTCGTTTTGCTACTTTACATGCTTTGAATTTCTTGATGGAAACTGATTGAATCCCTTGACGTTTCATCGACTTTTGAACCCGTTTGACACTTATTTTACGGTACTCTGGAAATTTTTGTGTTAATGGATAGCGGATTTTTCTAGCCCCATAGATACGATCACTTTCGTGATAGATACGGAAAACCCGTTGATCTAGTAATTCCTGTTCCTGCATTCTTTTTGGTTGTATCGGATGGATTTTTCTATAATACGTTGCTCTGGGTATCTCAAGAAGCTGGCACATTTTTGAAACACTATGGTGGCCTGCTTCGCTCTCTTGACGAATGAATTCAATCACTTCTAATTCTTTGCCAGCAGGCCGAGTGCTTTTTTTAGGATAACGATCTCTTCAGCTTGAGTCTTTAGATGTTTCTAGAGGTGCCCTTAAAAATCTATTCTAGCGGGAAGTTTCAAAGCATGAAAAGGGTAAACCCTAAATAGATATATAAGCAAATTGGCGACACTACTTGCCCCAGGGCCTACTTACCTCTGTTTCTCTAAACGACCTTATTTTGTATAACAAAGATGTTTTTAAAGCAAAATTGGAGGATATCAATTGATATCCCCCAACATTAATATGAATTTTAGGCTTTGAAATTTCTACTAATTGCACATGAAAATCATTAGTTCTTGAAGCCTGCATAAATAATTTCCCATGTTTTTGAATCCTCTATTACCCAATAATAATTATCATACTTTGTGTAAGAGTCTAAAGCTCCTTGAACTGTCCCAGTCTTTATCGTTGAGTTCAAGAAGATTATGTTCGCTTTGTTTTGATAGGAAATATCTAACATAGGTAGATAATCTATAACTAACTGATTCGATTCTTCTTCATCATATTCAATTGATAGTAGTTTCCCACTATCCAAATATTGGTTATATGAATTGACTACTTCGTTGACAGCAGAACCAATCTCTTCCTTTGAATATTTTTCAGAATTACCTATTTTCTCCGTTGGTTGTGAAGAACACCCTGTGATTACATAAGTGATAAAAAATAGAAATACCAATCGTGACAATTTCATACTATCACTCCAATCACCTGTGTCTATTCGTTATCTAAGTTTTCTTTGTTAATTAAAGTAAATTTGATTTTTGCTACATTTTCACCAATATTAATGATAACCCAAGCAAATGCAAAACCACCCACATACAGGAAGAAATTTTCCGCACGTTCTAAAGCAAAATTGATCCTATACTTGGAGATAACTTCTTCAGCTAATTGCAACTTAGTAACGTCCAGGCCAGTAATAGTTTGAACTATAAAGTTTACGAATACTACGAATGCTATGATAAAAAATAAAACCTTTATCATTCTAAACAATACGTACTCTTTTTTGCTAAAGAACGTCCACTTATAATTCATTTAATTTCCCCATTCTATTTATATGTGTGTGCTACGCTATAGTACATTCCATAGGGTTTTTTTGCAGTTCCATCTTTACCATTTGGATACGATGCATTTCTAACAGAGTATGAATGCGTGTTATATAGTGTCCCCATCCTAACTGTAGAATATTTTACCTTACGCCCATTAACTTTTGATGGAACGGTATATTTTCCACTATGTGTTACACTATACGATGTCGTTACAGAAAACCCAACAACCGAGCTTATAAATTTGGCATCAACACCTAATGAAGCTGAATATTGAGCTGAAACACTCTTAGTCAGATAAAGGTTAAGTTCAACTCCTGGATCACCTTGAATAGCTTGTAATGATGCACCACGTGTATCTGCCTTCCTCCCATTATACTTGAAATATAACATTTTTCCATTCTGTGTCATCTTAATCCATTTTCCTATTGGTGGTGCAGCTCTTTTTGTAGGAATATCTTGTCCGGATTTATCAAATATAACTATTAACTCTCCAGTTTCTGATTTAGCTAATTCCGTAGTTACTGCATTCTCTAAATCAGTATCAGAGACAAAGTCTTGTGCATACAGAACGATAGGTTGTTGATGATATGAATCTAAGCCCACACCTTCATAATCTAAAGTGGCATCGGCTTCTGTAAACAAATCTCTTTCATCATTCTCATTAATCTGGCCGATCCTCGCAGCATCACCTCCCATTGCTTCAGTTTGGGTTACCCCAATAAAAGCAGATAAAATCACACTTGATATAGCTATTCCTTTCAAAATCCTCTTAATCATCTTTGTTCTCCCTTTTTGTTTGCTTCTCTGACCTTATCTGAGTTTTGTTCCTTTCCTTATAATGTATAACTATGGTATTTCTATCTTAACTAACATTAATACGCAGATATTTAAATTGGTTGTCTATTTACCTTGTAGTATAGACCTTTGCTTAAAATGAAATCGCTTACATTATTGTAATGATGCATCATATCACCATATGAAAGAATTCCTACTAATTCTTCCTGAACTCTACCTATTTGAACCGGCCGAACAAGCCGATTGGGCAGAACAGGGCGGACCTAATCACCGCTAAAGATAAATTAATGTCAGCTTTATACAGGAAGAAGTATAAAGCTTGTCCGAAAATTTCTACAAATCTCTAAAAATGATACCTTTTGCTGAACCCTTCAGCACTGGTTCGCCAGTTTCAAGGGAACGAGCAACTGTCGTTTTGGAACAGCCACCGAATCTCGCAACTTCTTTCACGCTTTCGACCTGTTGCACAGATCCGTCTGGGTAGTGAATCACAATGGAGCGAGAGCGATCCCGCGCTGAGAATTTCCCACAGATTGCTTCTAGTTCAGCTACACAGACCTGTACTTGACGGATTTTGTCCTCTTGCTCTAACCAAGAAGTGTTTACCCCCATGATTGCCAGCATCATCCTTCGGATTCGGCGCTTTTCTTCTCTCCTATCCATTTGATCACCACCTCGTAATATATATTTTAGAAAGATTAATTCCCTCTTTCTAAGCTTCTGGGTCTAAATAATTTAAAATAACAAAATTCCTTGCGGAATATGTTTCGGTATTGTTGAATTTCTCAGATACAATGGATGTATGGAAAGGATCCATCGGGAATTTGCTATCACCACCTGTAGCTGGTTCTGTTGCAAAGTTTCCGATAAGCTCATTTTGAGGTAAAATAATTGAAAAAGATAGCTTGGAGGAATGAAGATGACTCAGTTCAAAGGAAAACAATTTCAAAAAGACGTGATTATCGTAGCCGTCGGCTACTATCTTCGGTACAACCTGAGTTATCGTGAAGTGCAGGAAATTCTGTATGACCGAGGAATTCACGTTTGTCACACCACAATTTACCGTTGGGTGCAAGAATACGGAAAGATTCTTTATCAAATTTGGAAAAAGAAAAACAAACAGTCCTTTTATTCATGGAAAATGGACGAGACTTATATCAAAATTAAAGGAAAGTGGCATTATTTATATCGCGCTATCGATGTAGATGGCTTAACCTTAGATATCTGGTTACGGAAAAAGCGCGACACACAGGCTGCGTATGCTTTTCTAAAACGACTGAAGAACCAGTTTGGAGAACCAAAGGTTCTAGTAACGGATAAAGCACCCTCTATTAAGAGTGCCTTCAGAAAGCTTCAGAAAAATGGACTGTATATAACAACAGAACATCGAACAATCAAGTATCTGAATAATCTGATTGAACAAGATCATCGTCCAATTAAGCGAAGAAACAAATTTTACCAAAGTTTGCGAACAGCCTCAACCACGATTAAAGGCATGGAAGCGATTCGAGGAATTTATAAAAAAAGCCGAAAAGAAGGGTCTCTTTTTGGCTTTTCCGTCTGTACAGAAATCAAAGGACTATTAGGAATCCCTGCTTAAATAAGAATCATCTTGAAAAACTAATGACCTTTTTGAGACTTTGCAACAGAACCCCCGTTAGTACCATCAATACAATCAAAATTGCGATCAAGGCACTCATCTGCACAAAAATGACAAAATACGCCAAAGTAGCAAAAATAACAAGCAAAACAAGACTTGCTTCAACAAATGATGAATCTTTTTTTAACATATATAATTCCTCTTTTTATCTCTAGATAGCTTCAGTTTAGCATATTTTTTTGCGACTCACCTTAGCATTCGCAAACTGACGAGTATCCATTCAAGAATTCATGCAAATGACCATAATCCTGAGACACAAAAAAATCTGTCTTTTAAAATCGTCACGGCGACCCAAAATTAGTTCCAAGCAAAAAGTCCCGAAAATCCAAAAGTTTGAACAACAACTTTCGAATTTTCAGGACCTTTTACTTGGAGCTTTTCAGCTTCAATCTTTGTGGTAGGGTGGCCACATAATCGCCATTATGCGGCCTAATTTTTAATTAGCGACCTTTTTGAATGTCTACTAAGATTTTCGATTGTGATTTGTCTCTAGTCAAAAGACCAAAGCCTTCTTCCACAATTTCTTCTAATTCAATTTTTCTTGTAATCACTGGATCAACAGCTAATTGACCACTTGCAATCGCTTGAATTGTTTGGGCAAATGTCGTACGGGTATAGGCAATGGTCGAAGTGATTTTCACACCAGAGTTAATCAATTGCATTGGGTGCCAAGATATTTCATGAGCAAAAATAGACACAATGACCATCATGCCGCGTGCTTTCGTAACATCTATCGCTTGTTTGACTGTTACTTCAACGCCCGCAACTTCAAAAGCAACATCGACCCCACCGTTTGTCATCGCACGGATTTCCTCAACAACATTTACTTTTCCTGAATTCAATGTGACTGTCGCACCTAATTCTTTGGCTTTTTCTAAACGTTCTTCTGACAAATCACAAACGATAATATCCACCGCACCAGCAGCCTTGGCAGCAGCAGCCACTAAACATCCGATTGGGCCGGCTCCAAAAATAGCAACTTTGTCACCAAATTTTACGCCGCCTTCTTTACACGCTTGTACAGCAACCGCTGTTGGTTCAACTAAAGCTCCTTCTTCAAAAGACATTTCATCTGGCAATTTGTACACGTAATGTTCTGGAACGGTACAATATTCAGCGAAGCCGCCATCTCTTGCCAAGCCAATAAAGTTATAGCCATCATACAAATCAACTTCTTCAACTTTTGCTTCATTTGACATCGTAGGAAAAATAGCTACACGATCGCCAACTTTTACATCCTTCACTTGTGAACCAACTTCTTCAATCGTTCCAGAAAATTCATGCCCCATCGTTAAAGGCGCTTGACCTTTTGCAAATGGATCTGGTTGATCAACGGGAATAAAAATTGGTCCTTCTAAAAATTCATGTAAGTCTGAACCACAAATCCCAGTAAATGCTACTTTTACTCGAACTTCATCTGGTTCACACGCCTTTACTTCGACATCTTCTACACGGACATCTTTTTGTCCATACCATACTGCTGCTTTCATTTGACATTCCTCCATGCATCATTCATTCATCACGTTTCCTTCAAAACATGTGAAGCACTTAGATAATGAGCAAAAAGCGTGCCAAAATTAAAACAGTTGATAAAATCGTACTTTCTTAGAAACACTGTAACAAATCGGAAAGTTTTATGAAACATCATGTTACAAAACGTATCACGATGTATCGTATGCTTCGAATGGAAAAGACAGAAAAACCAGAAGTTGCCTTTCCAACTTTTGATTTTTCTGCCTTTTCACTTATAGTAGAACTTCTGACACACGACCTTAAATACGAATAAACCTTTTAGAATACTAAACTATACGGATTTTCCAAGTAGAAAATGATGCGGCCTAAAAATTCTGCAGCTGGTGAACCGTCTAAGATTTGATGATCGAATGTCAAGCTTAATGGTAATTTCTTCAACTCAACTACTTCGCGATTTTCATCAAATGCTAATTGGCTTTGCATTGACCCAACACCTAAGATACCAATTTCTGGTGTATTGATGATTGGTGTGAAGTACTCTGCTCCACTCTTGCCAAGATTACTGATCGTAAAGGTCGAACCTGAATAATGCTTGCCAGCTAACGACCCATCACGAGCTTCGGTAATCCGACTATTTAAGGTCTTTCCTAATTCAGTAAGCGTCATGCGATCAGCGTCTTCAACGACTGGTACAACTAGGCCATCTGCAACGGCAACGGCCATTCCAAGATGAACTGCCTCTTGTTTTTCATAAGAACCATCTTGATACCAGGCATTCATATCTGGTGTTTCTTTCAAAGCCAAGATGACTGCTTTTGAAAGCAAGGTCGTAATACTTAATTGACCATCCTTCAATGGAACACTCGATTTAGATTGCAATTCTTTCTTGAATGCTAATAAATTCGTAATATCTGCTTTTTGTTGGATGGTTACTTGTGCTGTAGATTGTAAGCTATGCATCATACGTTCAGCGATTGTCTTACGCATACCTTTTAAGCCAGCTCCGACGGTTGAAGATGCGGCTGCAATAGTAGTCTCCACACTTGGTTGATGACGCTGTACATCGCGTCGAGTAATTCGACCATTGCCACCTGAGCCATTAATTTGGGCAATATCAAATCCTTTTTCAGCAGCTAATTTGCGTGCTAATGGTGTAATAAAGATACGTTCACCTGCTTTTCTTTCGGGTGCCGCTTGTGCTTTTGGTTCCTCACTTGTTGCCTTATTTTCCTCTACTGGAGCAGAAGTAGGTTCAGCTGGTGAAGCCTCCCCGCTTACTTGTTCACCTGGCTCTCCGATATAGCCGATTGGCGCAGTACATTCCGCATCATCGCCTTCTGCTACCAAAATTTTAATCAATGTTCCATCTACTGACGATTCAATGTCGTAGCTTAGTTTTTCAGAACTAATTGTACATACAACTTCACCTTTACTAACGGCATCGCCTTCTTTTTTCGCCCAATTGTCGACGGTTCCTTCTGTCATTGTAAGCCCTAATTTAGGCATTGTAATTTCTGTTGCCATTCACTATCCACCTCCTCTTATTTCTTTAAGTCCGCGATTAATTCATTTGCAGTTTCTAATACACGGTCTGCATTTGGTAAGTATAATTGTTCTAAGTTTGTAGCAAATGGTACGGGTGTATTTGGTGCACAGACACATTTAATTGGTCCATCTAGATAATCAAATGCTTTGTCTCCGACGATAGATGCAATATCTGTCGCAGTATTATTATGGGGATTGGCTTCGTCAATCACGATTAAACGACCTGTCTTCTTCACTGACTGAATAATCGTTTCTTGATCCCACGGTGCTACAGTAACCAAGTCGATTACTTCTACAGAGATGCCATCTTTCGCTAATTTATCTGCCACTTCAAGAGCAACGTATAACATTTTTCCGATAGTCACAATGGTCAAATCCGTTCCTTCTTGTTTTACTTTTGCTTTTCCGATTTCAACAGTATAGTACTCTTCTGGCACTTCACCTTTTAAGCCATAAAGAGTCTTATCTTCAGAGAAAATAACAATGTTGTCATCTTCGATAGCAGCCGTTAGTAATCCTTTAGCATCATAAGGGTTAGAAGGGACAACTACTTTGACCGCTGGAATAGAGCCAAAAATGCCATAATATGATCCTGAATGTTGAGCAGCGGCACTTGCGCCTGCACCATGGCACGTACGGACAGTCATCGGAATTTTCGCTTTTCCTCCAAACATATAGCGCATTTTAGAGCCTTGAGCTAAGATTGTGTCAAAACAAAAACCAATAAAATCATTAAACATCAATTCTGGGACTGGACGTAATCCTGTAGCAGCAGCACCAACTGCCGCTCCCATGTAGCCCATTTCTGAGATTGGTGTATCAATCACACGTTCGCGACCGAATTTAGGCATCAGACCTTTTGTGACACCAAACACGCCACCCCAAGCATCTTCATTTGACTCTTCTAAGTGAGGAACCTTTGCTCCTCCGGCAATATCTTCACCAAGTAAGATTACTCGATCGTCACGCTCCATTGATTGTTCTAATGCTTCGTTAATAGCTTTCATAAAAGTAATTTTTCTAGTCATGTTTCTTCTCTCCTTTTTCTCTGCTTAGTCTGCGAATACATCTTCATACAATGCTTCTGGGCGTGGAACTGGACTTTCTTCAGCAAATTTAATGGCATGCGCAATATCAGTAGTTGATTTTTCAGCAATTTCTTCTGCTTCTTTTTTCGTTAATAATTTTTTCGCAATTGCTTTTTCGATAAATTCTGGAATACAATCGCGGTCTTGGCGATTTTTTTCTTCACCATCTATATTTTTGTATTTTTGTTCGTCACCTTCAAAGTGCCCGTAATTACGATACGTTACACATTCAACCAGTGTTGGCCCTTCGCCTTTTCGTGCACGCTCGATTGCTTCCCCAGTAGCTTCATAGACTGCAAACAAGTCATCGCCATCCACTCTTACACCGGGAATGCCATATGCTGCTGCACGTTCGGCGATTGTTTTAGAACCGGATGAATACCATTGCGGTGTTGCTTCCGCAAATGAGTTATTTTCGTTAACAAAAATGACCGGTAATTTCCAAATCGACGCCATATTAATTCCTTCATGGAACGTCCCTTCATTCGCAGCGCCATCACCAAAGAAACATACCGCAACATCTTTTGTTTTTAGATATTTATTTCGTAAGCCCGCTCCGACAGCGATTGGGAAGCCCCCACCGACCATACCGTTAGCCCCAAGCATTCCTTTACCGACGTCGGCGATATGCATCGAGCCACCTTTTCCTTTATTTAAACCTGTTTCTTTCCCATAAATTTCAGCCATCATGCCATCTAAGTCGCAACCTTTTGCGATACAATGTCCATGACCACGGTGCGTACTTGTAATATAATCATCATCTGTCAAATTCGCACAGACGCCTGTTGCAATTGCTTCTTCGCCAGCATATAAGTGAACGAATCCTGGAATTTCACCTGTCGTAAAAATATCATGCACTTGGTTTTCAAAATTACGGATATCGTACATTGTTTTTAGGATCCATTTTGCTTGATCTTTTGTCATTTTTGTCATTTTCTTTTCCTCCTTATTAACCATGAATTGCTCGTCCAAATAATGAATTGCTCGTCTCACCAATCACTTCAGAAAGCGTCGGATGGGCAAAAATCATTTCATCAAGCTCATCAATTGTTCCTTCTGCTTCTTTTACAGCTAAAATCGTATGAATCATCTCTGTTGCATGGCTTCCGACAATTACCGCTCCTAGAATTTGATGGTAGTGTTTTTCACTAATTATTTTGACAAATCCATCTGTTTCCATCGCTGCAATGGCTTTCCCATTTCCTGAAAAAGGCATCATCTTCACAACTACATCTTGATATTGGGCTTTCGCTTCTTCTTCAGATAGTCCAAAACTTGCTACTTCAGGACTAGTGTAAAGACAACGTGGGACAGATGTTTTATCCACTGGGAATCTCTCAGTACCAAACATCGCCTCGACAGCGCGTATCCCTTCTTGACTGGCAACATGTGCCAATTGATAACCTCCGATGACATCGCCTATTGCATAGATACTTGGAATACTGGTCTGATACGTATTGTTTACGCGAACGAAACGGCTTGCTTCATCCAATTCAATCTCCAGTTGACTCGCTAAAGTCAAATCTGGTTTTCGCCCAGCAGCTACGAGTAAGCGATCATATGCCACAGCTTTCCCAGCTACGATGACTTCCTTATCGGTTACTTGGTCAATTTTTGCAGAAGTCGTAATGGCAATGCCCATTTTTGACAATTTCTTTTTGATGATTTTGCGCGCTTCTGGATCTTCCGTTAGTAAAATATCTTTGGCTACCTCTAATAACGTTACGTCTACGCCCAATGGTTTCATTGCAAATGCCAACTCCACTGCAATAATCCCACCACCGATAACGACAAGTTTTTTCGGTAATTCAGCCATAGAAAAGAACGTATCGGTCGTATTATAATGTGCGTGTTCAATCCCATTAATCGGTGGCACAAAAGGTTTTCCCCCTGTCGCCAATAAAATCTTTTCAGCATGCAATGCTTTCTCAGCTACCTCGACGCACGTCTTAGAAACTAACGCAGCCTCACCTTCGATGTAATCAATTTTATTACTCGAAAACAAATGCTGAATGCCCGATTGCAGTGTTTGAACGACGCCATTTTTTCGATCGACCATTTTTGAAAAGTCTAAGGCATTGAGCGTAGTATCTACACCATGTTTTTTTCCTTCTTCCAATGATAAGAGCCAATGCGCATGTTGCAGATAGCTTTTCGAAGGTATACAGCCCACATTTAGACAGGTACCTCCTATTTTATTCTTTTCGACCACAGCTACTTTTTTGCCGAGTTGTGCAGCTTTAATCGCCGCAACATAGCCGCCCGGTCCAGCGCCAATGACAATTAAGTCATAGTTTGTCATGAATTGTCCCTCCTTATTGATTACGCTTTCAGTCTAGTAATAAGCAAGTTGCATGCCAACTTTTTTGTGAAACAAGAGAGAACATCTCTCCTTTCACAAATCCTTGCTATACGACTGATTTACGATGTTATACAACAAATCACTCCGGCCATATTTTTAATCTTGAAACACACACTTTGGAATCGCTTACCTTTTTGAGACACAATCGCAACAAAGATGTGATACAGTTTGTCTCATTAGCGAGTTTCTGAGACACAAAAAAAAGAGAAGTTTCCTTCTCTTTTTTTTTTTGCTTCAAACTATTTTTTTACTAAAAAAACAAATTTCTTCTCAATTTGCTTTTTTTCACAAAAATTTACCAAGACAACTCGTATTTTTTTAGTTTGCGATACAGTGTTGCTCGTGAGATATTTAATGTTTCTGCTGTTTTTGTCATATTGAAATGGCTCGCTTCTAACGCTTCTTCAATCCGATGTTTTTCTGATTTTATTTTGCTAGTAAAGATAGGTTCGTAGGAATTGGTTGAACCCTGATTTAGGTAAATGCTACCTGTTTGAATTAAGGCGTTCAATTCATCCTCTGACGGTTCTGAATCAGAGTAAAATATCGCCACTCGCGATAGAAAATTATTGAACTCCCGGATGTTACCGTACCAAGGATATCCTTTGGCAACTTTTTCAATCTTCCACTTCCAATCAATTTCCCAATGATTGCTCACCATAAATCGGTCAACCAGTGGAGCAATATCCTCTAAGCGTTCTCTAAGAGGCGGAATGCGGACCGTACATACAAATAAGCGATAAAATAGATCTTCTCGGAACTTGCCTTCTAGGGCCAACTTCCGTAAATCCTTGTTACTTGCCGTAATTAAGCGAAAATCAGTCATGACCGGTTTTCCACTAATAGGGGTCACCATCTTGTCTTCTATTACACGAAGCAAAGATTGTTGCATCTTTTCCGACATACTATCAATCTCATCTAAAAATAAGCTGCCGCCATTGGCTTGTGATAATTTTCCTTCAAACCCTTTCGCATTGGCGCCAGTAAACGCGCCTGGTGCATAGCCAAAAAGCTCACTTTCCAATAAATTCTCACTAATAGCCCCACAATTAATAGCAATCAAAGGGCCATTTTTTTGTGGACTATTTTGGTGAATGGTCTGCGATATTATTTCCTTTCCACTACCTGACTCGCCAAAAATATGAATTGGCACACTCGTTGTAGAGACCTTAATAACCTGATTCAAAAACTGTTGGTAACTCTTACTTCTAGAAGCTACACCTGGATAGGTCGGTGTGTTACCCTTTTCATTTTTCACTTGATACAATTTGTATTTGTAACCGATTAGTTGGCGATTACGCATAATACTTTCTTGATCATAAATCATTGCTGGACTAATGATTTTACGCATATCCTGCCCTATATGAAACTGATCTGCCATACTAGGCGGTACTTGAATAATGCGAAAATGCGCATCACAAAAAAGAACTTCTTCTAAAAAAGACTTTGCGTACTCTAATAAGTCATTTCGTCGTTGAATGTGCCGTTTCATCAGCTGATTGGATATTTTTTGCGTCAGCATCGTCAATAGTAAAAATGAATCCTTCGCCGTCGAGTTTTGATACGTTGATATATCTAGGACTCCGAGAATTTCATTGTTTTCATCAAGAATTGGTGATGCCGCACAACTCCATTTTCTTGATGCTGCCGAGTAATGTTCTTCCAAAGCAAGACACTCATCTTCTTTTGATCGCAAGGCCAGACCGATAGCATTCGTACCGACTTCTAACTCTGACCAATTACTTCCTTCACGAAAGGCAATCTCATTGGCAAAATCTCTTGCTTGATAATTTCCCGTTCGCCAAATGATATTTGCTTCATTATCGGTTAGAATAAATAGTTGATTTGTTAAGTGAAACTGTTTTTCAATGCTACTTAATTCCGCTTTAACAAGTTGGATGAGTTCTTGATTCTCTTGCTGCTTCGTTGTTAAGTCACTTGCAGTTAAAATTTTTGGTGGTTTGACTAAAAAAGGATCCACATGGTTTTGTAAACAGAATTGCCATGAATTAGCTATTTTTGATGGAAGCTGCGTTAGGACTCTCGTTTCTCCTTGTACAAACTGCTTCCAAATTTGTTTTTCCATCTAATCATCTCCTTTAATCCTTTACACTATTATACAACAAGATTGTGAAATAAAAAAAGGAAGTCTATCTGCCCTTAAATTCTGTCAATCGAGATGGATTCACTAAGCTTTTTTTTTTTATTTCAGTCTAAAGTCTGTTTTTCCCCCTTCGTTTGTATCTTGGTTTCTTCATACAAGTAATCAGGTAAAAACATGGCAACGGTCGTTTTAACGACTAAAGCATAAATTTTTCGTTGCAAATCGTCCATTTTCGCTAATGCAGATTCGGTAGGTACTTGTTTTGTTGGGATAATGGCGTGGTGTTCCTGTACCTTGCTACCGTCCACATAACGCTTTCTAGGCTCTGTTTGAACCATTTCAAGATCAAGTCCTAAAAAACCGCTATATTTGCCAAAATTCGCTTTTAAATAAGCAAATTCGTTCTCTGTAATAAATGGTGTATCTGTTCTTGGATAACTCAATAATTTTGCTTCATACAGTCCTTGCATAGCTTTTAAAGTTTGGCTCGCTGTCGCTTTATAAAGCTGATAAACTTTTGATTGCAAACTACTTAAAGAAAACAGACTCGGACTATTCGTTTTTTTCTCTTTGGTTTGAACATCAGCAATTATCCCCTCTTGATTGCCTATTTTAGCTTGTTTAGAAGAAACAAAAGCTAAAAGCTCCTCTTGGGTTTTAAAACGCTGTGTGGGGCTTAGAACGCCCTTAAATGACCCTTGGTTTACTTTTATACTAGCTTCCACCTCGAAAAAAGGTTCTTTTTTAAAATTCTCTATGGCTTCCTGGCGCTGAAAAATAAGGTATAAGGTGGGCGTTTGAACACGTCCTAGTGAAAATGTACCTTGTACGCCTTTCTGTTGTAAATTTAACGTATACAAAGGGCTTGCGTTCATGCCGATCAACCAATCGGCAATTTGGCGTGTTTGCGCTTCTTGATAAAAGGGATAGTAATTCATTCCTGGTTGCAAATTTTGAAAACCGCTTCGGATCACATCTTTTTCTAAGCTATTGATCCATAGGGTTCTGTTGCAAAGTTTTAAATCTACTATCAAATAAGGTAGAATAATAGAAAAAGATAGCAGGAGGAATGACGATGAATCATTTTAAAGGAAAGCAATTTCAGCAGGATGTGATTATTGTAGCCGTGGGCTACTATCTTCGTTATAACCTTAGCTATCGTGAAGTTCAAGAAATCTTATATGATCGTGGCATTAACGTTTCTCATACGACGATTTATCGTTGGGTGCAAGAATATGGCAAACTACTCTATCAAATTTGGAAAAAGAAAAATAAAAAATCCTTTTATTCATGGAAAATGGATGAAACGTACATCAAAATTAAAGGAAAATGGCATTATTTGTATCGAGCCATCGATGCAGATGGTTTAACCTTGGATATTTGGTTACGTAAAAAACGGGACACACAAGCAGCCTATGCTTTTCTTAAGCGGTTAGTGAAGCAGTTTGATGAACCGAAGGTTGTAGTCACAGATAAAGCCCTCTCTATTACAAGTGCCTTTAAGAAACTAAAAGAATACGGCTTTTATCAAGGGACAGAACATCGTACCATTAAATACCTGAATAATTTGATTGAACAAGACCATCGTCCAGTAAAGAGACGCAATAAATTCTATCGAAGTTTACGCACTGCCTCTACCACGATTAAAGGCATGGAAGCCATTCGAGGATTATATAAGAAAACCCGAAAAGAAGGCACTCTCTTCGGGTTTTCGGTCTGTACTGAAATCAAGGTATTATTGGGAATCCCAGCTTAAATCATAGATACCGTAAGGGATTTTATTCTTTATTTAAAACTTTGCAACAGAACCATAAAAACTGTTTTCCCTAAACAGTGCCATTCAAGTGTATCTCTAAAAAAATCCAATAATTATCCAATTTCCATGTTTTCCTAACCTCAACCTATATTGAAAAAAACTAATTACTTTTGATAAATTATCAAGATATTTTACATTAACTTTCACTTGAATATCATCTCCATCTTCTGTATAAACTGGGGCAACTATTTCCACAAATGTTAGATTCGAATTGATTGGCCTCATCACATCCTCTTTTACATAATATTCAAGTTCTTTTTCCGATGCTGCTGGATAAAGCTTGAAAAATGTCTGTAAAAACTCGGTGATTTCCTCCGTTGTTTTGGCATCAATTTCTGAATTGTTTTCTTCTTGCTTTACCTCGTATTTTGCCTCATCGGGTTTTGTAATCATGGTAGGTAAACTCGTCACAATATGATTCCCGTTTTCATCTTCAAAGATTGTCACTCGATAAGCAGAAGAAATTTGTTCAGATTTTTTCCCTTCTGTGATCTTTTGCTCCACTAAAAATGAAACGGTAAAATCTTCCGCGCCCTTTTCGACATATAATACTTTTACTGACTGAACTTCGGAACTAGTGGGAATATCTGCCCGGACCATATCTTGACTCAAAGCGAGACCTTCTTCTGTAAGATATTGTCCAAGAGTACTCATTCTTTTTTCAATTACTTCTTTATTATTCTTCCAGGAAAAATATTCTTTCACAAAATCCTCTGTAAAGCTTTCAACACCAGAAGTATTCACTATCTTCTCTTTTATAACCACTTTTTCATGAGTTGTATGTTGATCAATGGCAGTGAAATTTTTGTAGATACCAAAAGCAAGACTACAAGACAATAAAAGCCAAAGGGCAAGCACCATTTTTCGATGCTTACCCACGGATACTACTCGTTCTTTCTTCTTTTTTGGAGTCTTTTCCTTTTGACTCCGTTCAATTTTTATCTTCATGTTCATTCCTCTTTTCTTTTATTTGTATCGGCCAGCTCCGATAAGATGTTGCTGCCAATAGCTTTCTGTTAGATTTGTCCAGCCCACTGGATCTCCTGCATGAAACATGCGATTCTCTCCCGCATAAATACCCACATGGGTTACATAAGTACCGGCATCATAAGTCGAATGAAAGAAAACCAAATCACCTGGTTTGGCATCTTTTAAATCAATATGGGTCATGGCATCATATTGATCCTGAGCAACTCGAGGAAGTGTTAAACCAACTTTGGCATAGCACCATTGGGTCAGGCCACTACAATCAAATCCCGTTTCAGGACTTGAGCCACCAAACACATAGGCCGTTCCTTCATACTTAAACGCCTCGTCAAAAATCCCTTGAACTGTTTTATCATCAAACTGTGTAGTAGTTAGATATTGCTTCACTAATAAGCAATAAAACATATTGCCGTAGTTATAGCGCCATCCACCATTTTCCTTAATAGCGATGGGATTTGGATAATCAACTTTTTGACCACCCGATTTTTCCTTTGAAAAAGATTCGGCTAAAGCAAAACTATGCTTCTTCCCGTTTTTTACGACATGATCCAGATATCCGCCGCCATAGTTATAGGCCTGAATAATACTGTCTTGATCACAGCCCAACTCATTTGCTCGTTTGACCAAAGAGGCAAAATAGAGACACCCTTGTTTAATGGATGCCTCGGTACTTAATGAATTCGGTGGTAAGCCGGCCGACTCAGAACTTTGCATAACGTCTTCCATTGTGCCACCAGATTCTACTTGAATTATCGCCAAAAGAATCGGGACATACTCTGTTATATCCGATTCTTTGGCATATTTTTCCACCATTGCTCGGTGTTTCAAAACTTCTTCTGAGACACTACTCCCCCCAGGAGAAGCACCTGAACTGCCACTTCCTTCACTGTCTTCACCAAACAACAAACCCACACACATCAAAATTCCCATAAAAAAGATTGTCAGGAAAGTTAATGAAATGACAGCCAATTTCTTCAAGTTCATTTTTTCTCACCTGACCTTGGTTTTGAACGAGGGTTCATTCTTTTTTTTATTTTTTGATTGGTCCGCTTTGGAAGAGTAGACCTCTGTTTCACTTGTTGAAAAGAATTTTTCTTACCTGAGGATTGGTTTATTCCTTTTGAAATGATTTCTTGACCAGCTAGTTTTCGTTTGATTTCAGGATTCAGATTTGCTCTCACAATCCGCTTTGGTGCTTCTTTCGTCCGCGGCCTATCTTTTTGAGATTGAAACTCTGTTTTTATCGGAACATTAGTCCTTCTTTTCCCATGACGATTCCCTGTTTCATTCAATACTTTGCGCTTTTCAGCCATTTTTTCATCTCTACGTTGTCGTTGTTCTTCTCGCAACTCCGCTCGATTTGCTTTTTCTTGGACAAGTCCGCGCTTGAATTCTTCTGGTGCTTCTTTCGTCTTTTCAATTCCTTTATGGAGGTTGTATTTCAAGTTAGTTGGCGCATTCCGTACTCCATCCTTTACTTGTTTGGTCTTATCTTTCACCAAAGCTTGGGTATCCAGAACTTTGCCTATTTTTCTCCCGGCCAAATTCATTCGAGATTGTTTCTTATTATTTGAAATTGGATTTTCCTTATTCGAGTCAGGCAACACCTCTTGATCGTTCGATAATCGTGAGTTCTTTCGTAGAGCAGAATCGGATGGCTTAAATTTGGATTTTGATTGTTCCTTTGCCAATTTATTTCCGACTGCTGCACCTCCACCAAAAGCTAAAGTTCGGCCCACATTTCGATTGAGTTGCCGCAATTTACGGTTCATTAACATTTGTGGTTTTCGCATAACCCGTCTGCCCATTGACTGACTATCATTACTTTGAATGTTGAACATGCTCATAATGTCCCCTAATTTGAAATAGATACCGGAAAAGGTCACAAGTTGCAGAAAAGCGACCATGAAGAAGGGATAGGAGGCGGAAATATTGAAAAACATCGTGGAAATACTAAATGCAGTCGTGATGACTAATGTAACTCCCGCTCGCATCATAATCGTATTGAATAAGCGAATAATCGCCTTCTTGCCCAAACTCTCATAAGTCGGCAACATGGACAATAAGAAACTGATAGGAAGAAACATCGCAAAAATAATAAAGAGAATTTGGGAGAACAGCATGATTCCTGTAAGAAGAAAGACAAAGAAGGAGATACCAATATTGAACAATACTAAAAAGACCACGGTCCCTAAGCGGTTCATGGTCTTCGTGATACTTAGATTCGCATTGTCATTGTCTTCAATCTCAGCTTTGACCGCTTCTTCTCGATCCTTCCCCTTATTTTCATCAGGACTTACAGATAAAATCTTGCTGACCCGGTCTTCGCCAATTTCTTCTATATTGGAATCATCAAATTGTAATAGTAGCCACGGTTGTTGGACTTGGATAGAAAACAAACTGTCACGAATTAAATCCACACTATCCTTGCCTTGGCTTTCGGAATTGGGAATAACGATTTCCGTTCCGAGGCTAAGTGCCGCCTCGCTAACATCAGAACTGAATTCATTGATTTTCGTGATATAAGTAGGCGCATAGGCGATAAAAGAACCAGATAGTAGAAAGATCACTACAAAATTTATTACTCCTCGAACTGCCTTCGTAGTTTCTCGCTTGAGTAAACCTGTATAAGCCACATATACGCCAACTACTAAAATCATCAATAGAAGAAAGCCAAAGTAAAAGCCTGAAGTTTGAAGGCCATTTTCGGTAATACCGGCTAAGGTTTGAATATTCTTCCCAATGCATTCAGCCGTATCCGAAATAAAATCCAATTTATAAGCTTCTTGAACCACATAACCCGTGGCGTTCGACAAATACAGACTTACTGTCCAAATAAAATTGGTGATGGCATAAAGTCCATACATCACGCTCTTCCCTAGGCCATCCCCCCAATTCCAAGGGAGCCAATCCCAGGAACTATCTACAAAGAAATCAAGCTGATAGTTATTCAAGGAATATTGAGAATATAAATTGCCGGCTTTCACCGTGTCGTCTACAAGCCCCGTCGCCTCGGCTACCGTACCAACTAAACTCAATAGAGCTGTCAGAGTAAGTATGCTAATAAAAACGATTCCTACAATCCGAAAAAGTTTCTTTTTCATCCCCTCACTCCGTTCTTTCTTGAACCGGCGGACGAGTATCAAAAGCATGGAAGAGTTCTTCAAAGACTGGATGAACTTGGACCACGCCTACTCGACCATACAAATCTTGCATCAAGCATTGCCCATTTTCCAAATCTCGTAGGCGTTTTTGATTGCTTTCATCTTCTTGATCTAACCCAAAGAATTCCAAAGTCTTCTTGATTTCATGAATATCGGTACTTCGAAAAGCAAACTTCAATCCGATATTGTTCTTCAAGCGTTCATCCAGTAGGTCATCACTATTTTGAGTGACAAAATAAACCCCGGCATTCATGGCCCGACCAGCACGCACTAATTTATTCGATAAGGTCTTTCCTTGTGCCACTTGAAGAAAACTCCACGCTTCATCCAGGTCCACAATCTTGAAAACTTCTCGATTGCTATGGATAAAATCCAAGGCAAAAGTCGAAATGACGATAAGCATAGAGACACTTAGTAACTCCATGGTGGTATATTCTTCAAAAGTTGTTTCTGCATCTGGTAAAACCAAATCCGCTACTTGAATGATATTTAACTGTTTATCTAAACTAATCGATTGGGTAATCGAACCATCTGAGAAAAGCAAATGGGCAAAATCATAATCGATAAAAGACTCGATATGATCCGCGATATTTTCCGCAACTGGTGAGCCCTCTTTTCGAAGTTCATTAATGACTTGTAGCAATCCTCGCTGCTCACTTTGGGTAACGGTCCGAATGGCCTTGCGTAATACAGGGAACTTCTCCCCATCTCGACTGGAAATCCCTGTTAAGAAAGTCAGAATATCAATCGCTAGACTTTCCGAGTCCTTCTTTTTCTTCATAATCACATAGGGATCGAGTAAGCCTTGATTTTCTGGCTTACTAGTTAAGTTGAGAATATTGATTTCATCCGCAATTTCTGGCAAGGTCTCTTTCCATCCTCCACGCTCCCCTTTTGGATCGACAATCACAGCTTGACCACCAAAAAGGACGGCATAATAGACTAAGAGATTGTTGCTAAAAGATTTCCCACCACCGAGTGAACCAAGGAACGCAGCTGCCAAAGCATTGGTAACTGAACCCTTCACCCCTTGCGAAGCCAATGCGGGTTTCAAGTAAACATTCCGCCCTGTATCGACATTGTAGCCAAAATAAATACCTTCCAATTCCCCTAGCATTTGAGTAGCCCCAAAACCAAGTCCCGCCAAGAAGTCAGACGTAACATACTGAATATAGTCGTTCATATATCGTTTACTTGAGGGTAAGAATTCTTCATGTAGCCCCATCATATCGCCAAAGGGCCGGACTAGTTTCACATTAGTATCATCATAAAAATCAAGCACTTCATCACAACGGCGTTTTAGTTCATCCACGGATTCCGCACTCACGCGAACCACATAACTTAGTTTGTACATGGATTCTTTCGATTGATCCAAAGTAGTTTCCAATTCATCTACGGAATCCAACGCATCTGAAACATTGGCATTCGTTTCATTGTCGGATTGATACGCATGATTATCTAAATCCTTTAATTCCTTTTTCTTATTGCGAACGGTAGCAAGTGCCTTTTTGTTCGTCACAATTTCCACATTCATTGAAGTATCAATCGGAAACGTAAATTGTTGTTGCTGGTAATAGAAAAGTTCCGAGGAAGGAAACTCCATCTCTCCTACAATCGTATTAATTGTTAAATAGGCAACATACGATTCATGATTTTCATGTTCCATCCGTAAGTACCGAGGCTTTTCTTCAATCAAACAACGACTAGGACGTAGTAGGTCATAACGTTTCACCAAAGTTTCCGACTTCAGCTTTTTCTTTGGTAGCTGAAATTCATATTCTTCAAACGGTGTACCTTTTTCACCATAGATATGTTCAATCAGGTAGGTTAGATTACTCGGCGTGACTCGTCTGACTTTGAATCTTCTAGCCAATTTACTTTCCATTAGTTTTTCAAGCTTAGTATACCGATGAATTTCTTCATTGGATAAGGAAACAAAATCCCCCATCAAATGATGATTTACCCCATAGATAAATTCTTGAAACCCAGAAAAGAAAGATTTCTTGAGACTTTTTAGATTGACTTCTTCATCCGTCGCAATCAGTTTGAAGCCAATAAAAAAACGATGATCAATCTGACTATCGCCAATCATGGATACTAATGCATCCGTCTGTAGGTCAAGCCGTTGTTTCGCCACTTCTTTGAGTCTACCGGTAATTTCCTTTTTCGAACGTTCTTGTGTGGCGTGAATACTGCTTTCTGTCGCAATTTGTAAGGCATGGATCTTACCTTCACGGTTTTGCGCAATTAGTTGGCGAAAGTTATCATGTACTTGATATTTTTGTTCCGGTGACAAAAAGGAGTAGTTGTAAGGCACTAATTCATAGTAGGCAAAACATTCGCCTTCTTGGTTAAACACAAGATTGTTTTCGATATACTTAATCGGGTACATAGTTCACACTCCTCACTAAGGTAATGGATTCATCCCATCGTTTTTTCTGTTCTTTGACTTTCTTTCCTGCAAAAGTGACCTTAAATCGTAAGTGATAGCTGATAAAGGATCGTAAAAATCCCAATGGTTTCTTACCGTCAAAGGTCTTTTGCGACATGAACCAAGTAACTGCCACTGGTATGCCTAAGTATTTTAAAAACGCCCCCTCTATCATAGATAGTGGAGGCACATGGGCAAATACAATGACAAACAGCAAGGATAAAACAAACCAAGCCATCTGGTTAAAGGTCACAGGAAAAGGCAGCTGAAAGTCATTAATTGCATAAATGACTTTTTCAACTGCCCAAATACTGGTATAGCTTTTTATTTTTTTCATATTTCACCTCTCATTATTTAGTTATTTTCTCAGATGCTTAGGTAACATTTGATTCAGCTCTTCTTCTGCAAAATATTGTTCCTCTTCATTTTTAAGTGCTTTTTGAGCTTTGTAATAACTTTTTGAACTTGTTTTCGGTGCAATTTTATAAATTTCACTTGTTTTTTCTTGTAAATCATCCCTTTTTTCCATGATTTGCTGATTATTTAGTATAGGTAAGTCAGTTAGTAGAGAAATATATTGTTCTCTGATTAGCCACAGCTCGTTTGATATGTTTTGATGAGACGCTATTTCTTCTTTCAAATCAAAGTCTTTAAAAAAGATATTAATAGCTAATAAAAACGTCGAAACAAGCCCTGCAAGAACTTTATAAGGTGTCCCGTTATCAGCGAAAATACTACCTATAAACCCTCCAGTTGAAATTGCAGATAATACAATCTGAATATATTTGATTATAGTGTTTGTTTTCTTAATTCTATCTACTTCTTTATTATGTGTTGTGTAAGTATAAACTAGCCTTCCATATGCTTCTTTGATTTGTACTTCTAAGTTTTGTTTATGATGGGAATTTTGATCCATAGATATCCCTCCATTTACTTTTCGCTGACAAAGGCATATTACTTTTCTCATATTCGATAGCAACCAAAGCCAATTTATATGATTGTTTTGCTTTCATCTGGAAATTTTTCAATTTGTAAACACGTCGATTACTCCCGGGAGCATACCAGAATTCAATAGTAGTACTCAGATTTTTTAAATACTCAAAAAAATCACGGCTCATAAAATCATAATAAAGGTAAGACTTATCTCGAAAAGTCCAATCCTTTATAAATTTATATGCGAGTGTATCTATCAGTATCCCACTTATTGGCACTGAATTCTTATCCTTCCAAGCTCGAGCCATACGGCATAATCTTTTCAAATTTTTATTTGTTAATCTATTTAATTCATTGCGGCCATTTCTTCTCTTGGGTAAGTTACTTTCCAAGACCCGCCAGAATTTGAATCTGGATAAGTATAGCTTGAACTATCAGTATTTTGAAATGCTGGCACAATCTCAAAGCTTACTCCGTCTTTAAAATCAATACCAATTACTTGACCATCAGCTTTAACATGAGAAGTTGAATATGTTTGTTTAAGACTAGTTTTGACTTCCTGTAATAAAGCAGATTGACCATTACCAATATATTTATTATACTGATGATATTTTTCAACCGGTAATCGCACAATTATATCAATATCACTTACGTGTATTGCAGTGCCTCGTCCATACGATCCAACATATAAGCTGTGTAAAGAATCAGAGCTACTATTCCAGAAGTCAGAGTTTATTCTTTTAGTTATTTGCTTATAACGATATTGAACATTTGAAACTGTTGTTTCTGACATCCTTAAGTTATTGCAAAAAGTTGAAAAATTTTCACTTACTCCCATTTAAAACTTTCCTCCTGAAATTTTTTTAATATTACTACTTCAAAAAACGAATGTAGTTATTTATCGCAACTACATTATTAATGTTGGTATAGCTTCCCATCGGTTTTGAGAAACTTCGTGCATTACTGTCACAAGATTGATTTTATTGCCGTCTTTTGATTCTCCGATAATTTCAAATGGAAAACCTGGCACCGTAGCTTCTGAAACAGAAATCCCCCACCCACATGCATTAATACCATTGTTTAACGATATCTCTGGGAAAAATCTAACGTTGCTCATTCCATTTTGTTTCATTCGAAGCTCTACTTGATCATGAGTATTCACCAATACAATAATAAAACTAGATTTTGGTTCCATATAGTATTTTGCATTAATCGCTATCTCCAATTTATTATCATTATTCCTGCAAATAGCTTCTAGGTTATGAAATTCAGCATTTTGAGGTTGAAAATTATTAGTACCTTGAACAACATCTACCATTTGCTTTAAAGCTACTTCAAGGCCATTAGAAAAAAGATCTATATACAGGGTTTGAAGCAAAATTGTTGGCATAATTGCTCCGTCTAAACGTACTGGAATTATTTTCACATCATCTTGCGCAGATTTCATTACTGCATTCTGCCACTCCATGGATACCATTTTACTTTCCAAACTATTTTTTGATACAAAAAAGAAGAAAAAACGGCACTTATCCAACCCATTATTCATCTGGTTAATAATCCCATCACCTGGTTGAATTGACCATGAATCATAAAAAATATTATCTTGTCCAAACGTATCCCTTAACCTAATCGCTAATGGCTCCACAATCGGTTTATCTTTTGAATTATGTGAAAGAAAAATCACCTTGTTCCCTCCTAAAAATCTTAAGTAGTATAATTATACTACTTAAGATTCAGGATATCGAGTTTACATAGGATACTCAAAAACACCTCGACTCGTAACCAAATAGTTCCCTCCAATCTCCAAGTCTCGACCACACGCATCAAAATCAATATACGTCTTCAAATGTTCTGGTACTTCTCCAAAATCACCAGCTTCCACAATCAAGTAATACGCGACATCACTCATATCATTACAATCGGGATAACAAATAATATCATCCACATGCTCCACCATCTCCTCAAAAGAATTGAAAAAAGCGTGCTGAATCTCTAAAGCAACCTCACCAATCGGCGTTCCTTCTAATTCCTCTGCCAAGCTACATAGCCGATTGATTTCTTCAATTGGTGTATACTCATCAATCTCAAAAGGCAGTTCATAATCGTGAATTGCGTACTCTTCGTATTCGTCATTTAATCCAATCCGTTCTTTCATTTCATCAGAATCGACAGGTGGGGTAAACCACGCCCCCACCAACTCCCCTTCGTTATATTTCCCGAGATTCGCAATATAAACACGCATCTGTTCCATCGTGATTCCCCCTTAAGCACCAACAATTCGGTTAAACAAATTGAGTAAGACATCCTTCACACCAGAAGCATTAAAGACCAGACCTACCGCAATCAAGGCAATCACTAAGAAGCCAATCAGTTTGGAAAACTCCCGCTTAAATCCTAAAAATAACCCAATGACCACAATCGCTAGTAAAACTAAAGATTGGGCATTGGTTAAAAACCATTGATACAAATTTTGTCCGAAATTCATTTCATCACTTTCCTTTCTTTTCCATTGCTCGATCCGCCGCTGCACTTGCATGCATCAAGTACATCACAGTAACACCAAGCATACTGCCACCAAATACCAATAAAATATCTTTTACAATTCCCATCAAAATTCCTCATTTCATATAATCAAATTTTCAATTGCCATACTTTGTTGCTCCAAAATCTTTTTGTGCCGGTCTGATAGGCGTGCATTCTGTACCATATCCTGGATATATGTTGTCTGATTCAACCGATCCAACTCCTTGGCCATTTTCCACGTAGGGGCAACTTGTCTGCCTAGCCAATTCAAGGTTCGTTCAATGGTATACGGTTTCGGTTCAGAAGTTAATTGAATCTCTTTCCGATTCCGTCCAATAAAACGCCCCCATTGTTCATTCAAGGGCCAATTGGTTCGCCGTTTTCCATCTACTTTATCCGCAAATCGCAAATACCGATTGATAATGGAAAATGTGGTACTTTCAATACTACGACCTTTTAACAAATCTTGAATCGCATGATAAGCGCGGTCATTTTTTAACCGAATTTCGAAACGATTTTTCGTTTCGGTCTGATCTAATGGAATCCCTAACTTGATATATTGTTCATAATCTTTTTCGTACAAACAGAAATAAACCTCACTTTTGAGACTGCCGATATATAAGGTATTGCCCATACCATCCTTTTCATCGGCTTTCAACAGTTCCCCGGAACGGTAACTTTTAAAGGTACGAAACAAGGAGATACATTCCTCCTTCTGACATTTTTTCGTTAAATCAGGAATATCTAACAAACCAACTCGATCATTGATTGCCAAGTCCAAGCGTTTCATCACGCCCCCAGCTTTTAGACAATCTTCGAAAAAGTCGTGCCAGCTACGCTTTTGGGCGAGTAAAAACGTTTCAAACTGCCGGCAACCTCGCCCTTTTAATTCTAAAAGAACACCTTTGTCTTCTTCATGAGACAACATCACTACAATATCTCCCATAACATATTGTTCTTGATAGGAGTAAAAGGCGTAATCTTCATGAAGCATATATTCAAATTTCAAATGGAGAATTTCTTGAATAATTTTTCGTGCATCCGTTGTGGGGAAACGAATCCTTACATAGTCAAACAGTAACGTCAAAGGCAAATCGGGATTGAAACTTTCCAGTTGGTCAAAAATTTTTCTCATGGTCTTTGTAGAGGCGGTTACGCCACCGTTTTCTATCTGGTTTAAGTATGGACGACTAAGCCCACAAGCCGTAGCCAATTTATTTTGTGAAACGCCATATTCGTTACGTCGGTCTTTTAATAACCGATAATCTAAATTCCGTTGTGCCAAGTTCTCACCTCCAAATTCAAGGTGTTAACTTTTTCAAATGAGTTAACACCTATGCAAATTACTTAATATCCTTGATTCAACAAGCATTCTTAATGGTTGCTTGCTTATTTTTTGTGTTTTTGTACCCCCCTGTTAGATACGGGGGGTGAGACATCATGGCCGGCTGGCGCCGCCCATGAACAGGCACACACCACGGAGGATTTCTGCTTCGCAAATCCCCCACGGTCAGCGCCTATCAGTGGTTTATTTGGTTGTTACTCCACGGTAATGCCCTCAATTTCCAACTCTGCTTTTATCTCAAACAAGTACTGACGGATATCCGGTTCTTTGGCAAGGTCCGCAATCCGTTCAATTTCCGTGATTACTTGATTTAGTTCAATTCGAGCATCCGTTTCCTCGTCCATTACATACGAATCACCAGGGACCTTCACCCCATTTTTTCGAATATCGAAATTGAGCCGGTACAGTTCTTCTTCCAATTCCGGATCTGACTGAATCTTGCCAATCACCCAGTAGATTTCTCCAATCAACTCATCATAAATCATGTGCTTTCACCTCCCTTAACCTTCTAGCAATATCAAAAATGACCGGAATTGTTACAGAGTTTCCGGCCTGTTTATACAACTGACTATCTGAATTGACTTGAGAGGCTCGGTCAAAAGCCCAATCGGGAAACCCTTGAAGTCGCCAGCACTCCCTAGGTGTTAGCTTCCGAATCTGATACTGATCTGTGACAACCGCTTGTTGGTCTCCTGTTAGTAAAGTATGCACACTTTGTTTTCCCAGACGGCCTCGGCGACTTGTGGAGTTAGGAAAAGCCAGGTTCACACTGTCCCCTGGCTTCACCTCTTGATATTCTGTTTTATTTTTCCGAATCATGATCTTCGTTCCTCCTTGCTTCGTTGACAAGGTGGGAGCTGTTCCAGTTACCTCATAAACCCGATTGCCTTGTTCAAAATTTCCCGGTAACATACCCGCTACAGAAATCCCATCCTTTACCGACAACGCGATTTTGATTCCTTCATCGCCTGTTAAGGTTGGCGCCACACCATCTGAGCCATAGACTTGTCCACCCATTCCTCGATTGGAAGGATTGATATTTAACAGGTTTCGGATGTTTTGATCAGATGTTGGAGACGCTCCAATGATAGGAAATACTTGTTCGGTACATGCGTCTCGAGAATGTCCGATAAGGAAGACCCGCTCGCGGCTTTGGGGAACGTAGGCCTTTGAGTTAAGCACTTGCCATTCCACATCATACCCCAATCCATCCAGCGTTCGGAGGATCGTCTCGAACGTAGCCCCTCTTTCGTGATTGAACAATCCCCGGACGTTCTCAAGGAATAAAAACTTAGGTTGGAGAAGAGTGGCGAACCGAGCGATTTCAAAGAATAAAGTACCTCGAGTATCGGAAAATCCTTGCCGCTTTCCCGCAATTGAAAAAGCTTGGCACGGAAATCCGCCGCAAAGGATGTCCACTGGTCCGAGGGATCGAACAAACTCGTCTGATACACTTGTGATGTCATGCATTTCCACCTCCTTCCTTGTATCATGGATTGCGTTATAACTCCGCCGAGCAAATTCATCAATTTCACAAAAACCGATACACTGGTGGCCCGCTTGTTCCATACCTAAGCGAAAGCCACCAATTCCGGCGAATAAATCTAAAAATGTCATACATCACCTCATTCATTGCAAAGAAAAAAGCCAAGAACATTTTTGCTCTTGGCTTCTACATTATTACTTCATTTACTATTTTTTATCTAACCCAACTAATTTCCGCTGTTTTTCATTGGCCTGATCGGCAACATATTTAATCACTGTTTTGAACTCTTTTGCAGTAGCATTTTCCGATAAATCCGCAATACTCTTATTGTATTTCTTTACAATTTTCGTTACTTGTTCTTTCTCAGTCATGTAATTGAACCTCCAAATCTTCCCTACTATATCCTAATGGCAAAAATAATTCTAGATTATCCGCAGCATAATGAACTTCAGAAATGTTATTCATATAATCTTTTATAATAATATGAAGCAGCACATCTGGATGTTTACTCTTTACTTTCGCAATATTTTCTCTTGATTTGAAAAAGGCGTTAATGAATACCTTTTTCGGCACATGGCGTCCCTCTGCCAGTTCACGTTCTTGTGTAAAATTCCAAGCGATTTTTGGGTCTTGATAAACATAGAAAATCGTCACTCGAAAATGATTTTTCAATGCCCGCGAAATATTTTTTTCAGCACTTAATATAGCAAAAGTTGCATCCAGGATAAAAGAATAGCCATGATCTAAGACATATCTAAATGCCTGCTCCACCAACCAAGAAGATGCTTTTTGAAAGAGACTAGAGTTTTTTCCATTATAATCAGGAAACAGAGTACGAAAGTAATCCGCGTCAATAATTACGTGATTATCATAATTCTCAGCCAATCCAATGGCAACCTCTGACTTTCCAGCGCCAGGACTCCCTGCCATAAAAACTGCGTCTCGTCCAACTTCGGGGGATTTTCCTTTGATAATATAAGAAATAAAACTATCCTTATTTGCTTTTGCGTACTCTAAATAAGAATCATTACTTTCCACATTATTCGCCCCCTTTTTTTCTACTACATAAAAGTATTATACGTTACTTAAAGTATAAAGTCAGTATTTGAAAATCACTCAATCATTCAACTTTCTTAATTTATTAATTGAGCCTAAAAAATCATACCCTTTTGGTACAAGTGGCGTATAAAACTCACTAATCACACTGCCCCCTATATCCACGTATCCTCGACCTTTGATGCGTTTCATAAAGAAGTTTTTTTCAACCTCGCCAAACATCATGGAATACCCGAGTTCACTCATACGTCCTAAAGCTACGCGAAAGTTGAATTGATCGCGAATCCCATCTCCTAAATATTTTGCATCTGGTCTTTGACAAGCCAAAATCAGAAAGAAACCCGACTGACGACCTAACATCACGATTTGTTTGAGCTTATTCAAAATCACCGCACTTTCTTTCGTTGTTAACATCTCCATATAAGCCACGTATTCATCAAAGATTAAAAAGTTGGGCGGAAGTCCAAGATACGCATAGTTCTCTCCTGTTTTGTAGTTGGGCATTTCTTTCATTGCCTTGCTACGAGCCATCATGCGTTCGTAAAAGTCTTCCACGCAAGTAGAAATTTCTTCCTTTTGTGAATAGACATGGGGCATTACCGTACCTAAATCGGCGAGGTCCGCATTTTTTGGATCGAGGATAAACAATTCTGCATCTGACTTCAATAGTGCTTCGATAATGGTGAGTAAGAAATATGTCTTCCCACCACCTGTTCCACCAGCGATTAACATATGAGGTAAAGAATCATACGCCCATACTTGATTTTTCATCAATCGCAGAGTCCGGTTTTCTGCCACTACTTCTTCAATTCCAATTCGATTGGCAATCATATCGTATAACAAGGTGTATTCCACATAAGAGTCTTTGAGTTCCTTTTCTACTAATTCACAATACAGTCCGCTTTCTAACTTCTTTTCCAACTTTAAAAGCTGATCCTGATATTTTCCCAGTGAAATTTGAACGCGAATAGAAAGTAAGCCATCTTTCATTCGATAATAAATTTTGGGGAAGTAGCTGATGCTCTCTTTGGTCCGACTACTATTCAAATCTTTGAAAAAACCTTCACCTTGAGTTTGTTTCACTTCATACCAATGGTTTTCTAGAATCATCCGAGCCAACTTTTGTCGATGCCACAGACTTCGCCAATGATCATGAAAAAAATGAATATAAAGTAACATCATAGCTCCTGCAAGAGCGAGACTTCCAAGTAGACATGCTAAATCTTTTATAGACCAAACAATTTCAATAGTAGAAAGTGATGGCTTAGAAAGATCAAATTGTCTAAGCTCTTGAAAATAAAAGACGTCCATCCAACCGATGAATAAGGCACTTAGCCATCCAAGAACAAAGTGATAAACCAAGTGCTGATCTCCTGCTCGTATGCGATGCCCTTTGTACATTTTGATGGTTTCCACCCCCAGTCGAAAAAGCCCAATAGGATTTCATTGGGCAATTTCAAAAAGTTATGCTAGTCATTTACTACTACGGGAAGTTGTTTCGTTTCTACCAATTGTTTTAAAAAGCTTTCGATGGCATCCGGCATCTCCACACCAATTTCTTCCAAGACAGATTCTGCCTGGCGACATAAATTTTCATTTACTTCGACAACCATAAAGAAGGACTCTTCCTCATCCAACCATTTGAGTACGTCAAAATCTTCCTCATTGGTTTCAAAAAAATCCTGATTCATAATAAGAAATACTTTTTCGTCTATCGTCAAATCTTCGTTGACTTGTTCTTTGGTTAGTTCTCCTTTGCCATAACGATCGAGACAATCTAAAATATGTTCCACATTAATTTCCATACGCTTCACCTATTTCTTTCCTTCATTTTGGTTTGTAGGGTTTCCTTGATTCGGTTGTCGTTTCAAGACTAAATCATCTGCCTTAATGAACCAATTAACAGTAGTTCCTTCTCGGAAAACATAATTGGCGACCGTATCCACGATTGGATTGACCAACTCTACCTCTGCATCATAAGCAAACTCGCGTAAGGGCACATTTGCTGGGATACTAACTTGAATCATTCGACCTTGCGCAGAGGATTTCAAATTATAGGTTCGTTCTTTTACCTCGTTGCTAACCGTTCCATCCTCATTTTGTTTGCGTACTTCTCGACGTAATGCAGAAAAACGCAAATTTCCGAATGTTAATCTTGAATCTACTACAATACCCTCTGTTAATCTCATAATCTTTTCCTCCTATGCTTTCACTAAATCATCGACATACAACACGTAGTCGGTAAACCCATGATTCTCGATCTCATAGCCTTTCGCAACCAAGTGGGGATTTACAGCTTTTAGTGGTTGATCTTGGTCGAAATCCTTTTCGCCGGCTTCCGCAGATACCACCACTTCAATATCATCGGCTCGTTGTTTACTGGAATACAAATGATAACTACGACCAATCACCTTTGTATTCCGCCCATATCCTTCTGTTAAAATTTCACCTTCGCCGGCATAACTGATCTTTCCAAAGGTTTCGATCATATCTGGCACAACAAATTTCAATTCCATATTTTTTTCCTCTTTTCATTGTTAGTTTTGGGTACAAAAATAGCGCGACCACTTTTTTAGGAGGCGGCCGCGCGTATTGTTTTCTACTATTTACTTGTTTCATCTCATCACCTTAGTTCCGACGATTCCAGAAATAATAGCCAGCTGTCGCAAAGATCAAAGTAAAGCCAACGAACAGTAACACACTGGAAGTTTTCTCCCCAGTTTGTGGGAACGTCTTCACTGTAGGACTAGATTCTTGAGAGTCACTTGGTATTTCCGGTTGTTCTGGTGTGCTTGGTGTGGTCGGAACTTTTTTGGGAGTTAAGGTTTGGGATTTTTCTTTCAAATCTTCATTGTGTTTTCCATTGATATTCCCATCTTTATCATAGTTAATTTCTTTAAAGGTAAAGCTTGTACCTTCTGGATATTTACTCGTGTCTACTTTTTCCGCAAGTACGGTTTTGGTAAATTCTTTGTCATTCACTTCGTAATCAATTTTTCCAGATTTCCAAATTTCTTTGTTCGTACCATCCGGTAATAAGGCGTACAGAATTGTTTCGAAAGCTTCTTTTGAGCCATCCAGTACATCATGAGTAATGGATACATCATCAAACATATCCACCACGTCACCATGAGTGAAAGTTTGCGAGCCGTCTTCTAGGTGCGCTTTTGTTTGAATGGAAACATGGCGTTCCACTGTACAATTAACAGTTTGGGCTTGGTTATTCAAACTAGCATCCTTCGCTACTGGCTCATCGCCTGCTTTAAAGGTTTCCTTGTTTTCATACACATAGTTGAATAATACAATAGTTTTATCTAAAACTTGTTCAGCGGTTAATTTATGCAGAATTTCCCAAGTTCCTGTTTTCTCTTTATTCGCCAAGGTAGCCGTTGTTTCGGCAATTACCACTGGTTTGGCCTTTTCGTCTTTTTCTTGGGCAGCTTTAGTGGCTTCTACATCAATGGCTTGAGCTACGATATACCAGTCTTCTTTGATTTCATGTAGATTGTAACTCAATTTATCAACTAGTTCGGTAGAATCTTGAGTACTCAATTCTTTGTTTCCGTCCTTCCAAGTCGCAAGAGAAGTCAAACTATCTTCTTCCTCAGGCAAATCATAGAGCATCAAACGGTTCAAACTAACAGAAAATTCTTTGTTCGTCAGCTTCTCGTAAGGAACGGTCACCGTTTTAATTGGTTGTTTTTGACCTTGTTCGGTAATGGTAAAAATGTATTCACTCTTGGTGTAATCCTCTTTATTTTCTTTAAACGTAGAACGGATTTCTAATGGTGTAATCTTTTGAAATCCTTCTGGAGCTTCTACTTCTTCAAGTAAATAATCCCCATAAGGAAGATTTTCAAACTTGCCGTAGCCATCAAACCCTAATTGCTCGTTATAAGCTGTGGTCGCTTCATCTTCGGCACCTGTGATCTCATTGGTTCCTTCTAAGGGCGACACTTTAAAGGTTAAGTCATTAAACCCAGTTTCGGCAGTGCCAGCGGCTGATCCGGCAAATTTGAAGAAATCAAAACCAAAGCGAATCACTTGTTCTTTTGCCGTAACATCTCGAGTAATCACAGCATTTTTTTCGCTATCATCCACCTTTTTGATGGAAACAGGATACTTCGTTTCATCCAAGGTATACCCTTCAGGTGCTTTGGTTTCTTGCCAGTAGTACTCGTTGATGGCTAAGTGTTTAACGGCAGCTTGATTCTTTTCATCTAAAGTCAAAGTCACCGTTTCATCAGAAGCCTTCGTTCCTTTCACTAATTCTGGTTTAAAAGCCTCACCCCATTTAACCGCTTGACCATCTTTTGCAGTAAAGAGAGTATATTCAGCTCCTTTAAACTCAGCTTTCCCTTGAGTCTCATTACCGGTATCTTTGTCTTCTTTTGTCAACGTGGTTTCCCCAGTAATTTCTTGGTTTTGCCCTTTTACATTACTCGTAACAAGGGCTATGGTTTGATTGGCATACTTCAATTCGACTTTTACGGGTTTGAAAGTATTCACGAAGCCGTTAGATGCTTTGGTTTCTGTCACATAATATGTTCCCAATTCCAATGCATTGGCAATCTCTTTTGGTGTTTCCGCATGACCTTTTTCATCCGTGGTCATTTCTTGAACGATTTCACCAGTTGGGCTATCTTTGCGAATGGCAAACGTATTGCCAGCTAAAGAATAGTTGTCATTCCAAAGATCACTCCCTGTTTCAACTCCGGTTTTATCCAGAATGATTTGACCTTTTTCTCGCGTATTTTTTGAAGTCACGGAAATGGTCTCACCTGCTTTAATCGTAGCAGTCATGGGGTAGTATCAATCGTATAAGGCGCTGGCACTGATTTTTCAGTAATGGTTACCTTTGTACCATGGGGAATCCCATCCAATGTCGCAATCCCTTCTTTGTCAGTAGTCACGTCTTTTGCGGGTAACACTTTTTCAAAATCTAAATGGAAAACCGTCCCTGGTACAATAGCACCTGATTCTTTATCGACTTTTTTTATTTTTAAAGCTCCCTCAGTTTCCACATCAATTTTGATTGTGTAGGTATTCGGCTTATCAATTGCCCCGGCCATTAAAGTTTGTTGACCAGCCATCTTATAAGCGACCGGTGTTCCGGTACCAGCAGATTTCTTAAGCGTCAACACACCGCTTTCTTTTGAATTGGCATTCGGTGTGATGACCAATTGATTGCCATTGACACGATAATCAATATTTGCGGTATTCTCCACAACTTCATCGAACTCTGACAAGTTCAAATTATTCGTATCCGTTACAGTAGTCGATTGACCTAACACGGTTTTCACTGTGGAATTATGAAAGCTTGGTTTCTTCTGATAATCGGAAATAGCTTGATTAATTTTTGCCTCAATGGCTGCGATATTTACGGCACTGCCATCTGGATGCTTCATAGAGTGAAGCGTATAACCATTAACTTCTTGCCAAATCATCTTTTGAGCAACCATTTGTGTATCAATGTCTGTACCGGCTTTTTTCCATAAAACGGAAACTAATTTCGCTTTCTCCGACATATCAGGCAATGGATTTTTCTCATAACCAGGAGTGAACTCATTGTAAATTGGCACTCCTGGTTCAATACAGAAAATATCTTGTTTCTCCCCATTATAGATAGCATAGTGAGGGACCGTTACCTCTGATAATGTTCGACCATCACTGAACGTGCCTTCGACCGCATATAAGTGTGACAAATCGCAGTGCACAGTCACTGTTTGCGGATGAGTAGTCTCATCGGCAAAGGCAATCGTAGGACCAATTGCTCCGCCAATGGTTTGACCCAACAGAGCTAAAGTCGCAAATAATCGCCAATTTTTGAACTTTGATGTTTTCATAGTGTATTTTCCTTTCATAAAGATACTTTTTTTGCTTTTGCTTTTTTCTGCATATCTTTCTAAATTGATTCTGTACTCACCTTGTATGATTAAAAAAGCAAATAAAAAAGACATCAACTTGTGATGTCTTAGAAATTACTTATTCGTTATTTAATGAAATTCAAACTACGTTACATTCTTATAAAGAAACTTACTTAATATATACTCAAATAGGATTTAGCGTGTCAATCCATGCTGTTATTGGTAAAGGCTAATTGCATGGGACAAAATATGGGACAGTTTGGGACATTCATATAAAACTATGAACAATATGATTTCCAATTTAAAAAAAACAGTAATTTTATCATTCATTATAAATAACACAAACAATGTGAATTTTCACTGATATTACAATGAAGGGAGAAAGAAATATTACATAAATTTTATAAATCAATATCTAAAATTTAGTAAACTACTATTTGTCAGAAGGAAACCATTGTATCGGTACACTCATGGGTAAATTTCCTTTCTTACTACTTATTCAAGTCACATTCGGATCATCCTTCACAAAACATCCTGCATTGGATTGTACTAAGCACACTTTCTTAATCTAACAGGAGATCCGACAACTGAGTATCCTAAGCATTTTACCACGAATTTTTGTCCTTGGGAATGTTCAGCTAAGCAACTTACGATTGACTTATTTGACAACGACAGCTTTTTTCCAAAGACGTTCATTACAATTTTTTAAGCTAAGCAGCGATGATTACTGCCTTTTTATACATCTGACTTCTTGAAAAACACTTTGCCAACAAAAAAAGGCCCTTGCTTTCACAAGTGGCCTCAATCTTTGCGTAAACTTTTTCAAATCCTCTGCTTTTTTTATCAAGCACTACCGGCAATCATTAAATAATCCGCCAATGCTTCACAGGATAATACACCAGACGGGCCTTACCGATAATGTCTGACGAGGTGATAGCTCCAAATGAGCGACTATCTTTTGAGTTGCGCCGATTGTCTCCCATGACGAAATAGCTGTCTGGTCCCAACTCGGTTTCACCGGTCAAATCCTCCAGTGAAAAATCATTGGTAAAGTGATTTTTCAGTTTATCTTTTTTTACCGATTCCTTTAAAAAGGGTTCTGAAACTGGCTGATCATTGATATAAAGCTGATCATCTTCATAGCGCAGTGTGTCTCCCGGCATGCCAATGACTCGTTTGATGTAAGTTGTGCCACTGGAAAGCCGGAACACTACCACGTCAAATCGCTTAACCTCGGAAATTCGTTCCATCAGTACCATATCATTTTGTGCCAGAGTAGTTTCCATCGAATTGCCCACAACTGGCACCGGAATCAGCAGAAATCCTCTGACAACTACTGCAATGACGACAGCCACGACCAAATACTTGATGGTCAGCCAAAATAAATCAATGTATTCTTTTTTAGACATGCTGCCCCTCTTTTCCGCGACTGTTTTATCTCACTGCTGGATACTTATCATTTTTCTAACTGCTCTGACAGGGTCTGAATTCCTTCTTGGTAAGCAAAATCCTGGCCCATTAAAGTCTTGGCTACTGCTGTTTCGATAGCATCTGCAGTTGTTCCATCCACCACACCGGTTTCTTTGAGTTTATTGGCTTTTTGAACTGCTTTGACAGCCTCTTCAGTTGTCTGATTAAAGGAATCGCCTTTGGTCTGATAGCCAATTGCCTTCAAAAATTGATTCAAATAATCAATCTTTTGGCCGCTATCTCCTTTACGGTATTCTTCATTACGAGACAGCGGCGGCAGGTAAGCATAACTTGGGTAATCAGCTTTGATGGTTGGTGTCAGCCCTTTTTCGTTAATCCACTCGCCATCAGGGGTCAGCCATTTGCCTACTGTCAGTTTCAATTCACTTTTTGAATCTAACTCGGCGACTTGCTGCATTGTTCCTTTGCCGAAGGTTGTCGTTCCAATCACCGGCGCATTTGCTGATTCCTTCAACGCCGCAGCAAAAATTTCCGCTGCCGATGCTGAGTTGCCATCTACTAAAACCACAACTGGTTCCCGGACTTTAAAGCCACCATCCAGTTCTTTGTTGGCAACCGTTTTACTTTTATTTCCTTGACCGTCTTCAAATTGAACAATCGTTTTTTCGTCTTCTAGAAACATGCTGGCCATTTCCTGCACCCGATCCAATAGCCCGCCGGGATTTTGTCGCACATCTAAAACAAAGCTCTTAGCGCCAGCTTCTCTAAGGTCTTCAATGGTACGCTGTAATTCTTTTGTCGTTCCTGCTCCAAATGTGGTGATCTGAACATAGCCAATTGTTGGCTCTTTTTTATCCAATTGCCCATGAACAGTCTCAATGGGAATTGTGTCTCGGGTAACTGCAACCTCGAAAGTATCCTTGCCCCGTTGGATTGTCAAATTGACTTTGGTGCCTTTTTCACCGCGAATTTTTGCCACCACTTGATCCAGTTTTTGCCCCTTGGTGTCTTCCCCATCCACTTGACTAATCACGTCTTCTGCTTTGAGGCCAGCTTTTTGAGCCGGCGTCCCTTTGATGGGGGTCTGGGCAATTACCGGTTGCTCTTCCACAAGTCCCAGCGTGGCACCAATCCCTTCAAAAGAATCTGACAGCGATTCATTTAAAGCCGCGGCACCTTCTTTATCTAGATAGGTGGAATAAGGATCATCCAGCGCTTCGGTCATTCCTTTCAGAGCCCCTGCTACCAGTTTATCCTTGTCCACTTTTTGGTAATAATTCTGATTGATAGTATTGTACAGTTGGTATACCTGGTCCAAGTCATTGTCGTTTGTTCGAATGGCAGACTGCTTGGCGCCAAAATCGATAAAAGCTTCGGGTCCTTCTTTGGCCAGCAAGAAGCCACCGCCGCCAAAAAGAACCGCTGTACCGATAATCGTCCCAATGTAGATGGGCAGGCTGATTTTTTTCTTCATTCAAAGACCTCCTTGCCTCTGAAAAATAGTACCATGTAATCAAAAAAAGGGGAAGGTTCAATCTTCCCCTTGCAAAACAGATTTAAACGTCAGGACGAGACTTGCCCAAAATGGGTCCTCTGTTAGAACGATTTTGTACGACGTTTATTTGTTGTTTTCTAAATATTTCTCCCACATTTGATCAAAAATGTCCATCGATGGCAAGTAGTCCGTACTCATTTCCAAATAAGAAGATATTTCGTGGTAATCTTCACTGTGTTTAGGAAACTGAATATCATGACTGACATGGGTCGCAAAAATCTGCTCTTCATCGAGATGACTGGGTCCCTTTACAGCCATTAAGTACTGATAAAAACTCCGCCGCATCAGTGATTCCCCCAATGTGAATTAATAAAAGCCGCGCGTCTGGCATGATTGCGAGCAAAATTACCCGGGTGTTTACGGTAATACTCTTGATGATACTCTTCCGCGGGATAAAAAGGCTGAGCGGGTTCAATCGTTGTTACAATTGGACGGTCAAAACGGCCACTATCTTGGAGAGCCTGACGACTTTTTTTAGCGGCCTGTTGCTGCGCTTCATCGAAATAATAGATAACAGGTCGATAATTATCGCCCCGGTCTTGAAATTGGCCAAATGCATCAGTAGGATCCGTTTGCTGCCAATAGATTTCCAACAGCTTTTCATAAGACAACAGAGCGGGATCAAAAATGATCTCCACCGCTTCAGTGTGTCCAGTCGTGTGACTGCATACTTCCTCATAGGTTGGGTTTTCTGTATGGCCGCCGGTATAGCCCGACATCACCGAGTAGACCCCAGGTTGTTCATCAAAAGGCTGCACCATACACCAGAAACAGCCACCAGCAAAAATTGCTCGTTCCATCCTTCATCATCTCCCATAATTGTCTTCATTAAAAATAGCGCGTATCCTCGTTGTTATCAAAGCGATTTGAACATCGGCTTTGGACTACTTACTGCTGGACTCACTCACAGACGAACTCGTACTTTCTGCGGTTTTGTCTTTGGGCAAGTATAAACCGAACTGGATCTCATCGTCCAATAAATTGATGCGATTGGCTTTGATAAACAAACCATTTTGCATTTGAAATTGATCAAGACGAATCAAGATACTCTTATCATCAGGATCCACTTCAATCCATTCCGGAAATTTGAAACTACGCTTGACCATTTTCATAACTTCCTTGAGGGGCAGATCCAACGTTCCCACTGAAAGACTGGTCCCTCGCAGCTGCACATTGCCATTTTCCATCACATAGGGATCAAAGTACAGATACACCGTCACGGGGAAGTTTAAAATCTTGAATTCACCACTGAGCATGGCTTCATTTTCCAATACAAAATTATACTTGATATCAGAATCCTTGAGATATTCTTGCAAATAAAAATCGATCAGCTGATTGACCTGCTTTTTATTGCTGTTGATGGTGAGAATTGGGTCCCCCTGCCGAGTTGTTTCTGTCGCATTTTGGTAATGAGGCTCGCGAACAGAAAAAATTCTTGTACCCAAAAAAATGCCGCTCCCCAATAACAGTACCACAAGGACCAAGAATGCCCACTTCCAAGGATTTTGTTTTGGTGATTTTATAAAAGTTGTCTTATCTTTTTGCTTGATTGATTCACTGGTTGGCTCGCTCATATTCATCATTCCCCTTTTTTCAGCCACTCATCTTGGCTTTTAATCAACTGGTCTCGCACCGCATTGGCCATCAATTGGTAGCCGATATTGTTGGGATGAAATTTATCATCTTCATATAAGACATTGTTGTCCACCCGGTCCAGGTCATTGCCTCCAGAGGATTTTTCCTCAGTTTCACTGCTGGAACTGTCAGATTCTGACGCAATCCCGACTTTTTGATCCAATCCTTGATAAAGCAAATCATTGATAGGAATAAAGTGGGATTTTGGAAATTGCGCTGTCGCATTTTCCGTAGCAGTATTCCAATCATCCACCACTGTCTGCATATCGGTGATCTCCGGAAAATTCAAATAAAAGGGATTGTAGATGCCCAGTACATAAATTGGGACCTGCTCATTCAATGTACGAATCTCTTCAATGATCTCTGTTACCCGCTCTTGATATGCCGCACGGGGCTTATCAAATTTTTTCATAGTCAATGTAAAGAAGCTGTCTTGAATGACTTTCATCAAATCGTTTCCCCCAACGGTAACAGTCACAAAGTCAGCCGTTTTCAGATTATCCCGCAGAGGTTTGTCCTTTTTTAAACGCTTTAGGATTTGATCACTACGCTCTCCTGCGATGCCGTAATTTTCAACTTCGACGTTGGACAATTTATAGCGGGTCTGCAAATCTTCAGCCACAATCGGGACAAAGCCTCCCCGTTTCGTCTGATCACCAATTCCTTCTGTCAACGAATCACCAACTGCTACATAATGGACCCGCTCTTTGAGATCACTAGTGGCATCGCTAGCGGCAATTGGTTTTAAAATCGCTTCAGCTGGTGGAAAAAGCTGATTTAATGAAATATAGACAATCAAAATACCGATTACGACTAATAATCCCTGAAAAAGAATTTTAAAAAATGGTACGCGCTTTAATTTTTCTTGCAAATCAGCGCCTCCTTACTCAATATTTACTGGTAGATGCTAACGTCTATTTTAACAGAATCCTAAAGAAGTCTGAAACTTTTCAGTGATTTTCTAGAAAATCTTAGATAATCATTTTGCTTAGCACTACGCCTCTTTTATAGCCCCTTTGCAGGGTACAACTCTTCTATAATTCAGAGTAAAAAAACCAGCCCATAATGGACTGGTCAGAAGGTTAATCTTACTCTGTATAATAGGTGATAGCAAAGGCACCCTTACCCGTATGAGTAGCGATGATAGGTGTCGTATGCAAAACCGGAATTTGCATTTGTGGATACAGCGCCTGCAGCTGCTTTTTGAACTCTTCGGCTAATGCCAGCCCTTCTGCATGGGAGATGCCAATCTGTTTCACGTTGGGTAGTTTTTTTAATTCATCTTTGAAGCTGTCAAACCATTTTGTAAAGGTCTTTCCACCGCGGCCCTTAACCACCGGAATCAATTCGGAATGATCAAAATCCATCACAATTTTCATGTTGAGGATACTGGATAAAATACCCGTAGCACGACTGATACGACCACCTTTTACCAGATTATCCAGTGTTGACAAACCAATATAAAGTTTGGTGTTTTCTCGAATTTCATACACTTTTGCGAGAATTGTATCCAGGTCTTCACCGGCTGCTACCATCTCAGCGGCACGAATCACCTGAAAAGAGAGTCCCTGGTCAGTCGTATCACTGTCAATAATCGTCACTTCGGTTTTACTCAGATTGCTGGCTTGACGAGCAGCTTCAACGGTCCCGCTGAGTCCGTGGGTCATATGAATGGAAATCACGTGGCTGCCATCTTCTCCCAGCTTATCATATAACTCGACAAATTCTCCGATGGGGGGCTGACTGGTCTTTGGAAGTTCTTTGGCACTGGCCATCATCGACATGAACTTCTCTCCGGTCAGCGTATCATCGTCTCGATACAAAACACCATCAATCATCACTGAAAGCGGAACGACGTGGATATTCAAACGATCACGGACTGCCGGTTCCATCGTACATGAAGAGTCCGTTACGATCTTGATAGTTGTCATTTAATTCACTCTTCCTTTAAAAACATTGGGATTTCATGTTAGAATACAGATAACATTCGATTACTTCAAGTATAACAGAGAGAAATCGTTTTTTCATCAACTTTAGACCAAGGAGGTCCCATTCATGCAAAATACGCAACACTCTCGCAGCTATCTGATCGTCAATGAGGTCCTAAATGCGGTCACTCACGGTATTGGCTGCGGCTTGAGCATTGCCGGACTGGTGGTTTTGTTAGTCAAAGGCGCCCGCTTGGGTTCACCTATTCACGTCGTTTCTTACGCCGTTTATGGTTCCATGATGATCTTGCTCTTTTTGTTCTCAACCTTGTTCCACAGTTTGATTTTCACCAAAGCAAAAAAAGTCTTTCAGGTCTTTGACCATGATTCCATCTTTCTACTAATCGCCGGCAGCTACACCCCCTATTGCCTACTAAGCGTCAGAGGGTGGCTAGGTTGGGCTCTGTTTGGTGCCATCTGGGCCATGGCCATCGGCGGCATCGTTTATAAATCCCTGACCCTTCACAAAAAAGAAACGGTCTCAAAAATTTCTACCGCTATCTACATCGTCATGGGCTGGCTTTGCCTGGTTGCTGGACCAAGTCTCTACCATTCTTTAGGGACTGTCGGCTTTTGGCTTTTGGTTGCTGGTGGCGTATCCTACACAGTGGGTGCTTTCGTGTATAGTTTCAAACAGATTCCTTTCAATCACGTCATTTGGCATCTGTTTGTCATGCTAGGCGCCGGCCTAATGTACTTTTCTATCCTGCTTTACACTTGATTTCTTTCTATCAAAAAGGCTTGCCGGAGACATTTTCAATCTGTTTCCGGCAAGTCTTTATTTTCTAGCCCATTTTTCAAAACGGTGGGGGTAGAGATTTTTTTCATCGACGTGACCTTCTTTTTGACTTATCAGCTCATAGTCACCAAAGTCAAAGGGTGGAAAATAAGCATCGCCGGCAAACTTTCCTTCAATGACCGTTCGCAACAGCTGATCGTAGTAAGGTTCAAACAGCTGATAAATCTGAGCGCCGCCGGCAATAAAAACCGGCTCTTCCATTTGCTCAGCTAACTGCCTTACTTCATCTGCTGTATGCATAACCAGAACGTCAGGATGGGGGACTTGATAGGTCTGATCGTGGGTCAATAAAATGGTTTGTCGCCCAGGAAGTGGACGGCTCCCCATCCCCTCAAAAGTTTTGCGGCCCATCACAAGTGTGTTTCCCAGCGTTTGTTGCTTGAAAAACTGTAAGTCTGCTGGTAGACGCCAAGGCAGATGCCCCTGTCTGCCAATCAATCCATCTTCAGCTTGTGCCCAAATAGCAATCAACAATGCAGTTTTCCTCCTTCAAAAAGCTCCTTTGTTACTGCTTTTTCAAACAGCGATGGGGGCTTTGATCCCAGGATAAGGATCGTAGCCTTCCAGTTCGATATCTTCCATCTCAAAATCAAAGACTGATTGTTTTTCTTGATTCAAGACCAGCTTTGGAAGTGGACGTGGCGTCCGGGTCAGCTGCTCCTGCATTTGTTCGACGTGGTTATTATAAAGATGGGCATCCCCCAAAGTGTGAATAAATTCGCCAATTTCAAGTCCGCATTCGTGAGCAATCAGATGGGTCAACAGCGCATAGCTGGCAATATTGAAGGGTACACCCAAAAAGACATCACCGCTGCGTTGAAACAACTGACAGGAAAGTTTGCCATCATTGACATAAAACTGAAACATCGTATGACAAGGCGGCAGTGCCATTGACGGGATATCTTCTGGATTCCAAGCTGAGACAATCAGACGACGAGAATCTGGTGTTTTTTTTATCATTTCAATGACGTCCTTAATCTGGTCAATAAAGCCTCCATCTTTTTTCTCCCAGTGGCGCCACTGATAGCCGTAAATATGGCCAAGATCTCCATATTTTTCAGCAAACTCAGCGTCTTCCAAAATCAAACGGCAAAATTTCTCGGACTCTTCTTGATACTGCGCATTAAACACCGGATCTGTTAAAGAACGATGACCAAAATTAGTCATATCCGGCCCCTTATAATCGGAACTCTTGACATACCGTTCAAAGGCCCATTCATCCCAAATATGGTTGTTGTGTTGCAACAAGTAGCGGATATTGGTATCCCCTTTTAAAAACCACAACAGTTCACTTTTAATCAAGCCGAAAGGAACTCGTTTAGTCGTCAGTAGCGGAAAGCCCTGAGACAGATCAAAACGCATTTGATACCCGAAAATACTTCTCGTTCCCGTGCCGGTACGATCCCCTTTTTGATGCCCTTCTGCTAAGAGTTTTGCTCCCAGATCCAGATATGCCTGTTCCATTTTGCCACATCCTGTTCAGTAGTTTATTGGTTCGCAACAGCAGATTGATCCGTCTCTACAGCGCTTGACCGATCAATTTGTTGTCACTTGTAAAGCCTATATTGTTTGATACATCATACCTCAATCGATAAATTCACTCAAATATTCCCACCGGGCCATTTTTTCTTCTAGATGCAGCTCCGTCTCAGCCAAGCGTTTTTGCAGCTCCTGCAATTTGGTGAAATCTGATCCTTGACCATTCATCGCTTCAGTAAGGACAGCAGTTTCTTCTTCCAAAGCAGCAATGTCGTCTTCGATTGTTTCCCACTCTTTTTGCTCCATATAGCTGAGCTTTTTCTTTTCTTTTGATGTGACTTCTATAGCGGGTTCTGATATTTCTTCTGCTTCTTTCGTTTCATTGCCACTAGCTGCTTTTTGTTCATCATTTTTTTCGAGATATTCTGTGATTGAACCAAAGTAGCGTTGGATTTGACCGTCACCTTTGAAAATCAGAAGTTTTTCAGCCACTTTATCCAAAAAGTAACGGTCATGGGACACCGTGATCACTGCGCCGGGAAAGCTTTGAAGATAATCTTCCAGTACAGTCAACGTCGCGATGTCCAAATCATTTGTCGGTTCGTCCAACAGCAAGACATTTGGTTGGGAAATCAGCAATTTCAGCAAAAACAAGCGGCGTTTTTCACCACCGGATAGTTTTGCAATCAACGTGCCATGGGTATTGCGGGGAAACAAGAAACGCTCCAATAATTCTGCCACAGAGATACTGGTTCCATCGCTCTGGCGCGCTTCTTCAGCTACTTCCTGTAAATAAGCAATCACCCGTTTGTCTTCAGCCAACGCTTCATTTGTTTGTGTATAATAAGCGATTCTCACCGTTTCTCCAACGATTAGCAGCCCTTTATCCAGCGGTAAACGTTCAGCTAAGATATTCAGCAAGGTGGATTTGCCGGCACCGTTCTCCCCAGTGATCCCCAAGCGTTCCCGTGACTGTATCAAAAGATCGAAGTCCCTTAAGATGACCTTTTCGTTAAAGGCGTAGCTGCCATCTTTGATTTCAAGGACTTGTTTGCCCAAGCGCTTATTTGAAAGCTCAATAGCTACTTGACCATCGCTTTTCACCTGATTCAAGTTTTCTTTTAGATCCTCAAAACGGTTAATACGGGCTTGCTGTTTGGTCGTACGGGCTTTCGCTCCTGCCCGCATCCAGGCCAATTCTTGCTTGTACAGCTGATGACGTTTTTCTTCTTGCTGAACCGCCTGGCGCTCTCGCTCGGCTTTGGCTAGGACATATTCTTCGTAGTTGCCCTTGTACTCAATCAAATCTCCATGAGAGAGTTCAAAAATCCGATTCGTGACGCGATCCAAAAAATAACGATCATGGGTCACCATCAACAGTGCGCCACGGTATTGCCGCAAATAGCTCTCCAGCCATAAAATTGCCTGATAGTCCAAGTGGTTGGTGGGCTCATCTAGCAACAGCAAGTCTGGTTCTTGGATCAAGACTTGAGCCATTCCCACTCGTTTTTTTTGCCCACCGGATAATTCACTGATTTTTTGATCCATTTGGGTGATTCCCAACTTTTGAAGAATTGTTTTGGCATTGGTATCCACCAACCAGGCATCTTGTTCGTTCATCGCCTCTTCTGCCTTGGTGTAGCGTTTTTGAACCTCTGGATTGCCACCTTCTTGCGCCAGATCAACCAACGCTTGTTCATAGCGGCGCACAGTTTGAATCATCGGGGCCTCGCCTTGAAAGACAGTTTCTAAGACAGTCAAGGTTTCATCAAAATCATTTTCCTGCATCAAATAGCCAATCTGATAGTCACTGGGCTTTTGGATATGCTCCAAATCCCCGTCACCTTTATCTTTACCGGATAAAATGCCTAAAAGACTGGATTTACCAGTTCCATTGACACCAATCAGTCCGATGCGATCCTTTTCGTGGATCAAAAATGAGATTTGCCGAAAAAGTGTCTTCTCACCATAAGTTTTGGTCAAACAGGAAACTTTAAGTTCCTTCATTCCGATCCCTCCTAAATATATTTGAATTGCCAGATCGTCCTACTGGAATACTACTGCTATTTGTGGGCAGAAATCTTTCAAACGCTCTTTTTACCAGCGGTTACTTCTAGGCATCACTTGGCTTATTGTAACACAAGAGTACCGGTTGAAACAGCGCCGGTTTTCCAGCTTTAGCTAGTATTTTTCCATAGAAAAACTGCCCTTTCCGTCAGTTAATTGAGGAAAAGACAGTTTTACAAAGCTTCTTAAAAAGTTGGCGCTCATTCACTAAGCAATTATTGCCCCGCCATGAATGTGTCATAGTAGGCATCCATGATTTCTTTAGCGATATCCGAATTGATATGCTGATCTTCACCGGAAAGAAACGGCAGGACAACACTGATGGCAACTTGCGGGTTTTCCACCGGGCCATAAGCAACGATATTACTGTTGATGGTCGTCACGCCATAAGCGCTGGTTTCCGCCGTCCCGGTCTTAGCCGCCAAATCCATTTTAGCTGATTTTAATTTAGTCCCGGTTGTAAAGGCATCATTGCCGTGAACCGCATCATAAAAACCGCCTTGAATAATCGCCATCTGATCTGGTGTCAGATCTACTGTACCTGTAACAGTGGGTTCGATTTTTTTAACCAGTGAACCTAAATTGCCTTCTGCATCATTGCCGTAAATCCCGCTGACAACGTGCGGCTGAATCTTTTTCCCGCCGTTTGCAATGGTGGAAACGTATTGTGCCAGTTGCATCGGCGTATAGGTATCAAACTGACCAAAGGAAATATCCAGAATCTTCCCCCCGTCTTCCACCGGATCAAGACTGCGTACCGGCGTTTGAATCCCGCTGGCTTCATTAGGCAAATCGATACCTGTTTTGGCTCCCAACCCAAATTCTGCCATAGCATTACGCAACTCGTTATATAGTGGGCCCTGCTTGTTGACACTCATGATTTCCATATCTTTGGAATAATTAAGCCCCATCATTTTCAAGACCACTTGTACCATATATGAGTTGGAGGAGATTTCCAACGCTTTACGTGCGTCGAGATCACGATTGGCCTCACCTTGTTTATTATAGATAGATGCCTTTACCGGTGTTCCCTTGATATAAAGGGGTTGGTCATACATTGTTTCATTGCCGTTCAACGCACCGCTTTGCCAACCCGCTGCCAGTGTCCCCGCCTTTACAACGGATCCCGGTACAAATGAAGAAGTAATCGTACCCAATGCGTGTTCCTGCAAATCTTTTGAATCTTTTTCATGGGCATAACCCACCATCGCCAATACGCCGCCAGTATTAGGATCCATTGCAACGGCATAGACTCCCGGTGAGACCGCCGCTTTCCCATTATCAATCAGAATTTGATAATTACGCTTGACGATTTCTTCAACTTTTTTCTGAAAGTCACTGTTGATAGTCAAAATCAGATTGTCGCCTTTTTCGCCGTCAAACACCTGTTTTTGAGAAGAAATATTTCCATTTCGATCCAAGGTGATCTCTGATTGGGACTTGGTTCCTTGAAGCACATCCTCGTATTGTTTTTCCAAATAGCTGGTGCCTACCCGGTCATTTCGTGCATAACCTTTTGCCAAATAAGCCTCCGCGTCCTCTTTTTGCAGCCCAGTGGTAGAGACTGTTCCTAAAATACTGCGAATCGAGCCGTTTTCTTCAGTGTATTTTCGAGACCAGTCTGTACCTGTCGAGATACCTGGCAAGTCTGCCGAACGTTCTGCCACGACGGCCAACTCTTCATCAGTGACATCGCGGTTTTTGATATATACCGTGTTCAAAGCTGTGGCGCTATTCATCGTTGTAAAAATTGCAGTTGCTTGTAATGTTTTGTCATCAAACTGGATTTCATCGTCTTTGACTTTGGCAACCACTAAATTGTATTCTTTGCTGCTGTCCTTAGCAATTTCCGCTTTGTCGTCTTTAGACAGACGTTTATAGGCCTTTTGGAAATTGTCTTCATCGGCTAGCCAAAAATCGATTTTGTCCCGTTTACCTAACTTCTCATCTTTTAGCTTATCAGGGATTGGCAGATCAATCAGCTCATTTAACTTTTCTGCCAAAGACCGTAGATCTGCACCGGTCATTTTATTGCCCCGGGTAAATGTAATCGCAGGGTCTGCTTGATTTTCTACGAGGGGTTTGCCGGTGGCATCGTAAATAACACCACGGGGGCTAGAACCAGAAACTTTTACAACAGAAAATTCCTTTAGCTGCTTAGTGATGTTCTCACCGTTAACAATCTGTAAATACCCCAATTGGACAATCAGTGCAATAAACAATCCGAAAATAATAAAAAATAAAAAGTTCAATCGAAATGGGATATGGGATCGTCGCCCGCCACCACTGGGTTTGGGCTCCTTCTGTTTACCTTTTTTTTGCCAAAATTTTGCATTCTTGTTTTCCATATGCCAAATCCTTCCAGACAGTTGTTTGTACCGTACTATTCTACCAAAAAACCACCTTTGCCGCAGTAAAAATGGTGAACTAAAGAAATCCTTTAAGCTTTAGCCAAAATTGTTTCACACATTACATGAGAATTCTAATAACAACATACGCCATTCCTGATTCAACCGTCTTTTTAAAATATATTTCTTTAATCTGGCGTGAAACACAAAAGACAAAAGGTAAAAATGTGGAAAACTTTCTGTGGAGAACCCACCTAGAAAAAGCGGTTGGTCTTTTGCTGCGCTTCGTTAATTCTTATAACGGTCTGAAAAAATGCAGGTTTTTAAGGTAATAAAAAAAGGATGGTGCTCTCTCTATATCAAAATCCTTGAGAGAGCACCGTCCTTTTTCGATAGTCTGACTAATATTCGGTTGCGGGTTCTTGGTAGCCAGAATCGTACTCTTGATTAGAATCGTACTGATTATCGGTACCGTCGTAATTTTCTTCGTAGGTCTCATCATAAGCTTCTTGATACCCATCGTTCGTTTGATCTTCGCCAGTGCCATTGGCCTGTATCGTTTCATTGTAATCGTGCACGCCGGCATCCATGGTTCCATCTGAATCATTGTAAAAACGATAATCCGCATAACCTTCTGTGTATTGATCTTGTTGCGGCAGTGTTTCACTGGTAGCGATGCCCAGTTGTTCTTTCAGCGTATTTTGTGTTTCCAAAAGGCTCGCTGCGCTTAAAAATTGGTAGTAAATACCATTATAAAGTTCGCCTTCACCTTGCAATTGCAACGGATCGATTGAGCTGAGGGCAGGATGATAGTGATTGGCGATATCCAGCATGTCATCCCAGGTCAAATCGGTCTTGGTATTCTTTTCTACCGCATTCAAAATCTTTTGATAATTGGTAACACTGTCTAAAGAAAGAACTTTTTGCACAATCTTTTCGATAACTTCTCGTTGTCGTTTCTGACGTCCGATATCCCCTTCAGGATCTCCCATACCGGTATCTGGATCATACTTACGGTAACGAGCATAAGACAAGCCCATCGTTCCATCCAAGTGATAGTCCGTATCTGCTTGTAATTCAACACCGTCCAGCTCAAAGTGATACTGGTTGTGCACGTCGATACCACCAACGGCATCAATCAGGTCACTCATCCCCTGCATATTGATTGTTACATAATGATCGATTGGAATATCCAGCAGGTTTTCCACTGAATCCATAGCCATCTCTACACCACCAAAGGCATAGGCATGATTCAATTTGTCCATCGTGTCATGACCAATGATTTTTGTATAAATATCCCGGTCCAAACTAACAATCGTCGACTTTTTCTTTTGGGGATTGACAGTTACCACCATCATCGTATCTGAGCGTCCTTGCTCAGTCCGTCCCAATGCGCCGGTATCAACCCCCAGCAGTAAAACCGAGAAGGGTTCTTGATTGTCGATATTTACGACTGTTTCCCGTTTTGTCGTCTTCCGATCGATCTTTTCAACGATATTATCGAAGGCGGAATTGGCATCGAAGTATACTTTCAAGCCATAAGTAGTTGCTGCTGCCACCATGACTGTGATCACACCCACGATGCCGACGATGACTTTTTGCCATGTACGCATAGGACACCTCATCTTTAACTTTGTGATTTTTTTCAGTATAACGTATAAATTCTGCCACAACCCCCGACAATCAGCAACGGCAGAAAATGTTTATCACACAACTTTAACAGTTTTGCAACACCTTTGAAACACTACGAAACATCTGAAATCAAATTTTGTATAAAAATTCCTTTGATAGGCCTCATCTAACCTGTTGCTTTTTAAGTAAAGGATTTTGATTTTAGAACAAAAAAAGAGGCGACACGCGGTCTCCTCTTCGCTGGCTTGTCGGTACTGACAACTGCAGTGATTATAATTTAGTCACTTCAGCAGCTTGTGGTCCCCGTTCGCCTTCAACAATCGTGAATTCAACGTCTTGACCTTCTTCAAGGGATTTGAAGCCGTCTCCTTGGATTGCTGAGAAGTGTACGAATACATCGTCGCCACCGTCAGTCGTAATGAAACCAAACCCTTTTTCGTTGTTAAACCATTTCACTTTTCCGTGTTCCATGTTTTGTGTAGCCTCCAAAAAATTAGTGACCGATTTTCACCGGTAAATCAATTATAGCGAATCTTGGAAGCGATGACAAATCATTTTTCCAAAATGTAATCCTTCATAACGAAGCCTGATCCGATAGCAACAATCTGTTCTCTCATGACTGAGAATCCCCGATGTTGGTAGATATCTATTGCTCGCTGATTGTCTTGATTGACCTTCAATTGCTGCTTGCAACCTAAGGAGTTCGCTAATTTTTCGTACCAATCGAAAATGTCTCGCATATAGCCTTTTCCACGATAATCCTGACGTATATAAAGCTTACTAATGAACAAAATTTCGTCATCCTTCAGCTCATAAGCTGTGTAGCCTACCGTTTCATTTGCTGCACAAAGAGCAAAATAATGGGCACCTTCCCTAATTTCTGCCAAAATGACTGGTACTGACTGATAGTGTTCCATCATATAGTCCACTTGCGCCTTGCCAATCATAGGCGTAAATACTTCCCGCCAGATTTCTTCAATTACCGGAAACAGGGCTTCGACTTCGGCCTGATTTTTTATCGCTACCTTATTTAACATAGTTATCCACTCCACAAAAAAGATGAAGAAAAACTAACGTTCTTCTCCACCTTATTGTAAACTACTTATTTTGCATTTTCAAAATGTTCGTTGACTTTGTCCCAATTCACAACATTCCAGAATGCCGCAATATAATCCGGACGAACATTTTTATATTTCAAATAGTAGGCATGTTCCCAAACATCTAGACCTAAGATTGGTGTTTTCCCATCCATCAAAGGAGAATCTTGATTTGGTGTCGATGTGATTGCCAATTTGCCGTCATCCACGATCACCCAAGCCCAACCAGAACCGAAACGGCCGGCTGCTGCAGCTTTAAAAGCTTCTTTCATTTCGTCAAAGCTACCAAATGCGTCATCGATAGCAGCCTTCACTGCACCCGTCGGTTCACCACCGGCATTTGGTGCCATGATTTCCCAGAAAAAGCTGTGGTTGGCATGTCCGCCACCATTGTTGCGAACAGCTGTCCGAATGTCTTCGGGAATCCCTGCCATATCGGAAATCAATTCTTCAACAGACTTTTCACCTAATTCAGGATGTTTTTCAATGGCCGCATTCAAATTTGTAACGTAAGTGTTGTGATGTTTGTCGTGATGCAGGTGCATCGTTTCCACATCGATGTATGGTTCCAATGCATCGTAAGCGTAAGGCAGATCTGGTAAAGTGTAAGTCATAATGGGTCCCTCCGTTATTTGTAATTAATCAATAGCACATGTAAACACTATCAAATAAACCGCAGTTGTTCAAAAGATATGCCTAGCCTGGTGGCGGCTTGACCAAAATAAGCAGCTTCCACTTTCTTTGCTGAAAATCCAAGTAATATTTTTTCTCCCATTAATAATCGCTTCTGCAAAAAATGTGTCCCTCTGTTTTGCCAGGGCCCGAGGATGTCCTTGTGTTTCCCATGATTCTCCGCTAGAATTGTACATATCGCCGACGGTTATCGTTAGCAACAATCGTTTTTAAAGGAGTTTTCATCATGACAGTTCGTGAATTATTTCTTGCGTCCTTTTATCGTTTTAAAGATTTGAAAAATGCCCGCTTGCTAGGTTTTGGCAAAGTCGTCTTATACTTGTTGGCATTAAGCCTGTTTTTGGCTATTCCCATAACAACAAACGTCTTGCAAGTTTTCAATGATGTCCGGGCAGATGGACAAAAAATCGCTCAGAAAATCCCGGATTTTACGATCCAAAATGGGGTACTGACCCCTACAGAAAAAACAGAAGGCTTTATTTACCAGACGAACTCCATCATTTTTACTTTTGATCCAGAGGGAAAACGCAGCACTACTGATATTTCCGGAGATATGATGGGGAACTTTTTAAGTGTTGGCTTGTTGCCAGATGAACTTGTCGTGGCACTTCCTTCTTCGGGACTGACCAATCAAATTTTAGGCAGCAACTTATTAGAGATTCCCTACGACCAAGGACTCACCAGCCTTGATGGGGCCCATATTCGCACCTATCTCGCTGAAAACAGTGTTCCTTGGTGGATGATTTTGATCACTTTACTCGTCTCTGTCTACCCTTCGTTTATCAATCTAGTGATGACGATTTTGATTGCCTGTATTGGTGCTTCACTGATGGCGGCTTTCAAGGGGATTCAAGTCACTTTCTTTGAAAACCTGAAGATTTTGATTTTTTGTGGAACCTTGCCAGTGATCCTCTCTGCTTTAATCGGTGTCTTCACATTAGACTTTGACACCTCTCTGTTCATTATCTTGGCCACCTTATTCATCTACAGTCAAGCCAGTAAGGGACTGCCTCGGCGTCAATCTCAAGTTTAATCGTCGACAAGAAAAGACATTTTACTCCCAAGCGGAGAAAATGTCTTTTTTTTCAGCTTCTGCTACACTGACAGTGACGTCAGTTAGATACCTTTTGACTGGCAAACAGAAAAAGGAGTGAAGGACATGTCAAAGATCATCCTTTCCAGCCGTGAGTTTAAAGAAGAGTGGCTTGCTGAAATAGCCAAAAAAGCACCCGAATACCACTTTACAACAACAACTGAAAAGTTGGACTGGTCATCAGTAACACTTACGATTGGCTGGTCCAAAGAATGGGAAGAACACTTGCTTTCCGCAGACAGCACTCTAAAATGGGTTCAATCCATTTCAGCCGGCGTAGACACACTGCCCCTGGCTAAATTTCGCGAAAAAAATGTCCTTTTGTCAAACTCCAGTGGCATCCATGCACAAGCGATTGCTGAACATGTGCTGGCAGCGATTTTGATGACCACTCGCGGCTTCACGCAAACAGTAAAAAATCAATCGCTGGAACGTTGGTCTGCCCAAGCTATTCACTTTCGTTACCTGACTGAACAAGAGATTTTAATATTAGGAACTGGACATATCGGTCAAAAATTGGCTGAGTTATTGCAAGCACTTGGCGCAGCTCCGGTTGGAATTAATACTTCCGGTCACCCTGTCGCCGGCTTTTCAAAGACTTACAGCTTAGATCAGCTAGAAGAAGTGAGCCAAAAAGCTGATTTTGTAATTAACATCCTACCATTAACACCCGAAACCACACATCTTTATGATAGCGACTTTTTTGAAACCATGAATCCTACCGGGACCTTTATCAATGTTGGTCGTGGCGCCAGTGTCGATACTTCGGCTTTGGTAGCTGCGCTGAAAAATGGGCAGATCCAACAAGCTCTTTTGGATGTCTTTGAAGAAGAGCCACTACCTCAGGGTCACCCATTGTGGCAGTTGGAAAACTGCATTATCACGCCACATATTTCCGGCGTGACCCCACATTTTCAAAAAGCCTTTATGGAGATCTTTTTGAATAATCTTTCCTGTTTTGTAACGACTGGTGAATTGGCTCAAAACCAAGTCTCACTCACTGAGGGGTATTGATTTATTTACAATAAAAAACGTCACCGGCTTTCTGGTGCTCATGAAAGCCGGTGACACTTTTTTAATTTTAGATTGTTTTTCTTTCTTCTATGTCTTTTTCAGTTTCTTTTATTAGATAGATGGGACGGCGTTTGGTCTCCAAAAAGATTTTTCCGATGTATTTCCCAATGATACCGATACATAACAATTGCATCCCGCTGACAAAAAGCAGAATCGAAACTAGCGATGGCCAACCGGCAGTGGGATCGCCAAAGAGTAATGCACGAATAACAATGAATAGCAGCGCAACAACGGATCCGATACAAGCAATCCCACCGATAATTGAGGCTATATTCAACGGTGCCTCCGAAAAATTAACGATGCCGTCAATCGAGTATTTAAAAAGACTCCAAAAAGACCAAGATGTTTCCCCCGCTGCCCGCTCCCGATTTTCATAGGAAAGGTATTTCGTCTTAAAGCCTACCCAACTAAAAATACCTTTTGAAAAGCGATTGTACTCTGTCAGTTCCAAAATGGCATCGACCATTTGGCGTGTCATCATCCGAAAATCACGAGCGCCATCAACCATCTCCGTCTGTCCAATGCGATTGACCAAACGGTAAAAAGTCTTTGCAAAAAAGCTGCGGATTTTGGGCTCTCCTTCACGATCTGTTCGACGCGTCCCAATACAGTCGTATTCTCCTTGACGAATTAGGTGAACCATGTCCGGCAAGAGCTCTGGTGGATCCTGCAAATCGGCATCCATCACCGTCACAAGCTCCCCTTGTGCCGACTTCAATCCAGCGTAAAGAGCCGCCTCCTTGCCAAAATTTCGAGAAAAGGACAAAAAGCGGACTTTCTCAGGATACTTCTGATACAGTGACTTAATCACCGTCAAGGTCTTATCCGTTGATCCATCGTTGATAAAAATGTATTCCAACGGCTCTTGCATCGTCTCATTGACTTGCTCAACAGCAGCAACAAATAAGGGCAGCGTAGCCTCTTCGTTGTAGCAGGGTACGATAATCGATAACATAAACTCACACCATCCTCTGATATTTTAATTATAACACAGGTCAAAACGTACGGACCCTACAGCGCAACACAGTTCTCTGTGGTGACTACTAAATTCCCGTTGAAAAGTTGGCTGAGCCATCTTTGAACTTTGCACCGCAAAGAACTGGCTTTTGTCTGGAATTTGCTTTCCACTGGATGGATCACTCTATTTATAATTATTCGCTTGTATTAAGCTCTGTTAGCAAGTTGCACCTACTTGTTACCTAATGCCTCCTAAAAAAAGCGACCACCGCAAAGTACGGCCGCCGCTGTTCTCTCTTTTTACCAATTATTTCCATCGATTGAAATTGTTTTGCCAAAGTTGCTGGTTTTCACGTTATTGCTATGACAGCCTCTATTATATCAGCAAGAAAATAGGCTGCAGTGCTTCAGTTATTTTGCTTCGGAAAACTCATATTTTGGCTCATTCAGCTTCTCGTCATAAGCCACGATTAGATCATAGCCTTTAAAGAACCATTCGTCCGCTTCATCTGCAAAAAATAAAATTCCCTCTTCCGTCGTCTCTGCAATGGGTTTTTCCGGAGTATCCACGTTCATGCCAATAGAAAATCCGTCATGAACATCCGTTTTTCCATATACTTTCCCGAAGAATCGCACACCTTGCCCTTTAGGAATCTCCAACTCACTTTTGAACCAAGCCAACGCTTCTGGTTTGATAGTTATTTTCATTTATCACACACTCCCTAATCATTCATTTTATTATCTAAAACATCCACATCATCAGTTTCACCAATTACTAGCAGATTGTCGTTTTGTTGAACAATCTCATCAGCTGTCGGAGATACGACGACTTTCCCGTTTACGCGGCGAATCCCCACAACAGTCAATCCGAACCGTTGTCTAAAATTTAATTCCAGCAGTGTTTTGTTGAAAAACTTAGGATTGGAGACTCGGATCTCCGCCAACGAATAGTCATCTGACAGCTCGACATAATCCAAAATATTCTTAGAGACCAGATTATGAGCGATTCGAATACCCATGTCCCGCTCCGGATGGACCACCCGATCTGCACCGATTTTTTCTAGTACTCGCGCATGGTATTCGTTTTGCGCTTTTGCCAAGACGTTGGGCACGCCCATTTCTTTGACCATTAATGTCACCAGAATAGATGCCTGAATATCTTCACCAATTGCAACGATTACATGATCGAAATTTCTGATTCCCAACGACTTTAACGTCATCTCATCTTGCGCGTTGCCCACCACTGCGTGTGTAGCGATATTCATGTATTCATTGACCCGGTCTTCGTTGCTGTCAATGGCCAAAACCTCCTGGCCAGACTCGATGAGGGTACGACAAATACTACCTCCAAAACGTCCCAAACCGATGATTGCATAGTTTTGTTTCATAGTGAACTCCTTTTGGTTTCTTGTCAAAATAGCGGATTCTCTTATAGGGACCGCTTATTCTCAACATGCGTTTAAAACGCTGCTCTCTGTCTGCTTTAGTATAACAAAGACCTCGTCAAAAAACTAATGACGAGGTCTTTTTACTATTTTATCATGCCATGTTTAAAGGCATAGATTGCTGCTTGGGTCCGATCTTCGACTTCCAACTTGGATAAGATATTGGAAACATGGGTTTTGACTGTCTTCAAAGTGATAAACAATTCGTCTGCGATTTCTTGGTTGCTCTTGCCTTGTGCGATTAACATCAAAATCTCCAACTCACGATTGGTGAGATCATCATGCAAAATTTGGTAACGCCCCGTCATCTTGTCCATCATTTTGGAGGTCACTTCCGGTTCTAATACCCGTTCTCCCCGTTGTGTCGCACGAATCGCATCTGCAATTTCGTGGGCAGTGGAAGTCTTCAAAAGATAGCCGGCAGCCCCTGCCTCAATTGCCGGATAGACTTTTTCATCGTCAATAAAGCTAGTCACAATTAAAATCTTAGCTTCTGGCCAATCTCGCAAAATCAGCTTGGTTGATTCGATGCCGTCCATCTCTTCCATTACCAAATCCATCAAAATCACGTCCGGACGTAAAGCCAATGCCTTCTCATAGCCGATTCGACCATTTTCAGCTTCTCCAACAACCTCGATATCATCCTGAATGGAGAGATAAGACGACACTCCCAACCTGACCATCTCATGGTCATCAACAAGCAATACACGAATCATCGTGAACCCCCTCCTCTTTCAATGCGGCTCACGCCGACTCATTCTTTACTGTTTTCACTGGTCAAGCTTACCAATGGTACTTTGATTTCAATACTGGTTCCCTGACCTTTAAAGCTGATGATCTTGACCGTACCACCGATACCTGCGATCCGTTCTCGGATATTCATCAAGCCGTAGCTGCCGGCCTTTTGCTGTGAAGTATCAAAGCCGACGCCATCATCAATGATTCGCAGCAAAACATTTTGCTCAATCTTATGGAGATAGACCTCCAATTCTTGTGCTTTGGCATGCCGCAATGTATTAGACAACAGCTCCTGTACGACACGAAAGAGCTGGTCTTCAATTCCTGTAGGCAAAGAGACATCTTCAACATCCCATTTAAGATCAATCTTAATTTTGGATTGAAGTTCTTTTAATAATTGCTCGATCCCTTGACGTAAGCTTTTTCCTTCCAAACTTATTGGTCGCAAGTGCAAAAGCAACGCCCGCATTTCCGATTGAGAAGCATTGATGATATCTGTGACCATCTCCAATTGTTTTTGCTGCGCTTCTGGTACGTGGTCTTTTTTGGCTTTCTCGTTGATTGCCGATAGCATCATCATAGCTGCAAACAATTGTTGCGAAACCGAATCGTGAAGTTCCCGGGCAAGACGATGCCGCTCGATTTCCAGTATTTCTTCTTTGGTTTGTCCTGCCACCAATTGTGGTCGGCTGTTCAGCTGCTGCAATTCAGCAGAAATTTCCTGCATTTTTTTGGCAATCTCCTGAATATCCTTATCAATTGCAGCAATGTAATGATTTTCTTTCGAATGGGGTATGGCTTCAGTCACTAACGGGTTTTCATAATTACCAGCTGCCATAATGCGGAGCTTTTCTTCAATCTCTCCATAAAGACTTTTCCGGAAAACTGAAATCAGAAAATAGGCCAATAAACCCAACCCGACAGAAATCACCATGATGTAGATAATCATAGGAATAAAGAAAATTTGACTTTCAAACAATACTTGCCACCAACGATGGATATTATTAGCATGTAAAAAGGAAAACAGTACAAGGATCATCGTCAAAAAAGCCGTAATTCCTACATAAAAAGCGACCATTCCCTTCGAGACCTTCGCGATCATACTCGGATCACCTCGACATCTCCAAACAAGGTATTGGTGATCAATTTAATTCGTCGCTGATTGTCATCATAATCATCACTGTATACTTTAAGGGCCTCATTGCGAAGCGTTGTCCGCTCACCTTCAAAAACCAGATCACCAGCAAAAGTAGCATGTTCCACTACAATTCCAACACCAAGTGGCACTAAGATTCTCGTTCGTCCGAATCCTTTACGAACAATCACTACGTTGTCTCGTTTCGGTAAAATCGTATTGCCTAAGTCAATAATGGTGTCGCCGGAAATCATGTTCAAGTTGATATCGTCCCATTCATAAACTTGATTTCCGATGCGTTCGTTACCAAACAAGGGTTGCTTCACTTTCGTCCCAGAATGAGTGGTCGGTTTTTCACCGTCTACCATCACCATTTGTTTTTTCTTCCAAAAAGCATTTTGTGAAGGATCGATTCCAGAAACCTCCACACCTTTCAGACCGACAAATAAGATACCAAACGCAAGCATCAACCATAGTGCCGGACTGGATACCAAGCTGATAAAGATGCAGACTCCACCGACTACATACCAAAAACTGCTTTTTTTTCGGCTGCGTTTTAAGCCAAAAGAAATACATAACACACCGCAGATCAATAAGATCAAAAGCTGCGGACTACTGATAATCTGCCAGACAGCAAACAACAGTAATAAAGCCTCTACGATAAAGAAGAAGCGCCACGGACTTTTCATAAAGGCCACCTCCATTGAATTGATAATAAAACGATGAAACCGTCCTCACAATAGCGATTTTGAACGACGCATCAGATCTTCCTAAGACTATCATACCCTGAAAGATTCCAAAACGTATCCGTCTTAAGCATGAGTTCTACAAGATTTTAATAAGCATCTGCTTACTCGTTTAGCAGGTGTGTCAGAAAGGTGTGAGAAAACAACGAAATATCCGAACGCCTTAGCTGAAGAAAAAAGCGATTTTTCTATGTAGGCTCATTCTTTAGCCCTTGAGAAAAACAATCCGCTCACAGCATATGTCGTTCGGATACTATTTTTGATTTACTATTCAAAACCCCTCGAAATTTCCGAATTAGTTTTGTTCAACTTTTGTGATTTTCACTTGCATATCGCCGCCAGGAGTCGCGATTGCTACTTGGTCTCCCACAACTTTACCGATTAGCGCTTGTGCGATGGGTGAATCATTTGAGATTTTACCGGAAAACGGATCAGACTCGGCACTGCCTACAATCGTATATTTTTCTTCATCGCCATCTGGTAATTCAATGAAGGTTACTGTCTTACCAATGGACACTTCATCAGAATCAACACCATCATTATCAATAATCTGTGCGAAACGAATCATGTTTTCCAAAGTTGTGATTCGCCCTTCGACAAAAGCTTGTTCATCTTTAGCAGATTCATATTCCGAGTTTTCAGATAGATCGCCAAACCCGCGGGCGATTTTAATCCGTTCAATAATTTCGCCACGTTTGACGGTCTTTAATTCTTCCAATTCCTGCTCTAGCTTTTCTTTTCCTTCAGCTGTCATGGGATAAACTTTTTCTACCATAATCTCATATCTCCTTCAACAATTATCAGTGAGCTGAACTTGAGGGACGGACTCTGATTTTCAAGAGTTCGGCGCCTATCGTCCGCTCCACTGTTTCTTTCGATAGTATAACAAAAGGCAATCTTTCCGTGTTCCCCGAACGGTTCATCACCGCCAGATGCTGAGTATATCAGCAAATGAAAGTGTTTTCTAGCTCTATCGGGGAATAACACTGAAAAGATTACCATGCTTTGTTCAAAATGTAAATCTCTTTCAATACTTTTATTGATTAGCTTCGCTATCTTCCGAGTTGGTATTGTTGACGTATTGCTCTACCAACGCGTTATGTTCTTCAAAGGTACGGGCATAGTAAACCTGTCCTGTCTTAATATCAGCGACAAAATAATAGTAATCATTTTGCTGTGGATTCAATACTGCTTTAATCGATTGCTCACTTGGATTGTCAAATGGCCCTGGTCCGTATCCGTGATTCACATAAAGGTTATAAGGAGAATCAACCTGAGTATCAGCAATCGTCACTAATTCCTTGTGCTCACCCAAAGCATACAAGATTGAGATATCTGACTGCAACGGCATGTCGCTGGCCAGACGATTGAAGAAAACTTGTGCGATCTTGCGGCGATCGTTTTCGTTATTTCCTTCTTTTTCCACCAAGGAAGCCAGCGTCAATACTTCTTGAACATTTAATTGCTTGTCCTTGATGGTTTGATAATACTGACTCATTACACTGTTGGTTTTTTCCACCATCTGGGTAACAAAGTCTTTCAGATCAGTCCCATTGTAATAATCATAGGTAGCTGGGAACAAATAGCCCTCCAAACGATAACGAACCCCTTCAGCCTTCGCAGCAGAGTCCAGCAATTCCGGATATTTTTTATGCAGCTCATTAAAGAAGTCTTCATCTTTCATCAAATCAATGAAATCCTGCTTCTTGAGCTTCAGGTTTTTCTCTACCGCATCCCCAATCTGATCGATAGTGTAGCCCTCAGGTATGGTCAACTTCAGGTCAGCTGTTCCGGTACCGGTCCCCCCCATCAGTTCTTTGCTGATTTCATCCAATGTCATATTGGGAGAAAAACTGTATTTACCCGCTTGAAAACCGGTCAAATTATTAAACTTCGTGTAATAGTTAAATACCATACCACTTTTGATGATCTTCTCATTCTCTAAAATCTCACCAATCGCCTTATTTGAGGAGCCTCGAGGAATCTCCACAGTGACTTTCTCTGTTTTAGCAGAATTCAGCGGCTTTAAGCCTGCAGAAATATAGCGATAGACTGAAAATCCTAGAATACCGCCAACAAATAGTAAGAGAATCACAACAATAGTCACAATTTTATTTACGACTCGATTTTCCTTTTCCCTAGAGGATTTTCGCAAATATTCTTCCTGCTTCTTTCCTGAAAGTTCTTTTTTAGCTGAGGTATTCGCTTTTTTAGAGCTGCTTGCGCCCTTTTTCGACCCAGCAGTTTGTTTCACAGCGGGACTTTCCTTTTTAGCTGCCCCATTTTTAACTTTACTGTCAGTCGCCTTTTTGCCATCGGCTGGCTTGGTTTTCTTACCACTAGTCTGACTGCGACGGGAGCCCACAGCCTCTTGAGGGCCTTGCATTCTTTTCTGAGAAGCTGATGATTCAGTTCTTTTATCGGGTGAAACTCCCGCTGTTTCCCCGGTATTATTGAGGGAATTCAGAATTTTATCCTTGAAGGATTCCTCTTCCGGATGTTGTTTAGACAAAACAACTCCTCCTAACTTCGTATACTGGCTTGTACCATTATACACGAAAGTCAGGAGGAGTAAAAGAATGATTTGTAATTGTAAAATGATGCAAGCCCAGTCATTGCATTCCACATAGCGCGTCGCCACAATTTCTTGCTTGTTATGGCAAAATACGGGACTGTCCTTTGGTTTCTTTCACTACAACACTTTTTATCCAGAAGTTTTACTAGATATCAATTAAGGCTACCAAAATGTTCCAAAGAGCTTCTGCTTTTTTTATACCATTGATAGAGGTGATGTCCGCCTTTTTTCCAGCTACTTTATTGATTCAAATTAGACTTTTTTGACACCACTGCTTTCAATATATCCGAGCCATTGTTTTTTGCTGTTGTATACAGAATAGTAGGTTTTACCGTTATAATGTTCGTATTTACCAGTGACTGAGAGCTTTTGATTTTTGAAAGCTGAGGCTTTGTTTTTGACTGTTTTGGTGAAGTCACCGCCGTACAGATTTTTGGTTCCATTTAAAGTAACCGTTATTTTATAACTACTCCAGGCACCACCGGGATTCGTCCCTTGTTTTCCACCATTGGCATTGATGTAGCCAACCCATTTCCCTTTGTTGTCATAAAGTGTCAGATACGTACTGCCATTTAAGTGCTTGTATTGTCCTTTTGCCAAGTAAGTTTTTCCCAATAACTCAGAGGCATTTTTTCGTAGTTTCCAATCAAAATTACTCCAAATCTTATGATTCTTCCCCGTAATGGTAAAATATTTTCCCAGTTTTACATAGGGCCCTTGGTCGCCAGCAACTTTGACACCAGCTTCTTCCACATAGCCTAACCAGGTGTTGTTCTCATAGACAGAGTAATAAGTTTTACCATTAAAGTGTTCATACTTGCCGGTGGCTAACAGTGTCTTTCCCTTATATACTGAGCCTTTGTTTTTGATAGTTTTAGTAAAATCGCCGGCATACAAATGCTTACTACCAGTGACAGTCAGATACTTTTTATAGCTACTCCAACTTCCTCCAGCACTAGTCGTCAACTTCCCACCAGAAACATTGATATAACCTACCCACTTATCCTGATTATCGTACAAGGTCAGATAGGTACTGCCATTTAAGTGCTTGTATTGTCCTTTTGCCAAGTAAGTTTTTCCAAGGTGGCTCTTTGCATCACTGCGCTTTGTCCAATTGAAATTTGACCAAATTGTATGATTTTTCCCAGTTATCGTAAAGTATTTTCCAAGCGCAAGATACGGGCCTTGATCACCAGCTAGAGTGACACCACTCTTTTCGACGTATCCCAGCCAAGTCTTGCTATCGGCTGTGTACACTGAATAATAGGTTTTACCATTGAAATGCTCATACTTACCAGTGACCAACAATTGCTTGTTTTTGTAGGATGACGCTTTATTCTTGATTTTAGAAGTAAAGTCGCTGTACAGATCCTTTGTCTGATTCAAGGTGACATATTTTTTATAGCTTGCCCATTTACCACCGGGGCCGTCAGTTAAGGTGCCAAAAGCTGCGTTCACATAACCAATCCATTTGTCTTTGTTGTCATATAAACTAAGATAGGTGCCCCCATTGACGTGTTTATACATTCCCTTGGCATAATAGGTCTTGTTAAGATGGTTATCGGTTCGATCTTTTTGCGCCCATTTAAAACTACTCCAGATGGCATTATTTTTGGCAGTTATTGTGAAATATTTACCCAAACTGATGTATGGTCCCTGTTCACCATAGGGCAAAGTGATTGTTTTACTATAATCTGAAGACATATCAAAAGGAAAGTTTTTTCCGGGAATATACACTTGGGAGGTCCATTGCCAAGCGCCGTACTGAGTATTCCGCTGTTCTTTTACAGTCGGAATTGGGTATTCAGCAATCCAGCATTTATTATAGCCCAACTTAGCAGGATCCAATTTTCCTGCTCGTACCCACCATTGACCAATGTAATGCTGACTGTTGTTATAGCCCAGTTTTTTCAGTGCATCTGCAAAATAAATCGAGTTCTGTGTATGATTGATATTTTTGGCATAAAGTTGTGGGTCTTCAATATCATTGAACATGATGGCATTGTTGCCCAATTTCAATTCATCGGCATACTTCGCAAAATATTCGGCTTCCTTTTCAGCGGTACTTTTGGAAGTAAACCAGCTGTAATGGTATCCGTGGACCACCAATCCAGCCGCTTTGGCATTATTAATCTGACTTTTAGCATAGGGATTACGATAGGTCGTGTACTCTGTCAACTTAACGATAACCGCTTTGACGCCGTATTTTTTTAGCGTCTTATATTGATCCACACTGATTTCGCCATTATGAGAGGAAACGTCGACAAAATCCATTGTTGGTGTGTCTTTGTCAGAATCCGCATAAATATTTTCCAACCGAGCAGCCGCGGCAGCAGCGATTTGTTCCTGTGGTTCAACAGTCAATGCCGCAGCCCGAGCTTTAGGTCTGGGAGTGTCCGAATCAATGGGTGATTCTGCTAGATCAGAACGATCTTTTAGATATGGAAAAACATCATTTAAAATTTCCATTTCTGCTATCGCTTTTTCCACTGCCGCTTGGGAAAGATCCTCGTTGGCTTGTTCTGCATCTGCCAAACTACCGTCTGATTCATCCGTTTCAGCGGGAATGTTCTCCTCTGAAGAGTTTTGCGTCACTTCAGTAGCAGATGTTAACGAGCTTTCACTTGCGGAGATTTCTGAACTGTTTTCAGAAGACACCTCTTTTTCAGATTCTTCTGATGAAAAGCTGTCTTCTACCGCTGAAGTACTCGTCACATCATTGGTGACAGGACTGCCGCTTAATGGCAATTCTTCTGTTACCGTTGGCGACTGAGTTTTTGCCGTTGTTTCAGCCAAGCCCGTAATCGGTCCCACCGAGCTTAGAATCACTGTTGATACCAACACTATGATTTTCTTGATTTTTTTCATGATTCAACCTCACTTTTTTCAATCTTCGCTTTTATTATACCGAACTTCGACATTTTATAAAAAGCATAATTCCTGTTATATTTTTATAAATAATGATCATTTTCTAATCATATGCTTTTAGAAATAAAAAAGAGAGAATTTTCACCCTAAATAGTATAAAACTGCCACATACTTATTAAATAGTTTCGCTAAAACAAATGAATTTTTTCTAAAAATGCATTTCTACATATCAGTCGTCAAAATCACAGCTGAAATGCTATAATTCTTATGAGGAAATAAAGATAAAAAGGAGAATACTATGAAAAAGTTGTCTTGGAAAAAAATCACCACTTTGTCGGCGACGATCTTATTGCTGTCAACAGCAATCCCGTTGCCCGCTGCGGCAATCAGTGATGAGGATTCGTTAACTGACCTCACAAACTCTCAAAGTACCACACTTTTCAACGGAACTGGTTATTCCGCTGAAACTAACGGCGATATTGAACAGGATACCGACGAGTCGCTACCTGCATCAAATACGCAAACAGACGGAACGAATTCCGGCAGTCAAAGCAGCACCGAAACAAACAATGAACTCTCTGGCTCCAGTGAAGTTCCCACTGATGAAAGTTTGCCATCTGATTCTGGACTTCCTAATGAAACTAATCCTAGCAACACTGACAAGTCCAATGAAAGTGAAACTGACGGGTCATCACAAACGCTTCCAAACGAGCAAGGTTCAAAAAATACGTCTGCGTCTTCTGACGAGTCACTAATTGGCCAGCAAAGCGTGGAACAGACCGTCGCTTCTGAGTACAAGTACTTTACTGTCACTACCCAAAAACCAGTTGTCTATCAAAATGAAAACTTGGATCTACCTTTTGAGAACTCCGCTGATCTTTACCAAAAGACTTTCAATATTCTCGGTCAACTCACCTCTTCAGCTGGTGCCAGATACTACCGACTACAAGTTGGTGATATTGTCGTCTTCATTCGTGATGAAGACGGGAAAACCACTAACTTTCCAGCCGGTAGTGAGCTGGGTGCTTCTGGCTACGCTACCGTTACTACAAAAGGTATTGCCGTCTGGAAAAATATTGAGCTGAACGCAAAAGCTAGTACAACAACAGATATTTTCCAACGAACTTTTAAGGTCACCGGCAAACTAAGTCATGTGGACGGAACCGTGTATTACAAGCTCTCCGGTCAAGGATTTGTCAGTCAAAACGCCTTGCAAACAACAAACGAAGCCCAAGGAGCACGCTTAACCTTTAATAAATATGTCTCAATTTCAAGTCAGAATTATTCGGTTTGGAAAAATTTCAAGTGGCAAGAGCTGACTCCTTCAAAAAAAATCTATCAACAAACGCTATATGCCAAATATAAATATGCCCACTCCAACGGCGCAATCTATTACGAACTCTATCGCCCAAATGGTTCTTTTGCTGGTATCATCAACTCGAGTGCGACCAAATCAGCGAATAATCAGGGGGGAATTTGGTACAAAGAAAATCTTTATGCCAATAAAAAAGGAGGCACCTACACCCTCTGGCAAGATCTGAATTTTTCCAAAAAAAGAGGCTCCAGCACTTCCTTTGCTAAAAAAACAGTCAAAATCAGCGGGAAATATTACCATTATAATGGTAGCACTTACTACTCTTTGTATGACAATAAAGGAAACTGGTTAGGCTATATCAATGCCAGTGGCGTCAGCACTTCAAAAAATAAACAAGGAACCTATCAAAACTTCAACAAGTATGTCACCATTACCAATAAAAATTATGCTACCTGGTCGAGTTTTGCCTTTAAAGGGAAAGCAAAAAAACCGGCTACTTATCAATGGACCTACAAGGCAAAAGGCGTCTATTACCATTATAATGGCAGTAGCTATTACAGTCTGTATGATAAAAACAACAAATGGGTGGGCTATATCAATACAACGTCCTCCTCTGTTGCACAAAATGGCGGTGGTACTTGGCAAAAAGAAAACTTGCAGCGAAAAATTGTCAAAAAGAATTATACGATTTGGCAAGACCTTGCTTTCAAAACCAAACGCAGCAACACGAATAATCACTATGGCAAGCAGTATACTGTAAAAGGAAAATATCGCCATTTTAATGGCTCCTTGTACTACTCGTTGTATTCTGGCAACAAGTGGATTGGGTATGTCAACGCCACTGCTACCGGCTCACCTTTCACGATTTACTCTACAAAAACAATCAGTCGCTACCAGGTTATCAACAATAAGAGTGGTAATTTTTACAGCAAAGCCGATCCAAGCAGTAGTAAAAAAGCAGCTAAATCTAACTACTACAAATACATGGTTCGGGCCATCAAAGAAGCCAGCACCAGTGATGGCACTTACTATCTTGTTGAATTGGCCGGCTCAGGCACGGATTTAGGTTGGATCAAAGCAAACCAAACCTACAGTGTACAAGACAGCTTCTACATGTATCAAACTGGGGGGCCTTTTCCTTCCTTGAATGTCAAAAATCTGAATATCAAAGTTTCGATTAGCAAGCAGCGAATTTACATTCGTTCTGGTTCTAGCACAATTTACACCATGATGTGCTCCACTGGCTTACCGGGTACACCTACACCCCTTGGCAATTTCAAGATTCAAGCAGAACGCGGCCCTTGGTTCTGGGGTGCAAATGGCGGCGCGGCCTATTACCGTTCATTCCACGGACATGGTATTTATCTTTTCCATTCCGTAACGATTACTGGGCCTGGTCGCGTCGGTTCCTACTATCATCCAGAGGCGATGAAATTAGGGAAACGCGCCTCTCACGGCTGTATCCGCATGGCCGTTCCCGATTCGATTTGGTTTTACAATAATATCCCTAACAATACCCCAGTCAGCATCGTCAACTAATCATTACCCTCAAAAAAAGCGCCTGCCAATGATGAAAATCAATTGGTCAGGCGCTTTTTGGCTCTTCGTCAAATAGTGTTGGTGAGTTCAAATTGAATGAGTGAATGAGCTCAGGCAGGAAAAAATTCTTGCCTGAGCGCTTTTTTATTTTTCGCTCTTTCTTAAACAAAAATCAGTCCTT
>NZ_JBMHFB010000008.1:0-225947 GCF_049166715.1 Enterococcus infantis | reverse complement strand
CTTTTTTAGCCTTTTAAGGGCTGTGTCGGTTGCAGACGTGTTGTGGAAGAATTGCACGCTAGTTGCGGATCATGAAAGTGGGCTTTAAATTTGGAAAGCGACAACAGGAGAGATAGGATTTTTCCGGTAAAAAAATATGAATTCTTCTTGAATTACCAGTGGAACCAAAATCTGAATCGCAGAAAAAGGTTGCTATTACAAGGTATTTTAGGTTGTTTAGGGATTAGCACTCGGACATCCAGAGTGCTAATTTTTGAGTTGTCTTTCTTGACTTCTGAGTCAGATATGGTATATTTATAATCGTGTTAGCACTTAAAAGAGATGAGTGCTAACGAGAGGTGATAGAAATGTTGACAAACAGGCAACAAGATATTCTACGTCTCATCATCCAGCATTACACACAGACCGGACAGCCGGTAGGTTCGAAAAAACTGATGGAAGAGGGCATCGAAGCCAGTTCTGCGACAATTCGCAACGAGATGAAAGCTCTGGAGGAACAGGGCCTTTTGCAAAAAACGCATTCTTCATCGGGACGGGTTCCTTCTATTGAAGGGTATCGGTTTTATGTGGACCACCTGCTGAAACCTGGACGGGTTGAGAAACGGGAGATGCAGACGATCCGCCGATCATTTGGCGGTGAGTTTCATGAAATCGATGAAATCATTCAACAGTCTGCGGACATTCTCTCGCAGCTGACCAGTTACACGGCCTTGTCGCTGGGTCCGGATGTCAAAGAGCGTAAGTTGACCGGTTTTCGAATCGTACCTCTTAACAACCGTCAGGTGATTGCCATCATTGTGACGGACAAAGGAAACGTTGAAAGCCAAGTCTTCACGATACCAGTCTCTGTCTCTGGAGAAGATTTGGAGAAGATGGTTCGGATTATCAATGACAAACTGGTGGGAGAATCACTAATCACCGTTTATCATCGTCTGCGGACCGAAATTCCAATGATCCTCCACAAATACTTTCAGACGACGGAAGGAATCTTGACCTTGTTTGATACGATGTTGGGTCAAGCTTTCGAAGAAAAGGTATTTGTTGGCGGGCGGATGAATCTGCTGGATTTTGAAGGATCGAATGATGTTACGCAATTCAAATTGATGTATACATTGATGAAAGATCCGGAAGAGCTAAACCAGCTGTTACTGCCAGAAAGTCAAGGCATTCAGATCCGTATCGGCAACGAGCTGGGCAATCAATTGTTTCAAAACATGAGCTTGATTCAAGCGTCTTATGAGATCGACGGACATGGTCAAGGAACGATTGCTTTGTTGGGACCAACCAGCATGCAATATTCCCGAATGTTTGGCTTGATCGACGCATTTCGTCATGAGCTGGCTTCAAAACTAGGAGATTATTACCGTTCCTTAGAGGGTGACCTTGACTGGAGCTGACGAAGACTTAAGAAGGGAAGTAACGACGTGTCAGAAAAAGAGCAAGAGTTTAACGAAGAAGTCGCTGAACTAAAAGAGTTAGAGACAGCTGAAACTGAAAAAGACGAAGCTGTAGAAGAACAGTCAGAACTGGCTAAAGTGACGGCTGAAAAAGAGGCATTGGAAGATCAATACTTGCGAGCGCAAGCGGAGATCGCCAATATGACAAAACGGAATCGTCTGGAGCGAGAAACGCTACAAAAATATCGTTCTCAAGACTTAGCCAAAAAACTCCTCCCTTCAATTGATAATTTGGAACGGGCGCTGATGACTGAGGTCTCAGATGACCAAGGTGCCGGATTGAAAAAAGGAGTAGAAATGGTACTTGAAAGCCTGCTGAACGGGCTGAAAGAAGAAGGAATCGAAGAAGTACCTGCTGAAAAGGGAACCCCTTATGATCCTAATATCCATCACGGGGTACAAATCGTGCCTGCATCAGAAGAAACTCCTGCTGATACAATAGTAGAGGTTTTCCAAAAAGGGTACAAACTCCATGATCGCGTATTGCGCCCAGCGATGGTCATCGTCGCTCAGTGAGGAACTAGAAAAAGCAGATCCAAGTAATCTGATTACTTTTCAAAATTAAACTTTATTTACAAAGGAGATTATTACTATGAGCAAAATCATCGGTATCGACTTAGGTACAACAAACTCAGCAGTTGCTGTTTTGGAAGGCAGCGAAGCTAAAATTATCGCCAATCCAGAAGGCAACCGGACAACACCATCTGTGGTTTCTTTCAAAAATGGTGAAATTCAAGTGGGGGAAGTTGCTAAACGTCAAGCTGTAACGAACCCGAATACAGTCGCTTCGATTAAACGTCACATGGGTGAAGCAGGCTACAAAGTTGAAGTGGAAGGCAAGTCTTACACACCACAAGAAATTTCTGCTATGATCTTGCAATACCTGAAAGGTTTTGCAGAAGATTACCTCGGTGAAAAAGTTGAAAAAGCGGTTATCACTGTACCTGCTTACTTCAACGATGCCCAACGTCAAGCAACCAAAGATGCTGGTAAAATTGCCGGTTTGGAAGTTGAACGTATCGTCAATGAACCTACTGCCGCAGCGTTGGCATACGGGATGGACAAAACCGACAGAGATGAAAAAATCTTAGTATTTGACCTTGGTGGCGGTACCTTCGACGTTTCCATCCTGGAATTGGGTGATGGGGTCTTTGATGTCTTGTCTACTGCTGGTGATAACCACCTTGGTGGGGATGACTTTGACAACAAGATCATTGATTACATGGTTGCAGAATTCAAAAAAGAAAACGGCATTGACTTGTCACAAGACAAAATGGCCTTGCAACGGTTAAAAGATGCAGCGGAAAAAGCGAAAAAAGATTTGTCCGGTGTAACATCAACTCAAATTAGCCTGCCATTTATTACAGCTGGTGAAGCAGGACCATTGCATTTGGAAATGACATTGACTCGTGCCAAATTTGATGAAATCACCGCCGACTTAGTTGAACGCACGAAAGTTCCTGTACGGCAAGCGCTGAAAGATGCCGGCTTGTCACAATCTGAAATCGACGAAGTTATCCTGGTGGGTGGTTCGACTCGTATCCCAGCAGTGGTGGATGCAGTGCGTAAAGAAACTGGCAAAGAACCAAATAAATCTGTGAACCCTGACGAAGTTGTTGCAATGGGTGCTGCCATCCAAGGTGGCGTAATCACTGGTGATGTTAAAGACGTGGTACTGTTGGATGTTACGCCGTTGTCATTGGGTATTGAAACAATGGGTGGTGTCTTCACTAAATTGATTGACCGCAATACGACAATTCCAACTTCTAAATCACAAGTCTTCTCAACCGCCGCTGATAGCCAACCAGCCGTAGATATTCATGTGTTGCAAGGGGAACGTCCAATGGCAGCTGACAACAAGACGTTGGGACGCTTCCAACTGACGGATATTCCACCAGCACCTCGTGGTATCCCACAAATCGAAGTTACATTTGATATCGACAAAAACGGGATCGTGAATGTTTCTGCCAAAGATTTGGGTACTCAAAAAGAACAAAAGATTACCATCAAATCTTCTTCAGGTTTATCAGATGAAGAAATCGAACGGATGGTCAAAGATGCAGAATCCAATGCGGAAGCTGATAAGCAACGCAAAGAAGAAGCAGATTTGCGTAACGATGTAGATGCCCTGCTCTTCTCAGTTGACAAAACATTGAAAGAGTTGGAAGGCAAAGTGGATGCCGATGAAGTCAAAAAGGCTGAAGATGCCCGTGACGAATTGAAAGCTGCTGTTGAAGCCAACAATTTGGAAGAAATGAAGACCAAACGGGATGCCTTGAATGAAATTGTACAAAATCTGACCGTGAAACTTTATGAACAAGCGGCGCAACAACAAGCGCAAGAAAATCCTGAAGCTGCCCAACAAGCACAAGGTGGCGCAGATGATGTGGTTGATGCCGACTTTGAAGAAGTTGACGGCGACGACAAGTAAGCAGCAAACCGGTCCCAAGCTAGTCTTTAATGAGTAGCAGTTATTGTGTTTGATGAACATTTTCATACGGCTTTTGCCGAAAGCCAGAAAGCCAAAGTTTTTGAAACTTTGGCTTTTTTGCGGGAGAAATCAGATGACAGGAAGCATTAAAACTTTGCAAAACGGGTTCAGCTTACGAGTCGAATATGTTAGAATACACGAGTGCAGAAACAAAGCAGTTGTCAGTTTTTGTGGCAATACCTGGCTGTCTTTTCGTCAAGGTGCCAGATGTAACGAAAGTGAGCAGATTAGTTTGTATGCTGACTGTCGCAAGCTGATAAAGAAGCAGGAGGAAAGCCAATGGCAGAGAAACGAGATTATTACGAAGTCCTGGGAGTCGCAAAAGGGGCAACGGATGATGAAATAAAAAAAGCATACCGCAAGCTTTCCAAACAATACCATCCAGATATCAACAAGGAAGCGGACGCTGAAACAAAATTTAAAGAAATTTCAGAAGCATATGAGATCCTCAGCGATCCTCAAAAGCGGGCAGCCTATGATCAGTACGGCCATGCCGGGACAGACCCTAACTATGGTGGTGGCGGTTACGGCGGTGGATACGGCGATTTCGGCGGATTTTCCGGTGGGGGATTCGGTGGTTTCGAAGATATTTTTGAGTCCTTCTTTGGTGGGAGCGGTCGTACGGCGAATCCAAATGCCCCTCGTCAGGGAGCGGATTTACAGTATTCCGTCAATCTAAAGTTTGAAGAGGCGATTTTCGGCGTTGAAAAAACCGTGAAATACAATCGGGAAGAGACGTGTCATACTTGTGGCGGAAACGGTGCCAAGCCTGGCACCCAGCCCGTGACTTGTTCTAAGTGTGGCGGTTCCGGTCAGATCAATGTTGAACGACAAACTCCTCTTGGACGCGTCATGAGCCGACAAACCTGTGATGTCTGCCATGGGACAGGGAAAGAAATCAAGGATCCTTGCGAAACTTGTCACGGGACTGGCCATGAAAAACGGGCCCATGAAGTCAAAGTAACTGTACCTGCTGGTGTGGAAGAAGGTCAGCAGATGCGTCTTTCCGGCCAAGGGGAAGCTGGTATGAATGGCGGCCCTTATGGCGATTTGTATGTGGTATTCCGGGTGGAAGAAAGTGATATCTTCGATCGTGACGGTGCCGAGATTTATTACGAGCTGCCGTTGAACTTTGTGCAAGCGGCTTTGGGAGACGAGGTCAATGTACCCACTGTTCATGGAGATGTGAAGCTGAAGATTCCGGCGGGTACTCAAACAGGTACTAATTTCCGCTTACGAGGCAAGGGTGCTCCGAAATTGCGGGGAACCGGTAACGGGGATCAGCAGGTCAAAGTGAAGTTAATCACACCGAAAAACTTGAGTGAAGAACAAAAAGCAGCGTTACGGCAGTTTGCTGAGGTTTCCGGCAGCAAGATTGACGAGCAGCATGCAGAAGGTTTTTTTGACAAAATGAAGGATGCGTTTAGCGGTAAGAAGAAATAAAGAGTAGACGGCCGCCCAAATTTTTCTTGGGTCGGGCGTCTTTTTTTGCTATTCTTGAATAAAATAAAGGAGGCGATGATGTGATACGCAGGTTTTCTAGTCCGCAAACTTATATTCAAGGGCCAGATGTCTTCAAAACTCAACTAGGACAACTTCGACGTTTAGGAAATTATGGAATCATTGTGACGGACGGCTTTGTCAAAGCGCACTTTGGCGACACATTGGCTGGCGATCTTGCAGCAAACGGCATACAAAGTGACTTCTATCTGGTGGATAGCTTGGATGCAGAAAAAGCAAGAAAACGAGCGCTGAACTATCAAAAAGAAGGATGTTTTGTTATCGGACTGGGTGGTGGTCGAGGGATTGATTTGGCCAAGTCCTTAGCCTACGAAGCAGCTCTACCCATCGCAGTATTGCCAACCGCCGCTTCTATGGACGCGCCGACTTCTCGAATTTCAGTAATTTATGATGACAAGGGGATTTTTCAAAGATATGACTATTACCCGACTAATCCCGAAATTCTGCTAGTGGACACGAAGGTGATTTTGGCAGCACCTAAAAAGATGCTGGCACAAGGCATCGCTGATGGGTTGTCAACTTATATTGAGGCGCGAGCTGTCTTTAAGGATGGTGGCAACAATACGACTGGTGATAAACCGACACTAGCATCATTGGCAATTGCTGAAAAATGTCGAACTGTTCTTTTAGAGAGTGCACAGCAAGCGTTGGCAGATCACAAGCAGGGTTTGTTGACCCCAGCTTTTGAAGCAGTCGTTGAAGCGAACATATTGTTGAGCGGTCTCGGCTTTGAAAACGGTGGACTGAGCCTTGCCCATGGTTTTCATAACGTCATAATGGGAGATGTTCGTTATGGCGTCAAGGCTGCGCATGGCGAGATCGTCTCGGTGGGGTTACTGCTTCAGTTAGCGGCTGAAGGTAGTGTAGATGAGTTTGACAGTTATCGAGAGTTGTTGAAAACGATTGGGATGCCGGTTACTTGTGATGAAATCGGCCTGCGTTTATCAGAAATCCCAGTAGCAGAAAAACTGATACCGGCTATCCTGGCAACAGCACAAGCTGGAAATCACATTCCAGTTGGAGTCGGAGCAACGGAATTAGTGACAGCATTCGAGACAATACAATAAAAGAGCTTGCAGCCTAATTCGGTTGCAAGCTCTTTTGTTGTCTAACTATCGTGAAAGAAATTTAGATGTTTAAGACCTTGTCCAAGAAGTCTTGTGTACGAGGATTGGTAGGGTTATTAAAGACTTCATCTGGAGTCCCGTCTTCTAAAAAGACACCACCATCGCAAAAGAGAACTCGGTCGGCCACTTCCTTGGCAAACCCCATTTCATGGGTAACAATCACCATGGTCATGCCTTTATGAGCCAGTTTTTTCATGACATTTAAAACATCTCCTACCATCTCAGGATCCAGTGCCGAAGTAGGTTCGTCAAAGAGCATAATATCCGGATTCATTGCTAAGGCACGGGCGATAGCCACCCGTTGTTTTTGACCACCGGAGAGGCTGCCGGGCTTTGCAGCCTGCTTATCTGCCAAGCCAACAGTTTCCAGTAGTGAGAGAGCCTTTTGTTCAGCTTTTTCTTTACTCATTTTGTTGAGATCAGTCGGAGCCAGTGTGATATTTTCAAGAACTGTCAAATGGGGAAACAAATTGAAATGTTGGAAGACCATACCAATGTGCTGACGAACTTGATTGATGTTGGTCTGTTTGTTCATCAAATCCGCACCGTCAATAATAATTTGGCCGCTGCTGGGCTTTTCCAGCCGATTCAAACAACGCAGAAAAGTACTTTTACCGGAACCGGATGGGCCGATAATACAGACGACTTCACCTTCTTGAATATCGATGGAGATGTCATTTAAAACCGTGTTGCTGCCGTATTTTTTTACAAGGTGTTTCACTGCGATTTTTTCAGTCATAACTCAGGCTCCTTTCTTTTCCAATTGTCTGGCCAGGCGGGTCAAACTAGTAATGACTACCAGATAAATCAAAGCGATGATTAAATACGTATAGGTACTTTGAGAAGTACGGGCGACAATGATTTTACCTGTTTGCAGCAATTCTGCGACCCCGATGACAGAAATTATTGTAGTGTCCTTCAGTGTGATGACAAATTGATTGACGAAGGAGGGGATCATAATTTTGACAGCTTGAGGCAAGATGATCTTCTGCATGGTACGAGTGTAAGAAAGACCCAAACTGCGGGAAGCTTCCATCTGTCCTTTAGGCACCGCGTTGATTCCGCCTCGTACCAATTCTGCGATATAGGCACTGGCATTCAATGTCAAAGTGATGACTCCGGCAGTGAAATCAGGGATGTTGAAGGGTAGTCCGAAGAAGATGAAAATTGCCAATACCATCATAGGAATACCTCGGATCAAATCGACATAGAGTCCGGTGAAGGTTCGCAGAGCTTTGACTGGCGAAACGCTGAACAGACCAAAAATGATTCCTAAGATAGTTGCTAAAGCAAAGGAAATCAGCGCCAATGCGATAGTTTTACCCAATCCTTTTAAGAGCGCTTGCCAATTATTTTGCAATAATCCGAAAAAAGTAGATTCGTCTGCTTTTTTCTCAGTCGAGCCAGAAGCAATGTATTTATCGACAATTTTTTGATACGTGCCGTCGGATTTCATTTTTGCTAAACCAGCATTAAACTTTTTCAGCAGCTCCTGATGGGTACCTTTTTTGACGGCAAATCCATAGGCATTTCCTTTTTGAGGATCACCCACTAATTTGAGGGGTTGGCCATTGCTGATGGCGTAGCCCAAAACCGGGTAATCATCGAAGATTGCTTGCACTTTATTACTGGTCAAAGCGTTATACAACGCATCGGCAGCGTCGTAGTTTTTGACGGTATAGCCATATTTTTCTTGATTGTCCTGTAAGAACGTTGCGCTTTCAGTTCCGACTTTGGCAGCTACTGTCTTGCCTTGTAAATCCTCATAAGTCTTGATGGTATCGTCTTTACTTGCAACTGCCATCTGAATCCCACTGTCAAAATAAGAATCCGAGAAATCAAAGTTGTTCTTGCGCTCTTCGGTGATGCTCATGCCGGCAATCATTCCATCCAACTGGCCGGATTGGACGCCCTGGATAGAACTGTCAAAGCCTAAAGGGCGCAGGTTCACTTCGAAACCCTGATCTGCAGCAATGGCTTTCAATAAGTCGACGTCAATTCCGACGTATTCATTGTCTTCGTTTTGAAATTCAAAAGGTGGGAAGGTGAGGTCCGTGCCGATCTGATAAGTTTCTTCCGCCTGGACTGAAAGTGACCCCCAACCGAATGTCAGGATTCCTGACAAGAATAGCAATGTTGTCAGAAAAGCTTTCTTTGGTTTCATAACACAACCTCCGTAGTTTAATTTGCGATGCTTTCTCCCTGGTGCGTGCTATAGCAGCGTTTTTTCACGGATATCACTGAAAGTATAACGTAAAAAAAGTGTCCCAAGAAAAAGAATCTAATGAGTATTATAAATTCTGTGACGGGTTTTGTGCAAGGTCTGATCCTAAAAAAGGAAAGAAAAACGAGGAATCCTCACTGTTCGTGTAATAAAACATGACACTAAGCTTGCAAGTGTCACTTAAAAAAACTCTAAAGACAGGTAACAGGAAGATTGTAAAAATAGCGAAAATATGTTCGGTATGGTACAATATTTTAGTTGAAGTGCTCTTGTTTTGTTTTCCACAAAGAAGAGCTTACACTTAAGTAGAATCCAATGAATTTAAAGGAGTGTGTTGGGATGATCGACAGAGATACGACCAGACGGTTTGAACTGGTTTCCAAGTACCAGCCTGCCGGCGATCAACCGGAGGCCATTCATCAATTGGTGGATGGGGTAGTGGCGGGAAAAAAAGCTCAGATCCTCTTAGGTGCTACCGGGACAGGGAAAACCTACACGATTTCCAATTTGATTAAAGAAGTCAATAAGCCGACACTGATTATCGCCCACAACAAAACATTGGCGGGACAACTCTATGGTGAGTTCAAAGAATTCTTCCCCAATAACGCAGTCGAATACTTTGTCAGCTACTATGACTATTATCAACCAGAAGCCTATGTGCCCTCTTCTGATACTTATATTGAAAAAGACTCCAGTATCAATGATGAGATTGACAAGCTTCGTCACTCGGCTACCAGTGCGTTATTGGAGCGCAATGACGTGGTGGTTGTCGCTTCTGTTTCTTGTATTTTCGGGTTGGGTTCACCGATGGAATATCAAAAACAAGTGGTTTCTTTGCGAGTGGGTATGGAAACGAGTCGCGATCAATTGCTGCGTCAGTTGATTGATATTCAATTTGAACGTAATGACATTGATTTTCAACGGGGGCGCTTTCGGGTTCGCGGCGATGTGGTAGAAATTTTCCCAGCTTCTCGAGATGAACGTGCCCTGCGAGTAGAGTTCTTCGGTGACGAGATTGATCGAATTCGCGAAGTGGATGCGTTGACCGGCGAAATTCTCGCAGAAACCGAACATGTTTCTATTTTTCCGGCTACTCACTTTGTGACAGATGAAAATCACTTGGAACACGCCATCGAAAGTATTCAAAATGAGCTGGCCTTACGTTTGCAAGTGCTGCGCAGTGAAAACAAACTGTTGGAGGCCCAACGACTGGAACAGCGGACCAATTATGATATCGAGATGCTGCGGGAGATGGGCTACACGTCCGGCATTGAAAACTACTCCCGCCACATGGATGGCCGCAAAGAAGGGGAACCCCCTTATACACTGATTGATTTCTTTCCGGAAGACTTTTTGATTGTTATCGATGAATCCCATGTAACTATGCCTCAAGTGCGGGGAATGTATAACGGTGACCGGGCCCGCAAACAGATGCTTGTGGATTATGGTTTCCGCTTGCCTTCTGCTCTGGATAACCGGCCATTGCGTTTGGAGGAATTTGAAGAACACGTCAACCAAATTGTCTATGTTTCTGCAACACCGGGACCATATGAAGAATCCCAGACAGATACGGTTGTTCAGCAGATTATCCGACCAACTGGATTATTGGATCCAGAGATTGAAGTCAGACCAATCATGGGGCAAATTGATGATCTGGTCGGTGAGATCAATGAGCGGACAGAAAAAGATCAACGGGTCTTCATCACTACTCTGACGAAGAAAATGTCAGAGGATTTAACGGATTACTTGAAAGAACTGGGAATCAAAGTCAAATACTTGCACAGTGACATCAAGACTCTGGAGCGAACAGAAATCATCCGCAATCTGCGTCTAGGAGAATTTGACGTTTTGGTGGGGATCAACTTGCTTAGAGAAGGTCTCGATGTGCCGGAAGTATCGCTGGTAGCGATTTTGGATGCTGACAAAGAAGGATTTTTGCGAAGTGAACGTTCCTTAGTGCAAACGATCGGCCGGGCTGCCCGTAATTCAGAAGGCAAGGTCATTATGTATGCAGATAAAATCACAGATTCCATGCAACGAGCGATGGATGAAACGGCCCGACGTCGCAGTATTCAACAGAAATACAATGAAGAGCACGGGATCGTGCCTAAGACGATCATCAAGGAAATTCGTGATTTGATTGCCATTACCAAAGTTGCTGAAGATGAAGAAAACTACATGACTTTGGCAGACTATGAAGACATGAGTAAAGAAGATCGGGAAACTTTGATCTTGAAGTTGGAAAAAGAAATGAAAGATGCTGCCAAAGCATTGGACTTCGAAACTGCCGCGACCTTGCGAGATACTATTTTGGAGTTGAAGGCAGCATTGTAAAGTGTTCATCATAAAAAAGACAATAGACCCAGAAAGCGACTAGCTAAGGTGAAAAGAGTTGCTTTGGGTCTGCTTTCTGCCGACAGTTACGGCTAGTGACGCAGCCATAATTGTCGCGACAGCTATTTTTAAAGGAGGCCCCACATGGCAAATGATAAAATAGTGATTCACGGTGCCAGAGCACATAATTTGAAGAACATCGACGTGACGATTCCAAGGGACCAATTAGTCGTTGTGACTGGTTTATCCGGATCAGGAAAGAGTTCATTGGCATTTGATACATTGTACGCAGAAGGGCAGCGACGCTATGTAGAGAGTCTCTCTGCCTACGCTCGACAGTTTCTGGGACAGATGGACAAACCTGATGTGGACAGCATTGATGGCTTGAGTCCGGCAATCTCCATCGATCAAAAAACCACCAGTAAAAATCCTCGTTCTACCGTCGGAACAGTGACTGAGATTAATGATTATTTGCGGCTGCTGTATGCCCGGGTCGGCCACCCAATTTGTCCTAACGACCATATTGAAATTACCAGTCAATCTGTCGAACAAATGGTTGATGCTGTAATGGCACTGCCGGATCGCACGAAAATCCAGATATTGGCGCCAGTTGTTTACCAGAAAAAGGGGCAGCATAAGAAAGTTTTCGAAATGATTCAACGGGAAGGTTATGTCCGCGTGCGGGTGGATGGTGAGATTTATGAAATTACAGAAGTACCTGAGTTGGAAAAAAACCGCAAGCATGAAATCTCCATTGTAATTGACCGGATTGTTGTGAAAGAAGGCATTCGTTCACGTTTGTTTGACTCTTTTGAAACCGCACTGCATTTGGCAAAAGGATATGCTGTAGTCGATGTGATCGGGCATGAAGAAATGCTTTTCAGTGAACATTACTCTTGTCCTTATTGCGGATTTACCGTTGGGGAATTGGAACCGCGTTTGTTTTCTTTCAATGCTCCATTTGGGGCCTGTCCTGAATGTGACGGGTTAGGTATAAAATTGGAAGTCGACGTGGATCTCGTGATACCAGATCAGACGAAAACATTGAAAGAAGGCGCCATTCTTCCCTGGAATCCTATTAGTTCTCAGTATTATCCGGAATTGCTGCGGCAAGCGTGTGACAGCTTTGGTATTGACATGGATACGCCCTTTGAAAAGCTTCCAGAAGAGCAACGTGAAATTGTTTTATACGGCTCTAATGGGGAGGTCTTCCATTTTCACTATGAGAATGATTTTGGCGGAGTGCGAGACGTTGAAGTGCCTTTTGAAGGAGTTTTAACGAATATCAAACGTCGTTATCATGAAACCAACAGTGACTTTACTCGAGAACAGATGCGTTTGTACATGACAGAGCTGACTTGTCAGGCTTGTCACGGGTACCGTTTGAATCCGCAAGCTTTGTCTGTTCAAGTGAACGGCAAAAATATTGGTGAAATCAGTGAGTTGGCGATCGACAATTCATTGGCCTTTGTGTCCGGCTTGAAATTGACAGAGCAAGAGCAAACCATCGCTTCACCAATTGTTAAAGAAATCAACGATCGGTTGAATTTCTTACGCAATGTTGGTTTGGATTATTTAACCTTAAGTCGCGCTGCGGGAACCTTATCAGGTGGAGAGGCGCAGCGAATTCGGTTAGCAACTCAAATTGGTTCAAATTTGTCGGGGGTACTGTATATCTTAGATGAGCCTTCCATCGGGTTGCATCAACGAGACAACGATCGCTTGTTGGCTTCCCTGAGAAAAATGCGGGATCTCGGCAATACGCTGATTGTAGTTGAGCATGACGAAGATACGATGCGAGCGGCTGATTATCTAATTGATGTGGGTCCTGGTGCGGGTGCTCAGGGCGGGCAAATTATTGCTGCGGGGACGCCAAAAGAAGTCGAACAGGTACCTGATTCGATCACTGGTCAATATTTGTCAGGGAAAAAGCAGATTCCGATTCCTAAAGAGCGGCGTAAAGGAAATGGTGAGAAGGTTACTGTTACTGGGGCGACAGAAAATAACCTGAAAAATATCAGTGTTGATTTCCCTCTTGGAAAATTCACTGCAGTAACGGGCGTATCCGGTTCTGGTAAGTCTACTTTGGTCAATGAAATCCTAAAAAAGGCATTGGCGCAAAAGATCAATCGCAACTCTAATAAACCTGGACGCTTTAAGAAAATTAGCGGCTATGAAAAAATTGAAAAAATCATTGATATCGATCAAAGTCCTATCGGGCGGACCCCACGAAGTAATCCAGCGACTTATACCAGCGTTTTTGACGATATTCGCGATTTGTTCGCTAAGACCAATGAAGCCAAAATACGTGGTTATAAGAAAGGACGTTTTAGTTTCAACGTCAAGGGCGGCCGTTGTGAAGCCTGTAAAGGTGACGGAATCATCAAGATTGAGATGCACTTTTTGCCAGATGTCTACGTACCTTGTGAAGTTTGTCATGGGAAACGATACAATTCTGAAACGTTAGAAGTCCATTATAAAGGGAAGAATATTTCCGAGATTTTGGACATGACTGTAGAAGATGCGGTGGAATTTTTCAAACATATTCCTAAAATCCACCGAAAGCTCCAAACCATCGTGGATGTTGGTTTGGGTTATGTTACTTTGGGGCAGCCTGCGACAACGTTATCCGGTGGGGAAGCCCAACGGATGAAATTAGCCAGCGAACTTCACAAAAATTCCAATGGCAAGAGCTTTTACATTTTAGATGAACCGACTACTGGTTTGCACACCGATGATATCGCCCGACTGTTGAAAGTGTTGGAACGATTGGCCGATGCCGGCAATACTGTGTTGGTAATCGAACACAATTTGGATGTAATCAAATCTGCGGATTGGGTGATTGACCTTGGACCGGAAGGCGGGGACGGTGGTGGAACCATTCTTGGGACTGGAACGCCGGAAGCAATTGCCAAACTGCCGGAAAGTTATACGGGACAATATTTGAAGCGTGTTTTGAAAAAAGCTGAATAGGCCTGAAATTTTTTCTAAGGGAAGATAAAGGTCACCTGGTATAAAGCGTAAAGCCTTGCTTTGCGCTTTTGCTATGGTATGATAGCGGTATTGAAAAAACGATAAAGAGTAAGATACATGGGTACTCTTTGTGACTTTAGCAGGAAAGAGGAATGTCAGGTGGAAAACTTTTTTAGTATTTTAGGTGGGATGGGTACGCTGGCTACCGAAAGTTTCGTACGGATCCTGAATCATCGGACTGTGACTCATAAAGACCAGGACTATTTGAACTATGTGTTGTTTAACCATGCAACGGTTCCTGATCGAACAGCGGCTATTTTGGATCCGCAGCATGCAAAGGATCCCTTGCCGTTTTTGTTGGACGATATTGCTAAGCAGAATCTGCTGCAGCCTAATTTTATCGTGTTGACCTGTAATACGGCTCACTATTTTTTTGACACGCTGCAAGAAGCGACGGAGATTCCAATTTTGCATATGCCGCGAGAGGCTGCTTTAGAGCTGAAACGCCAACAAAAAGGCGGCAAGGTGGCATTTTTGGGAACAGAAGGCAGTGTGAAAGCTGGTGTGTACGAACGTGAGTTGAAGCAGGCTGGCTTTGAAGTGATGATTCCTAAGCCGCAGTTGCAAAAAAAGGTCAACGATTTAATCTACCGTGACATTAAAGAGCAAGATTTCCTGAATAAGGATCTTTATTATGAGATTTTATTTGATACAGTGGAAACCTACGGCTGTGACAGCGTGGTTTTAGGCTGTACGGAATTGTCTTTGATGGAAGAGTTTGCCACCGGTCATCCGTATCATGTAGTGGATGCACAATCAATTTTAGTGGATCGCACAATTGAGCGGGCAATGGCAGATCGCAAAAAGGATGGGACGTTTTCTAAAGAGATTTAGTCACTTGTTTTAGTAGTGGAGGTTATCGGAGCGACGCGGCTTCGGTACCTTTTTTTATTTGCAGTTTCTATACTTGACTAATAGATGGGGCTTTTTTTGAGAAGAGCAGCGAAAAGGGTGAAATAGTCAACCAGAATTTGTCTACCAAAGGTTTTTGGGTGCCTTTCAGCCTAGTTATTTGTTATACTTCTTAATGATGGCAGGCAGCGATTGCCTGTCGAAGGAATCATTTAAGGAGGGGTACTCTTGACAGAAAAATCTGTTTTTCCAAAGGATTTTCTTTGGGGCTCGGCATCTGCAGCTTACCAAGTGGAAGGTGCTTGGGCTGAAGATGGCAAAGGGCCGTCCGTCTGGGATGAGTTTGTGCGGATTCCCGGAAAGACTTTTAAAGCTACAAATGGTGACTTGGCGGTAGATCATTACCACCGGTACAAAGAAGATATTGCCTTGATGAAGGAACAAGGCCTGAAAGCTTATCGCTTCTCAGTTGCCTGGACACGAATCTTTCCAGAAGGTCGCGGAAAAGTTAATCGAGCAGGGTTAGATTTTTATATTCGATTAGTGGATGAACTGATTGAAAACGGTATCGAACCAGTCCTGACTTTGTATCATTGGGACCTGCCAAAAGCATTGCAGGAAGAATATGGCGGCTGGGAATCTCGTAAAATCATTGACGACTTTGTTAATTATGCGACAGTTCTCTTTGAAACCTTCAAAGGGAAAGTTCACTATTGGGTAAGTCTGAACGAACAGAATGTCTTTATTCAATTGGGGTATATGCTGGCTGCGCATCCGCCTGGTGTGACTGATGAGAAACGGATGTATGAAGCCAATCACATTGCCAATCTGGTCAATGCTTCAGTTATTAATAAATTCCACGAGATGAAAATGCCTGGTCAAATCGGGCCGAGTTTTGCTTACACGCCAAACTATGCTTTTGATAGTGATCCCCAAAATGTGTTGGCGGCTGAAAATGCTGAAGATTTGATGGCACATTGGTGGATGGATATCTACGCTTGGGGTGAATATCCTATCGCTGTGATGGACCTGCTGAAAAAACGCGGCGTGGCTCCGACGATTGAAGAAGGAGATATGGCGCTTTTGCGTTCAGCTAAACCGGATTTCATGGGAATGAACTACTATCAGACAGCCACGAACAAATTCAACCCAATCGACGGTGTTGGTCAAGGAAAGATGAACACTACCGGTAAAAAAGGCAGTTCCGAAGAGTCTGGGATTCCCGGACTCTACAAAAAAGTCCAGAATCCTTATGTCGATCGTACCAATTGGGATTGGGAAATCGATCCGATGGGTATCCACATTGCCTTGCGTCGGATTACTAGCCGCTATCGTCTGCCGATTCTGATCACGGAAAATGGCTTAGGGGAATACGATAAGATTACCTCTGAAAACGAGATCCATGACGAGTATCGAATCAAGTACTTGAAAGATCACGTAGCGGCAGTGGGTGACGCTATTGCGGAAGGCTGTAATGTATTGGGGTACTGCACTTGGTCTTACACGGACTTACTCAGCTGGTTGAACGGTTATCAAAAGCGCTATGGTTTTGTCTATGTTGATCAAGATGAAACACAAGAAGGCAGTTTGAAACGTTACAAAAAAGATAGCTACTACTGGTACCAACGTGTGATTGCTTCAAACGGTGCCGACCTCGATTGACAAGGGAAACCTGCTTACCTGCTGTTCCATCATAAAAAGTAAGCAAATTTGATGATTTTCTTGACTACTCACCAATTCTGGTGGGTAGTTTTTTTGTCAATTCTGAAAAATCCGCAACGAGAAGGAGTTTTGTTCAGCAGTAATTCTGTGCTGTTAAATATTTTCTAAAGGTCTTTCTTTTTGGGGCGTGGTGCATGAAAGAGATGAAAAATCACTTTATAATTTTAATTAATAGAAAAATATTGAGTATTTTGAATAAAAAATGAGGGGGGGAGCTGTTATGAAGAAAATGTTGAAGTTTTTAACGGGTCTGCCACTGCTAATCAGCATTTTTATGTTGCCGCTGCTTTCAGATCAAGTGGTCCTTCATTATCGATTAGTAGGCAATTATGAAAGTTTTGGCAGTAAATATCACCTGCTTTTTCTACCTGTGATTGTATTGATTATTGGTACAGTATTGGAAGCTGCCACGGCAAGAGCGACAAAACAACCAACAGAAGAAGTCCCAGTTCTCAGAATATTGATTCTATTAGTATTGAACGGTATGAGTGTAACGGCAGTTTATGTTGCGGGAACCGGAGTTCAAGACCTTTATCAGCTTCCCGTCGGAAAAAATCACCTGCTGTTTGTCTTTGTGTCATCGGTATTCATTTTCTTAGGGCTTCTACTGCCTTATTTGCCGGTGGTGACTGGTGGTCGGAATAAAGAAGCTTGGAGCTTGTCTCGGTATACGATGGTAAAAGAAAGTCGAAAATATGAAAGCTACGCATTCTCAGCATTGGGGATTATTGGCTTGATTCTCGGCGGACTTCCTGTCAGTAATCAGCTGAGGTGGCTGCTGCTATTTACCTTGTTGTTGACAATCAGCGGAATCACCGTTGGCTGTGTCCTGACGATCCGTCGCAGACTTTTTCGAGCTCACGAACGAAGCTGAGTAATTTTCTCAAATAGAAGATAAAAGGCAAGGAAAAGAGCGGCGATATCAATCATTTTCAAGTGTTAATGGCGAACAGTTCATCGTGTTCAGCACGAAAATATATGGTACAAATCGGTGGGACAATTTTGTGTTAGTTTCCATAGAAGGAACATTGCTCTGGGTATAAGGAGAGTCAGCGTTTGAAATTTTCAACAACGAAAAGCCAAGGCCTTTCCGCTATTTTTTAATGGAAGCGCCTTGGCTTTTTTTGCTTGTGGCTCACCTTGAGTAGTGTTCGCTTGGGCAGAAGGTGATCAGAGGATTCTTATCCCCCTTTTGGTGATATGGACCAAGGACTGTTTGAGATGGAAGTAGATAGGGATTTTCTCAGCCAATCTTTGAAAAAAACAGACTTTCTGGAAAGGGCCTGTACCCTATTTAAGGCAACTGCTATAATTCAAGAAGAGGTGTAAAAAATGAAAGCATGCGGAGTGATCGTAGAATACAACCCGTTTCATAACGGACATAGATACCATGCTCAACAAGCTCGTAAACGCTCAGGAGCCGAGGTGGTGGTGGCTTGTATGAGTGGCAACTTTTTACAGCGGGGCGAGCCGGCTATTATTGACAAATGGTTGCGAACAGAAGCCGCTTTGAAAAACGGTGTCGATTTGGTTATTGAGCTGCCTCTCTGTTGGTCATTACAGGCTGCCGATTTTTTTGCTCGGGGCAGTATCAAGCTGCTTCAAGGGATTGGTTGTGAGAGTCTTTGCTTCGGGACAGATGCAGAAGACCGTTTTGACTACCAGGAGTTTGGCAATCTGGTCACGGGAAATCAGCTGCTCATTGACCAGACTTATCAGCAATTACAGGATGAAAAACTCAGTTATCCGCAAAAAATGAATCAAGTGTATTCACAACTTTTTGCAGATATGCAGCTAGCAGGGGATACCCCCAATCATATTTTGGGATTAGCTTATGCCAAAGAAAATGCAGCCTATCCTCATCCCATGAAGTTAATTTCGGTACCACGGATTGGCTCAGGATACAATGAAAGTAATCTACGACAAGGACAACTTGCCAGCGGAACCGGAATCAGAGAAGGAGTACGCAGTGGTGCCGATATTTCGAGCTTCGTTCCACCGAAGACCGCTTGGGGATTGACGCAACAATCTGCAAGTTGGGAAGGGCTCTGGCCATACCTGCGCTATCGACTATTATCAGCCAAACCGGAAGAGCTTCGACGAATCTATCAGATGACAGAAGGGCTGGAGCATCGCTTGATAGAAGCTGCCAAACAGGCGCTGGATTTTCAGCAATTCATGGCGCAAGTGAAATCTAAACGCTATACGTGGACGCGACTGCAACGTCTGTTTTGCTACGTATTGCTGGATATTAACAACCAAGAGATGCAAGCAGCCTGGCAGGAGAACCAGTTGCGGGTACTGGGCTTTACTGAAATTGGTCAGCGTTATCTCAGCCAGCAGAAGAAAAAATTGACGTTTCCTCTTGTGACTCGTGTCGGAAAAGCACAAAACCGGCAGCAAGAGTTAACATTGCGATCAGATGAGATTTATCGGTTGGCAGATCCCCGCATTCCTGAACAAGCCGTGGGACGGATTCCAATTCGTGTATGATCTGATAGAAAACTCTTCACAGATCGCGATCAGACAAGTATAATGGACAAGGACATTTTTATTGAATTTACAACAACTACAGAAAGCGAAGTGTAATTATGGGTCGTAAATGGGCAAACATCGTTGCAAAAAAGACTGCCAAGGACGGTGCGAACAGCCGGGTCTATGCCAAATTCGGTATTGAGATCTACGCTGCCGCAAAATCAGGTGATCCTGATCCCCATTCAAACCAGAAATTGCGTTTTGTCATTGAACGGGCGAAAACATACAATGTGCCTCGACATATCATTGATCGAGCCATCGAAAAAGCGAAAGGATCCGGCGATGAGACCTATCAAGAATTGCGCTATGAAGGGTTTGGTCCCAACGGCTCAATGGTAATCGTGGATGCTTTGACCAATAATGTAAATCGGACCGCTGCTGATGTTCGGGCGGCATTTGGTAAAAACGGCGGCAATATGGGTGTATCCGGTGCGGTTGCTTATATGTTCGACAATACGGCATTGTTTGGCTTTGCCGGTGATGATGCTGACGCTGTTTTGGAATATCTGATGGAAAAAGACATTGATGTTCGTGATGTGGAAGAAGAGGACGGGCAGATCATCGTTTACGGTGAGCCAGACGACTTCAGTGCTATCGATGCAGCTCTCAAAGAAAACGGAATCAACGAATTTTCTGTGGCTGAACTGCAGATGATTCCACAAAACGAAGTGACTTTAAGTGGCGACGATTTAGAAAAATTTGAAAAAATGATCGACGTATTGGAAGATTTGGAAGATGTCCAATCTGTCTACCATAACGTTGCTTTGGAAGATTAAGAAAAGCCAAAAAAACAACACCGCAGCCGACGGGAGCATCTCCAGTGGCTGTGGTGTTGTTTTGATATAGCGTGCTGCAAGACTCGCCTTGCGAGGGTTATCTAAGGCTTGTTTTTTTCTTCTTGTTGATCGGCAATCTCGTCTTGGACTTTTGCTAACATCTGCTGTAATTTCTGTTCCTTACGCTGGAGAACCACCAGATCTTCTTTGATTTCGGAGGCTTTTTCGTGCTCTGGTGGCCGAATCAAAAAATTCAAAGCGATGGCCACAAAAGTACCGATGAATGTATCAATGACCCGCTGCAAAGCGAAATAGATTGACTCATTACGGCTGACACTCAATGTAATCAAAAGCATAGTAGCGATAGCCGAAATGATGCCTGCGTTGTTGTTGATACCATCGGAGACGATGATTAAAAGAGCCACCAATAATGGTAAAAGAAAGACTTCCAATAAAAAATCTTCGTGGAAAAACTGTTTGACAAAAAAGTAAAAAATCGCAAAGGCGCCTCCGAGACTATTCCCTAAGATACGGGATTTACCAAAGGATACCGTCGTAGTCAGGTCTTGCCTCAAAGAAAAAACAGCTGCCAATGCGGCGATTAGAGGTTCACCGCGGTTGGTGAAGTGAAAGAGCAGGATGCAGATCATAACGGCAATTGCTGTTTTTAGTGTTCGCATACCGATTCGAAACCGACCCAAATGCATGGACATCACTCCCTTTCTTCGTTGGTAGGTCATCCTTATCCTTACCTTTAATGATAGCGGAAAAGATCTTAGATTGCCAATTTTAGGCGATTTTCAGTACAATGGAGAAGAAAACTGATGAAAAGGAAGATGCTTGTTGAAAATAGGATTACGTACAGTTAAAACCGCACTTTGCGCGGTATTGGCGATGATTATTGCACAAAGTTTGAATTTGCTTTATGCGCCGGCAGCTGGGATTATTGCTGTTCTAAGCGTGGGGAACACCAAGCGTTCTTCGTGGGAGATTGCCCGCAATCGGGTACTATCTCTGGTGATGGCAACTGGCATTTCATTTGTCTGTTTTTCCTTGATTGGCTACAATCCAGTTGCTTTTGGCGTTTACTTGCTGTTTTTTATCCCTTTGTCCGCCAAGTTTGGGCTGGAAGATGGGATTGTTGTCAATTCAGTATTGATTACACACTTTATGGCGGAAGCTTCGTTTGCATCGAGTATGCTGCTCAATGAGTTTTTGTTGATGGTAATTGGTGCGGGTCTGGCTTTGACGGCTAATTTATATATGCCGGATCTTGAAAAGTCATTGCGGCAAGATCAGACGGTGGCTGAAACGATGTTTGCACGTTTGTTGCTGCTGCTTTCAGAAAGCTTGAATCATCCGCAAAAGGCGGCGCAGCTGGAACAGCGCTGCCAAAATCTACTGGAATTTTTACGAGAAGCGCAAAAGAAAGCAAGTCGCCATCGAGACAATCGCTGGAGCAGTGGGGATGAGTACTTTGAAGCGTATTTTTCCATGCGACGTTCTCAATTACGCCTGCTCAATGACATGATTGGTTTTACGGCTCAAATCAGTGTAGAAGCTGAGATGGTAGCTGATTTGAAGAAACTGCTTGAAGAAACTTCGGAAACTTTTTCTGAAGAAAATGATGGTCGGGAAATCTTGGCTAAGATTATGATAATCTATGAAAATTATCGTTTGGCTCCTTTACCAAAAGATCGGGAAGAGTTTGAAAGTCGGGCGCTGTTGTTTCAATTTTTACAGAGTTTTACGAGTTTTATCGAAATCAAGGCAGAATTTGCTGAAGTCAATCAAAAACCAGCTGCCATTTAAGGCAATTAAAAAAGACCGCCGAATCGAGAAAATTCGACTGGCGGTCTAATTACGCAGGCTTTTTTAGCCTATTTTTTCCAAGCAGAAAGCATCTGATCCATTGCCGAGATGGCATCATAGGTCATAGCTAGAGACGTGTTTTCGGCTCCGTTGATAGTAGCGACCATATTGGCGACTTCGTAATTCATCGCCTGGGAGGTTTCGCCGACTTCGATGTGTTCGCGGGTGCCATCGTTATAGAAAATTTCTGCAGCTTGTGCCCGGGGGTATTCTGGAACGGTAATGTAGCCATTTTCATAAGCGACAATGCCGATTTTTGGCATTTTGGCTTGGAAGGTTAATGTGACTGCTGCCATTTCATTTTTCGCATTTTTCAAAATTGTGACAGATTGTTCATCAACACCGGTGGAAAAAGGCAGCATATCGCTAGCTACAACTTGCGGCTGGGCATTCATAAAGCGACGAACAAAGCTGACTGCATAGGTACCAATGTCCAACAGCGCACCACCAGCCAAATCCGGATTGAAGAAACGATTGCTTGGATCTGGTTCTTTATAACTGCCAAAGGGTGCTTGAATCATTTTCAGTTTTCCTAATTTACCGGAATCGGCAATCTTCTTTAACTCGGTAAACAAAGGCATGTTGAAAATGGTCATGGCTTCTTGTAAAACTAGATTTTTTTCTTTGGCAACGGCCATGACTTCTTCTAGTTCCGACAGATCCATGGTGATGGCTTTTTCGCAAAGAACGTGTTTTCCTGCGGTCAAGGCTTTTAGAATGTATTCTTTGTGGAAACGATTAGGGACAGCTACGTAGATGATATCCACTGCTTCGTCTGCCAACAGGGCGTCATAAGAACCATAGCTTGCAGGAATCTCATATTGCTTGGCGAAACGATCAGCAGTCGCCTGATTTCGGGAGCACACAGCATAGAGATTGCTTTCTGGGTTGGAAAAAGTCATCGCCAATTGATGGGCGATATCACCAGTACCGGCAATGGCCCAATTGTATTTTTTCATAACGTATAAAACTCCTCTCAAAATAACTTGAATTGACATTATTCAAATCCCACTCCTGCCGATTTTTTCCTTGCTAAGAAGCACCACTGGTCAAAAATCAAAGAAAGTGAAAAAACAAAGCCAAATCATATTTACAGTGTAACAATCCTTTAAAAAAAAGGGAAGTTCTTTGCAAAACTCTGGTATTTACAGATAATTTCAGTAAAATAGATTGAGAAGCTTTAGTAAGAGGTTGTTCGTCACAGCCGTGATTCAAGCCACTTTAGACAGAATATTTGGGAAAAGGATGAACGACTATGCATGACGTTTACATTGAAATTTTGGTTTCAACAATTAAAGAACAATATTTGACAGAAAAGAACTTTTTTGACGGGGTTCTCAGTATTTCTGAGGAAACCTGGGAAAACTGGAAGCGAGGAAGTCTCAATTTACCGGGAGAACAGAGCCAGAAAATCAAAAATCTCTTCAGTGATTATGAGTGGATGCTGGTGCAGAAGATTTTGCGTCAAACCATCATCTTTCCTGAAAAGAGAACAACTGCTGTGACAGATTATCGCCATATGAAGACTCAAATTGCCCAAAGATGGCTGAAATCCGGATTAGCAGAGGTTTCCGTAAAACAACGAGAAGAAAATCACAATGCACAGATGGTGGAGCTTTTAGTGGTGATGGATTACGGAAAATGGGGATTTGACGATATTCTGAGCTTCCGCTTGCCGGCTCGTATCCAGCAACAAATCGAAAGCGAACAGGTAGCGCTTTTGGACTGGGTCAACGAAAATCTGGAGGAAACATACCTTGAAGAGCAGTAAAATCCGCAATAAGCTTCCCGTTGGCGTGAGTTTGGGTCTGGTGATTGTTGGGGCGGCCTTAGTGATTTGGTTCTGGCCTTTTTCTGATCTGCCTTTTCGAATCGAGGGCTTTGCTACTGAAAAACAGACAACTTTTGTATCTTTTGATTCAACAGACCCGCTAAGTAAAAAATTTTCCACCGAAGATTCTACCTCAAGTGCAAGTATTGGCAAAAAACAGGTGGCAAATGACGCAGAAAGATTAAAATCACAGTTGTTGCGCGACCTTTTGCCGGAAAGTCCAACGAATTCTTTAAAACAAGGGGCAACTGCAACTCTACCGCCAGATTTTCCTAAAATAGCGGTCGCAGATTGGCGGATACAGCTCGTCGGTCCAGATCACAAACTAGCCCATGAAATGGATGAGTCACAATTGACTGAGATCAGTAGCAGTGAGCGTTTGGACAAACGTGTGGCAGATTCATTTGCTGATTTGACACAAGGAGCGGCTGATGCTGGTGTTACCATTGCTGTTGTCTCAGCGTATCGGTCAGTTGCTGATCAGACCGCTGTTTTCAATGAGAAATTTGAACGCATGAAACGTCAGGGAAAAAGTGATGAAGAAGCTGAACGCGAGACCATGACAGATATGACACGGCCGGGATACAGTGAACATCACACCGGCTTGGCTGTGGATGTTGTCGATGAATCGTGGCTGGCAAGTGACCCGGCCTGGACCTTGGAGGAGAGTTACGGAGCAACAAAAGGTGGGCAGTGGTTGGCAGCTCATGTGGCAGATTATGGGTTTGTCATTCGTTACCCGGCTGATAAAACAGCCATTACTAAAATCAGTTACGAACCGTGGCACTTGCGGTATGTTGGAAAAGATGTTGCCAAATACATGAATGCACATGGCCTTTGTCTAGAAGAGTTTGTTGCAGAAGCAGAAAAGTGGGAACAATATGGCAATTAGACGTTATCAATCCAAAAAAAAATTCAATCTACCGCTGGTTTTGTTCGGTATGCTCTTGATTGGGGTCGCCTTTGTTTTTTCATTGGCGACCCTTGCCGATTTTTCTGGAAAACCTGAAACGGAGACGACGCAAGAAGCAACGTTGTCCCGTCAGCAATTTATTGAAAAGCTGGTGCCTCACGCCCAAGAACTTCAGGCAGGCTATGGTGTTCTCCCCAGTATTATTATCGGACAGGCGGCGTTGGAGTCCAATTTTGGACAAGCAACTTTAGCCAGTGAGTACAACAATCTTTTTGGGGTCAAAGCTTTCGGAGATAAGCCCAAAGTAAATCTCGAAACACAAGAATATTTGAACGGCCAGTGGGTTACAGTCAAAGGTGATTTTCGAGTTTATGAATCTTGGGACGAATCAATGGATGCCCATACCCGCTTATTTGTGAACGGAGTGGATTGGGATCCTAAAAAATACGAGCCCGTCTTGCTGGCTAAAGATTACAAAGAGGCGGCCCAGGCTTTGCAAAAGGCGGGATATGCGACAGATCCCACCTATGCTGATAAAATAATAGCTATGATAGAAGAATATCACTTGGATCAATACGATCGTTCAAATGATCAAAAATGACTGTAAGAACAGGAGTGAGCCGATGGAGCAGAAAAAAGCTAAAAAAACTCCGGAAATTATGACTGAGTTGAGAAAGGATATTGTTCGGGTACCGGCTGTTATTCGAGAAGCCAGTGGAATTACTATCTTTGGTAAGCGAATCAAGTCGATTATCTTTACGACAGATATCGCCATTATCCGCAATACCGATGCCGATGCTGTGATTGCGGTTTATCCTTTTACACCGCATCCGGCGATTACAAAAAGTATTATTGAGGCTGCCGATATTCCGGTATTTTCCGGTGTTGGTGGTGGACTGACACAAGGAAACCGCTCTTCATATATGAGTATGTTTGCCGAGGCACAGGGATCTTTGGGCGTCGTTTTAAATGCCCCGACACCTGTTGAAACGGTAAAAATGGTGGCTCAGGTGGTGGATATTCCCGTAGTGAGTACTGTCACCTCTATCTATACGCCAATTGATGAAAAGTTGGCGGTGGGAGTCAAAATTATCAACATCAGTGCAGGAAAAGATACGGCGGCAACAGTCCGACATTTTCGCGAACGCTACCCGGATTTGGCAATTATGGCAACTGGTGGACCCACTGAAGATAGCATCAAAGAAACGATTGAGGCTGGCGCGAATGCTATTACCTATACACCACCGACTAATGGCGAGCTGTTTCGTCGCAAAATGGAGCATTACCGGGAGCAAGAAAAAGAAACTGATGAATAACCGCAATAACAATACTGACGCTTTTTATTGTTTGCGGACACAAAGCCAAATGTGATAGACAAGTAAAAGACGACAATCGCCTACTAAAAATAGAAAGGAGATTGTCGTCTTTTTAGATTAAGGGTAACTGTTTACGATACTTCAAAGAATTAGTGCATTTCCTTCTTCTTTAAAGCCGTAAATAGGCTGCAGCGCGTTGTCCTCCATGTAGAATAAATGCAGGGGGCGATGAGTCATTAGTGCGGTAAGTAGCTTTGGCATCGGTAGTGGAAGCTGGTTGTTGTCAGCTATTAGAATCAGCCGATCACCTTGATAGTCAATCCCACTGCAAGGCTTGGGTGTCCCGTTGATAGAGAGTAGTAATTGTTGCAGTTCTTGTCCTTGGCTGGGAAGCGTCAAGGCGGTTAAAAGTTCACTTGCTCGCATAAAAATCGCTACCTCTTTTCTTGGCTGGATAAGGACTCAGCTCATAATCAATCATGACTTTAGTTTTTCCCAATACCCCATAGTCTCTGGCAACAAATTGTCCTCGTTTGTTGTAGCTGCCGGAAACGACAACAGTCATACCTGGTGCGACATCAGCAAAAAAATTGAGTCCGTGGCGAGCAATCAGACAGTGTTCGTTATTTAATTGAAAATAGACTAACGGCGGATCTACTGAAATCAGTCGGCTTTTTTTTAGTTGTCCTCGTTTTGTAATCATTATGTTCATCTCCGTATCAAAGAAAGCCAGCAGGTGGAGGATAGCTTTTCAATACCTATTTAAAATGGGATTCCAGCTGCAGAAAAGTCAGCGATGGCACTTAGAAACAGAATACTTATTGATATAATTATACAAACAAATGTTCGCCTTGTAAAGCTGCAGCTTCTGTGAAAGAGAATGAAAAAATGATGAAAAGATGTTGCGACTTTCCAAAGTCGGTGTTATACTCGGCAACATAAATGGTTCAGCCTTCAAAAATTTAATAATTACCGCTTATATATCGTCGTAATCGGTCGACAGTCTCTACCCGGTACCGTAAATATCGGACTATAAGCAAAAAATGTGCGCAGACACTTTTTTTGCTTATGCAAGGAAAAGTCTGCGCTTTTTTATGACATATATCTGAGTAGATGAAAGACTTTCAGGCGACAGATGGCGGAGATCATGAAGGCCGAGCATAAAATATATTGATTAAAGGGGAGCTCTGCAAGATGAAAGAATTAATCGAACGCATCAAAACTGACGGACGCGTTTTGGGTGAAGGCGTCTTAAAAGTCGACAGCTTCGTGACCCACCAAGTAGATCCAGTATTGATGGCACAAATAGGCGAACGTTTCGCTGAGTGTTTTGCCGACAGCAATATTACGAAAGTCGTTACCATTGAAGCTTCCGGAATTGCACCGGCGCTGTATGCAGCTCAATTTTTAGGAGTTCCCATGGTATTTGCTCGTAAGTCGAAAAGCTTAACGATGAATGAAGAGCTCTTGACTTCAGAAGTTTACTCCTTCACTAAACAGATCACCAGCACGATCTCGATTTCAAGAAAGTTTCTTTCGGCAGAGGACAATGTTTTGATCATCGATGATTTTCTAGCAAATGGGCAAGCAGCTAAAGGGTTGATTGAATTGTGCCGACAAGCTGGTGCCAATGTAGAAGGTATCGGCATCGTGATTGAAAAGTCTTTCCAAGATGGCCGCCAACTGTTGGAAGACATGGGCTTAAGGGTTGTTTCATTGGCCCGAATCGAATCACTTTCAAATGGTGAAGTCAGCTTTTTGAAGGAGGATGCCTGAGTGGAAAAGCAAACACAAACAGGTAAAGCCGCGGTTTTAGGTCTGCAACACCTCTTGGCGATGTATGCGGGTGCAGTAGCGGTGCCCCTTTTGATTGGAACTGGACTTGGATTCAATGAGCAACAGATGACGTATCTGATATCCATTGATATTTTTATGTGCGGCGTAGCAACATTGCTGCAATTGACGGTCAATCGCTTTTTTGGAATCGGCTTGCCAGTGGTTTTAGGCTGTGCAATCCAAGCTGTTGCCCCTTTGATTTTAATTGGCACTAAAGCAGGTGTCGGCGCTATTTACGGATCGATTATTGCTGCTGGTATTTTCGTCGTATTGATTGCTGGTGTTTTCTCCAAGATCAAGAAATTGTTTCCCCCATTGGTTACCGGAACTGTAATTACAGTGATTGGTCTAACCTTGATTCCTGTTGCTATCACCAAGATGGGTGGTGGGGATGCGGCAGCTGGTAATTTCGGTGAGACTAACAATTTGCTCTTAGCCTTTGTTACGATTGCCTTGATTATCGGTGTTCAGATTTTTGCCAAAGGTTTTATCCGATCCATTTCAGTTTTGATTGGTTTGGTAGGTGGGACCTTGCTTGCTTATTTCATGGGAATGGTTGACTTTAGTGCGATTGGGCACGCGCCAATTTTTCATGTGCCGCAACCTTTTTACTTTGGGAAGCCGACATTTGATATTTGGTCAATTCTTTTGATGATTATTATTTCGATTGTTAGCATGGTGGAATCTACCGGGGTTTACTTCGCGTTGGGTGATATCACCGGACAGCCGATTGGCGAAGAAGATTTGAAACGAGGGTATCGTGCGGAAGGTTTAGCAGTGATTTTAGGCGGAATTTTCAACACATTTCCTTATACGGGCTTTTCACAGAACGTGGGACTTGTTCAGCTGTCAGGGATCAAAACGAAAAAGCCGATTTATTTCTCTGCTTTGTTTCTGATTATTCTAGGTCTTTTTCCAAAGATTGGCGCCATTGCGCAAATCATTCCAGAGCCTGTTTTGGGTGGCGGAATGCTGGTGATGTTTGGCATGGTGGCCGTTCAGGGGATGCGGATGCTTTCAAAAGTTGATTTTGCTAACGATAAAAATTTGTTGGTGATTGCAGTCTCCATTGGTTTTGGTTTAGGATTCAATATCATGCCACAACTGTTTGCGAAACTTCCAGAAACACTGCAAATGTTTACCGGCAATGGCATTGTGATGAGCTCCTTATGTGCGATTTTACTAAATCTGCTGTTTAATGGTATTAAAGAAGAAAGACCTTTGACTGTAATTGGGGAAGAACTTTCCCATGGATAAGGCAACGTCGGATCGATTTTTCGGTCCGACTTTTTCTTTTGAGTAAAAAGCACTTAAAAAATCCGAACGAAAAAGTTTCTTTTTTAAAAATCATTCGATATTTTTTTGACTGTTTGTCTTGAAATTGCTAAACTGTAGTGGAAAAGATGCGGTTTTTTCTGAAGTGAACTCGCAAAAAAGGAGAGACAATGATGGATGCGAAAGTTGCTGTGATCATGGGCAGCCAGTCGGATTGGGAAACCATGAAAGCTGCGTGTGAAAGCTTGGACGAATTGCAGATACCCTATTTGAAAAAGGTGATATCTGCTCATCGAACCCCAGATCTGATGTTTGAATTTGCGGAAACCGCCCGAGAAAATGGAATCAAAGTGATTATCGCCGGGGCTGGTGGAGCCGCACATTTGCCAGGAATGGTCGCAGCAAAGACGACATTGCCGGTGATCGGTGTTCCGGTGCAATCCCGAACATTGAACGGACTGGATTCGCTGCTTTCTATCGTACAGATGCCCGGAGGAGTGCCGGTGGCCACTACGGCTATTGGAAAAGCTGGCGCAGTCAATGCAGGATTACTTGCAGCTCAAATGCTTTCCATGTATGATTTAGATGTCGCGCAACGCTTGGCTGATAAGCGAGAAGCAATGCGTAAAACTGTTATGGAAAGTAGTGATCGACTTGGTTAAGCCGTTAAGACCAGGTGCTGTAATCGGCATCGTGGGAGGAGGCCAGCTGGGGCGGATGATGGCCATCAGCGCAAAAGAAATGGGATTTAGAGTCGGTGTCCTTGATCCGACAGAGGATTGCCCAGCCTCGCAGGTAGCGGATTGGCATATTGTCGCCGGCTACGGAGACATTTTTGCTTTAGAAGAGCTGGCACGACGATGTGAAGTGATCACCTATGAGTTTGAAAATGTTAGTGTCGAAGCATTAAATACGATTCTTCCTTATGCTAATGTCCCTCAAGGAACAGACCTTTTAGCGATTACACAAGATCGCTTATTGGAGAAATCTTTTTTAGAAGCCAATAACATCGTGATTGCCCCCTATGAAACGATTATCAGCCCCACCGATATTCAAGATGCCATCGATCGAATCGGTTATCCTTGTGTGTTAAAGACGACACGAGGGGGGTATGATGGAAAAGGGCAGTACGTGTTATACAGTACCGCTGATTTGGCACCATCGATGAACCTGCTGCGACAAGGTACTTGTGAACTGGAAGCTTGGATTCCTTTTGAAAAAGAGCTGTCTGTAATGGTTGCTGGAAATGGTCGAGGGGAATTCGCGGTTTTTCCGGTTGTTGAAAATATTCATCGCAACAATATTTTACATGAGACGATTGCGCCGGCGCGAGTAGCTCCCGACGTCGCTGAAGAAGCTGCCCGTATTGCTAAAGAAATTGCTCAAGCCCTAGATCTTCATGGTTGTCTGGCTATTGAGATGTTCTTGACGAAAAGCGGCAGCATTTATGTCAATGAATTAGCGCCACGCCCCCACAATTCTGGGCATTATACCATCGAAGCCTGCAATTTCAGTCAATTTGATGCCCACATTCGCGGCATCTGCGGCTGGCCGTTAGGCGAAGTTCGCCTCTTATCGGAAGCTGTGATGATCAATGTGTTAGGGGAGCACTTGACAGAAACCTATGATTTAATCGACCTTAAACCTGAGTGGCAATTTCATTATTACGGAAAAGCCGAGGCGAAAAAAGGACGTAAGATGGGGCATATTACGGTGACAACCGAAGATATTTATGGGACGTTAGAGGAAGTCTATCAGACCAATATTTGGGATTGAGAACTACCTGATTTTAAAAACAAGTAAAATGAATCCGCAAAAGGAGCACACTTATGTTAGAACGTTATTCACGACCTGAAATGAGCCATATTTGGACAGAAGAAAATCGCTACCAAGCATGGCTGGAAGTTGAAATCTTGGCTGATGAAGCCTGGGCTGAATTAGGAGAGATTCCCAAAGAAGATGTAGCGAAAATCCGGCAAAACGCCACTTTCTCCATTGAACGAATCTTGGAGATTGAAGAAAGTACCCGCCATGATGTTGTGGCCTTCACCCGTGCTGTTTCAGAATCGCTGGGAGAAGAACGTAAGTGGGTCCACTACGGACTGACCAGTACCGACGTGGTTGATACCGCCTATGGCTATTTGTTGAAGCAGGCTAACGACATTTTGCGCAAAGATTTGCAGAATTTCTTAGAGATCATCGGCAATAAGGCTAAAGAACATAAATATACCGTCTGTATGGGCCGGACTCATGGTGTGCATGCGGAACCGACGACATTTGGTCTGAAATTGGCTACTTGGTATTCCGAAATGAAGCGCAACATTGAGCGCTTTGAACACGCAGCCAAAGGAGTCGAAGCCGGCAAAATTTCTGGAGCGGTAGGGACATTTGCTAATATCCCGCCTTTTATCGAAGAGTTTGTTTGTACTAAGCTGGGTATTCGACCACAAGAAATTTCGACACAAGTGCTGCCTCGTGATCTTCATGCCGAGTACTTCGCTGCGTTGGCTTTGATTGCAACTTCTATTGAGCGTTTTGCTACTGAAATTCGTGGGTTACAAAAATCAGAGACGCGGGAAGTGGAAGAATACTTTGCTAAAGGGCAAAAGGGTTCTTCTGCCATGCCTCATAAACGCAACCCCATCGGTTCTGAAAACATGTGCGGGTTGGCTCGGGTTGTTCGTGGCCACATGTTGACAGCGTATGAAGATGTACCATTGTGGCACGAACGAGATATTTCCCACTCTTCAGCTGAACGGATCATCATTCCTGATACCACGATCCTGCTGAATTATATGCTGAATCGTTTCGGTAATATTGTGAAAAACCTGACCGTCTTCCCTGAAAACATGAAACGCAACATGAACGCAACTTTTGGCTTGATTTATAGCCAGCGTGTGATGCTGAAGCTGATCGATAAGGGGATGACCCGCGAACAAGCATATGATCTGGTGCAACCGAAAACAGCATTTGCCTGGGACCATCAAACTGCCTTTCGTCCACTGCTGGAAGAAGACGACAAAGTCACTTCCATCTTGTCTAAAGAGGATCTGGATGATGCTTTTGATTACCATTACCATTTACGCAATGTTGATGAAGTCTTCACGCGCATTGGCTTAGGAGATTAAGATAATTAAAAAGCCTTGAAAACAAGTCTGTTGAGTCTTGTTTTCAAGGCTTTTTGTATGGTTTAGGCAAAAGCGGTTTTGCTGCTGTAATAACGCATCTGTTCTTTTCGCAAGCTGTCTAGTAACAACTCAACGAATTCAAAGGATTGTTCCTCCATATTAAAGAAGACTTTGAAGTGGTAATGGTTTTTAAATAGGTGCTGTTCGTGGATCTGAGTGATCACCAACTCGTCATTTCGCTGATTACGAAATTGCAGGGTGCGTTTGCGACACTCTACATGGCGGCGACTGGCCTGACGAAATTTGCGAAAGGTGTAGAAGCTTGTCTTCCTGTTTTGCTGATAGACCGCTTCGACAGCCAGAAGATCGTTGAACAAGTCCCGTTTTTCTTCGAGGGACAAAGGATTCAGAAAATGCTCGATGGACAATTGTTGCTCTAACATACACAGGCCTCCCAAGTCACGTCTGATACGTGACTAATATAACAAAAAAAGATAATTATGTAAACGATTACCAGATGGTTTTTAAAAAATGTGTTCACAATAGAAACTCTTGTGTAAATAAAAATGAGCTGGCGTAAAGACTTGGAGTTGCTGAAAAAAGAAGAAGGATAAGAGAATCACATCATGACTTTCTTTAAATTCCGAACAATAAATGTTTTTGATAGCTTTAATATAAAGAATCGGGTTGACCCTCATAGACTGGCTTGTTAAAATAAACACAACAAAAGGCGAACATTAAGGCGCTTGTGTATAAAGATCGTTAATTTAGAGGGGTGCAGGATGGAAAAGAAGGAATTGCTCTATGAAGGCAAAGCCAAAAAGCTTTACAAAACGGATGAAGACGGTGTTTTGTGGGTAGAATACCTGGATCAGGCAACTGCTTTGAACGGCGCAAAGAAAGATGCTGTTAGCGGGAAAGGTGCGTTGAACAATCAAATTACCAGTTTGATTTTTGACCGCTTGAAAGACGAAGGAATTCCTTCTCATTTTATCGAAAAAATATCAAAAACCGAACAATTAGTCGAATCCGTAAGCATTATTCCTCTAGAAGTCGTTGTCCGTAATACTGCAGCAGGCAGCTTTTCAAAACGACTGGCGATTCCAGAGGGGACCTCGCTGGCTTTCCCTATTGTGGAGTTTTATTTTAAGGAAGACCGATTGGATGATCCGTTTATCAATGACGATCACGTTCGCGTGCTGTCTATTGCTACTACGGAAGAAATCCAAGAAATCAAGGCGTTGGCAAAGAGAGTCAACGACGCGTTGCGTACTCTTTTCCAAAAGGCTGAGATTCGTCTGATTGATTTCAAGATTGAAGTTGGTCGCGATACAAATGGCGGAATCTTACTAGCGGATGAAATCTCCCCGGATACTTGCCGGCTTTGGGATATGAAAACGCAAGAACATTTAGATAAGGATATTTACCGCCGTGATCTAGGAGATCTGGTTCCGGTGTATCAAGAAGTGCTGCAGCGTTTGGCTGACTAACCCCCATAAAAGAAAGGAAATCTGTCATGTATTTCGTGAAAGTTTATGTTACCTACAAAGAATCTGTTTTGGATCCACAAGGAGAAGCTGTGAAAGGTGCTGTCCACCGGATGGGCTTTGAAGCGATTGAAGAGATTCGAATTGGAAAGTATTTTGAAATCAAAGTCGCCAAATCCGATCGTCCGGTGGAAATGATAATCGAAGAAATCTGCGACAAATTGCTGGCAAATGTCAATATGGAAACTTACCGCTATGAAATCGCGGAGATGGAGGAAGCCTAATGAAATTTGCAGTAATCGTATTTCCCGGTTCCAACTGCGATATGGATATGCTGTGGGCGATCAAAGACATTATGGCAGCTGACGCGGAATATGTCCGCCACGACGCCGAATCATTAGCGGGCTTTGACGGGGTTTTACTGCCGGGGGGCTTTTCATATGGAGATTACTTGCGCTGTGGCGCGATTGCCCGGTTTTCACCAATCATGAAAGAAGTTGTCCGCTTTGCAAATGAAGGCAAGCCGGTTTTTGGAACCTGTAATGGATTTCAGGTGCTGACTGAAGCGGGGCTTTTACCAGGTGCTTTGATTCGCAATAAATCCTTGCACTTTATCTGTAAAACGACGCCGCTGAAGGTTGCCAACAATCAGACTGGATTTACCAGTGAGTATGAAAAAGATGAAATCATCCATATCCCAGTGGCCCACGGAGAAGGAAACTATACCTGCGACGAAGCAACTTTGGCTGAATTGAAAGCGAATAATCAAATCGTGTTCACTTATGAAGAAGACATCAACGGTAGTGTAGCAAATATTGCCGGTATCATTAATAAACAAGGCAACGTCTTGGGGATGATGCCGCATCCGGAACGAGCGATGGAAGACTTGTTGGGCTCAGCTGACGGAAAACGCTTCTTTGCTTCAATCCTGAAAAACTTTGGAAAGGTGTCTGTGACCAAATGACGAATTTAGAACCTACTCCCCAACAGATTAAAGCTGAAAAAATCTACGCGCAATGGGGACTGACAGATGAAGAATATCGCATGATTGCCGAGGATATTCTCGGACGCCTGCCAAACTACACAGAAACTGGTCTCTTTTCAGTTATGTGGAGTGAACACTGTTCCTATAAAAATTCTAAACCAGTCTTGCGCAAATTTCCGACTAGCGGCCCGCAAGTCTTGCAAGGTCCTGGTGAAGGTGCTGGGATCGTGGATATTGGTGACGGCCAAGCAGTGGTTTTTAAAGCAGAAAGCCACAATCACCCGTCAGCAGTTGAACCTTATGAAGGAGCTGCAACTGGTGTCGGAGGGATTATCCGAGACATCTTTTCTATGGGCGCCCGTCCGATTGCCATTTTGGATTCCTTGCGCTTTGGGGAACTGGACAATTCTCGTACCAAATACCTCTTGGAAGAAGTGGTAGCAGGTATTTCTGGATATGGTAACTGTATCGGTATTCCGACAGTCGGTGGCGAGGTGGCTTTTGATCCTTGTTACGAAGGCAATCCACTGGTAAACGCCATGTGTGTCGGTCTAATCGATCACAAAGACATTCAAAAAGGTCAGGCCAAAGGAGTCGGCAACGCCATCATGTATGTTGGTGCAAAAACTGGTCGTGATGGGATTCATGGGGCAACGTTTGCATCAGAAGAATTTTCAGAAGGAGAGGAACAACAGCGCTCAGCCGTGCAAGTCGGCGATCCCTTCATGGAAAAGCTGTTGTTGGAGGCCTGCCTGGAATTGATTTTGGATCATGCGGATATTTTGGTTGGAATCCAGGATATGGGAGCAGCCGGTCTGGTATCTTCCAGCTCCGAAATGGCTTCGAAAGCGGGTTCCGGTTTGAAGCTGTATCTGGACGATGTTCCACAACGAGAAACAGGTATGACACCTTATGAGATGATGCTTTCTGAATCACAAGAGCGGATGCTGATCTGTGTCAAAAAAGGCGCAGAGGATCAAGTAGAAGCGCTGTTCCAAAAATATGACTTAGATGCTGTGACGATTGGTGAAGTTACAGGTGATGGTCTGTACCGCCTGTATCACAAAGGAGTAGAAGTTGCGAATCTTCCTGTGGATGCATTGGCAGAAGATGCACCAACCTATTACAAAGAATACCAAGAACCTGCTCGAATCAAAGAATTTGCTGAAATGGCAGATTTTACACCGACTGTTGAAGATGCAACCGCTACTTTAGTGCAGCTCTTGCAGCAACCGACAATCGCTTCGAAAAAAATGATCTACGAAACATATGATGCGCAAGTACGTACCAATACGGTTGTGCTGCCTGGTTCAGATGCTGCTGTGTTACGCGTGCGGGGAACCGAAAAAGCACTGGCGATGACAACCGACTGTAATGCCCGTTATCTTTATTTGAATCCAGAGGTTGGCGGACAGATGGCAGTTGCTGAAGCGGCTCGAAACATCGTTGCTTCTGGTGGTCAACCATTGGCAATCACCGATTGTTTAAACTATGGCTCCCCTGACAAACCAGAAGGCTTCTGGGAGTTATGGACCTCGGCTGATGGCATTGCTGAAGCTTGCCGAGTTCTTGATACGCCGGTTATTTCCGGTAATGTCTCCTTATATAATGAAACAGATGGCAAAGCAATTTATCCGACACCTATGATTGGCATGGTCGGCTTGGTTGAAAAGCTCGCTCATATCACCACACAAGATTTCAAACAAGCAGAGGATTTAATTTATGTAATCGGTGAAACGAAGGCAGATTTCAACGGTTCTGAGATTCAAAAAATGCAGTTGGGACGGATTGAAGGCAAATTAATGGCATTTGATCTGGCAACAGAAAAAGCCAATCAGGATCTGGTTTTGGAAGTGATTAAAGCAGGTCTGATTCAAAGTGCCCACGACTGTGCAGAAGGCGGTCTGGCGATAGCTGTTGCAGAAAGTGCCTTTAAAAATGGGTTTGGTGTGGCGATCAACGTCGACATGACAAAAGAAAAGCTATTTTCAGAAACGCAGTCTCGCTTTGTGCTATCCGTCTCTCCAGAAAAGCAAGCTGAATTTGAAGCCAAAGCTGGTGAAAAAGCGCAATTTATCGGGAAAGTTACCGCGGATGGTCAAGTACAGATGACGGCCAATGACGGCCAAGTGCAGATCGCCACAGCGACTGCAAAGGAATTATGGGAGGAAGCCATTCCATGTCTTATGAAGTAAAAAGTTTGAACGAAGAATGTGGCATTTTCGGCGTCTGGGGTCACCCAGACGCTGCGCGTGTCACTTATTTTGGCTTACACAGTCTGCAACACCGAGGACAAGAAGGGGCGGGCATCGTATCCAACGATCAGGGGAAATTATATGGCTATCGCGATTTGGGACTGCTGTCAGAAGTCTTTAAAGACGATCGTGATTTGGAGAATTTGAAAGGTTCAGCTGCTATCGGCCATGTCCGCTACGCCACGGCTGGAAATGGGAGTGTTGACAATATTCAGCCCTTCCTCTTTAAATTCTATGATTGCTCTTGCGGCTTAGCCCATAATGGGAATCTAACCAATGCCCGTAGTTTACGAAAAGAACTGGAGCGTGATGGTGCGATTTTCCATTCCAATTCCGATACTGAAATTCTGATGCATTTGATCCGCCGCAGTAAAGCAGAAAACTGGCTGGACCAATTAAAAGAAGCTTTGAACACAGTTAAGGGCGGTTTTGCTTACATCATTATGCGAGAAGATTGTATGGTTGCAGCCTTGGATGCAAATGGCTTTCGTCCACTGGCGATCGGACAAATGAAGAACGGGGCCTATGTCATAGCCTCTGAAACCTGTGCTTTGGAAGTCATCGGTGCAGAATTCGTTCGGGACGTTCAGCCTGGCGAAATTATTATTGTCAACGATGATGGTTTTACTGTTGATAAGTTTACCGAAGATACGCAACACGCGATTTGCTCGATGGAGTATGTCTACTTTGCCCGTCCAGATTCTAATATTGCCGGAGTGAATGTTCATACTGCCCGTAAAAATATGGGGCGTATTCTTTCTAAGGAAGCTCCCGTTGACGCCGATATGGTTATCGGTGTGCCGAACTCTTCTCTTTCAGCTGCCAGCGGTTATGCAGAAGCTTCAGGGATTCCTTACGAGTTAGGTCTGGTTAAAAACCAGTACATCGCCCGCACGTTTATCCAACCGACCCAGGAGCTCCGGGAGCAAGGTGTACGCATGAAGCTTTCAGCTGTTCGTGGGGTAGTGGAAGGTAAAAAAGTGATTATGGTGGATGATTCTATCGTAAGAGGGACCACCAGCCGTCGAATCGTACAACTACTTAAAGAAGCCGGCGCGAAAGAAGTCCACGTTCGTATCGCTTCGCCACCTTTGAAATACCCGTGCTTTTACGGCATTGATATCCAGACCCGTAAAGAATTGATTGCTGCCAATCATTCAGTTGCAGAAATCTGTGAATGTATTGGTGCAGACTCCCTCAGCTTTCTGAGTGAGGAAGGGCTGATTGCTGCGATTGGTTTAAACTTTGATGCACCTTATTCCGGATTATGCATGGCCTATTTCAATGGCGATTATCCAACACCATTGTATGATTACGAAGAGCAGTACCGGGCGTCATTAAAAGAAAAAGTATCTTTCTTTGATCTATAAACGAAAAAACAAATCAAAATCCGGATCAGCAGGGATGGCTGACCAAAAAAGGAGTATTTCATTCATGGCAAATGCCTATCAAAAAGCCGGTGTCGATGTCAATGCCGGTTATGAAGTAGTGGAACGCATCAAAAAACATGTGAAAAAAACGGAGCGCTTGGGTGTTATGGGGGTGATTGGCGGTTTTGGCGGTTGTTTTGACCTCAGCTTGCTTGATGTAAAAGAGCCAGTGCTGATTTCTGGAACAGATGGGGTCGGAACCAAGCTGATGGTAGCCATTCAAGCTGATAAGCACGATACGATTGGTATCGACTGTGTAGCGATGTGTGTTAATGATATCGTAGCGCAGGGAGCAGAACCATTATATTTTCTCGATTACATCGCTACTGGTAAAAACGTTCCTGACAGATTGGAACAAGTAGTTGCCGGTGTTGCTGAAGGCTGCATGCAGGCAGGAGCGGCATTGATTGGTGGAGAAACAGCAGAAATGCCGGGAATGTATACGGCTGAAGATTATGATTTAGCCGGCTTTGCGGTAGGTATCGCAGAGAAATCACAGCTGGTCACCGGAGCAAAAATCAAAGCGGGAGATGTCCTTTTAGGTTTGGCTTCCTCAGGTATTCATTCCAACGGGTATTCACTGGTGCGCAAAGTTTTTTTTGAAATGAACGACATGACTGTCAGCAGCCGCTTGCCGGAACTTGGCGAAGAAACGCTGGGAGAGGTTTTGCTGACACCAACCCGCATCTATGTGAAACAATTGTTGCCATTAGTCAAGAAAAGTTTGGTAAATGGGATCGCTCATATTACCGGCGGCGGTTTTGTGGAAAATATTCCCCGCATGTTACCAGAAGGTCTGGCAGCAAAAATCACTGTCGGCAGCTGGCCAGTACCGGCTGTGTTCAAGGCCTTGGAAGCTTACGGCAATATTCCCCATGAAGAAATGTATGAAATCTTCAATATGGGAATTGGCATGGTCTTGGCGGTTGCGCCTGAAAAAGTGGCGACTGTGAAAGAGGTGTTGGCTGAGTTGAATGAACCTTGCTATGAACTGGGTATCGTTACAGAAAATTCAGCGCAGGTGATTACGATCAAAGGTGAGGGCCAATGAGGTTTGCAATCTTAGCCTCTGGAAACGGCAGTAATTTTGAAGCAATCGTCACAGCTTATGAAGCCGGTGACCTTCATGGTGAATTGGCTCTGGTCTTTTCCGACAAACCGGATGCGTATGTGCTGCACCGGGCTAAAGAGCATAAGGTTCCGACAAAGACATTCACCGTCAAAGAACATGGAGGAAAGGCTGGCTACGAAAAAGCGCTATTGCAAATGTTGAAAGATGAACAAATCGATTATCTGGTTTTAGCTGGGTATATGCGCATATTGGGTGAAGAATTGATTGCGGCTTTTCCTGAGGGAATCGTCAATATTCATCCTTCGCTGTTGCCATCGTTTCCCGGGCTGCACGGAATCAAGGATGCGTTTGAATACGGCGTAAAAATCACTGGCGTAACTGTTCATTTCGTCGATAAGGGTGTCGACACCGGTCCCATTATTGCACAAGAGGCAGTAACAATTGATGAAAACGAAACCCTCGACAGCTTAGAAACAAAAATCCACCAGGTAGAGCACAAGCTTTATCCGGCGGTATTGAAAAGATTGTTTGCAGAGGCAGAGTAATCTTAGGATCAAAAACGAATAATCATAACTAAAAAGGGGACAGCATGCATGAAAAAACGAGCACTTGTCAGTGTATCCGATAAAACCGGGATTGTCGAATTGGCGCAAGGACTCTTGGCTGCAGGATTGGAGATTATCTCCACTGGTGGCACAAAAAAAGCCTTGGAAGACGCTGGAATTGAAACAATCGCTATTGAAGAAGTTACTGGATTTCCAGAAATGATGGATGGGCGGGTCAAAACCTTGCATCCATTGATCCACGGAGGACTGTTGGGTCGACGAGATCTTAAAAGCCATCTGGATGCGATGAAAGCCCATGATATTACACCGATTGATGTCGTAGTGGTCAATCTCTATCCCTTCAAAGAGACCATTCAAAAAGCTGGTGTAACTGAAGCTGAGGCGATCGAAAATATTGATATTGGTGGGCCGTCAATGCTGCGTTCGGCTGCTAAAAACTTTGCCTCTGTCGTTGTGGTGGTGGATCCTAAAGATTACGCCAAAGTATTAGAGGAGCTGAAAACCTCGGGGGAAACTACGCTTGCCACACGGAAATACCTCGCAGCTAAAGTTTTCCGTCATACGGCAGCTTACGATGCACTGATTGCCGGCTACATGACTGAATTAGTAGGCGAAGAGCATCCGGAAAAACTAACATTGACGTATGATTTGAAACAAGAGCTGCGCTACGGTGAAAATAGCCATCAACAGGCCGCGTTTTATCAAGATGCGCTGCCGGCTTCTTATTCTATTGCTGCGGCAAAACAGCTTCACGGTAAAGAATTGTCCTATAACAATATCAAAGATGCCGACGCTGCGATTCGTATTGCTCGCGAGTTCGAGGCACCAACTGTCGTAGCTTTGAAACATATGAATCCTTGTGGGATCGGTACCGGTGAGACGATTGAAAAAGCCTACGATTTTGCCTACAATGCCGATCCAGTCTCCATCTTTGGCGGGATTTTAGTGGCCAATCGTGAAATCGATTTGCCGACTGCTGAAAAAATGCATCAGCTGTTTTTAGAAATTATTATCGCCCCTTCATTTACACCTGAAGCCTTGCAACTGTTAAGCAGCAAGAAGAATCTGCGGTTGATGACACTGGACTTTTCAGAAAAGAAAAGCAGTCAGGCCCCTGAAAAAGTTTCCGTGTTGGGTGGCTTATTGCTACAAGACCAGGACATTTTGAATGAAGCTCCTGAAAGTTGGGAAGTCGTCACCAAACGACAACCGACAGCAGAAGAACTGGCGGCTTTAAGTTTTGCTTGGAAAGCCGTTAAACATGTGAAATCCAACGCTATCGTCTTGGCAAACGGCCATCAAACCGTGGGAATCGGCGCCGGCCAGATGAATCGTGTGGGTTCTGTGAAAATCGCTATTCAACAAGCCGAAGAGGCAGGCAAGATGGATGGCGCAGTCTTGGCATCAGATGCTTTCTTTCCGATGGGAGATAGCGTTGAGTATGCTGCTGCCCATAAAATCAAAGCGATTGTTCAACCAGGTGGCAGTATCAAAGACCAACAGTCCATTGATGCAGCTGATGCAGCGGGGATTGCGATGGTCTTTACAGGGGTCCGTCATTTCCGCCACTAATTAGGTGCCTGCAAAGCGTTGCTTAAACTTTTATGAACTGGGAAATCTGGCCTGTTCTTTTTTGCCAGAGACAGATTGTTTGTTCGCCCAAATTTTTGACAATAAAGGAGAAATTTCCATATGAAATTGCTGGTAATCGGTTCAGGTGGTCGGGAACACGCCATCGCTAAGAAGCTGGCAGAAGACGCCACGGTCACTCAGGTGTTTTGTGCGCCAGGAAATCCTGGTATGAAAAAAGATGGCATTGAAGTGGTACCTGTAGCAGAAAACGATCAGGCTGGTTTACTTGCTTTTGCTAAAGAACAAGCAGTCGACTGGACTTTTGTTGGCCCAGAAGCTCCTCTTGCTGCTGGCTTGGTTGATGCTTTCGAGTCCGCCGGCTTAAAAGCATTTGGACCTTCAAAAGATGCGGCAATGATCGAAGGCTCAAAGGATTTTGCTAAACAGCTGATGGTGAAAAATGCCATCCCTACTGGGGCTTATCAGACATTTACGGATTTTGCCAAAGCCAAGGCCTACGTTGAAGCGCAAGGTGCCCCGATCGTCATTAAAGCGGACGGTCTAGCAGCAGGTAAGGGTGTGGTAGTAGCAGAAACAGTGCCGCAAGCCATCGCTGCACTGTCAGAAATGCTTGAGGACAACAAATTTGGTGCAAGCGGTGCCCGGGTGGTAGTCGAAGAATTTCTTGCTGGAGAAGAATTTTCATTGTTGGCTTTCGTCCGTCGTGACAAAGTTTACCCAATGGTGATCTCGCAAGACCATAAGCGCGCTTTCGATGGCGATAAAGGTCCCAACACTGGCGGCATGGGAGCCTATTCTCCGGTTCCCCAGATTCCTCAAGAGATGGTAGATGAGGCTGTTCAGAGAATTTTGATTCCTGCTGCCAAAGGGATGATTGCTAACGGTACTCCTTTTACGGGAATCTTATACGCCGGACTGATTGCAACTGAAAAAGGACCGAAAGTTATTGAGTTCAATGCGCGCTTTGGTGATCCCGAGACCCAAGTTGTCCTGCCGCGCTTAAAAAGCAGTTTGGCAGCAATTATTTCAGCGTTGTTAGCTGATGAAAAACCGGTTATCGAATGGGCAGACAACGCAGCTTTTGGTGTGGTAGTTGCCGCTGACGGATATCCTGGAACTTATGAAAAGGGGCGGCCGATTCCATTAATCGAGGATCCTGAAGTTACCGTTTATTATGCAGGGGTTTCTGAGACAGCTGGACAGCTGGTGGCTGCCGGTGGACGGCTTTTTCTAGTAGAAGCAGAAGGTGAAAACCTGCCGGAAGCGCAAGAAAAAGTCTACCGGGCATTGGCAGCGGCAAAACTGACGGGGATGTTTTACCGCAAGGATATTGGTCATCGCGCATTAAAGTAAAAATGAAAAAGTAACGGGGATTGTCTTTTACTAGACGCAGTTTGAGCAGCAAAGTTTGTTTATAGATTTTCAGATAGGTCGTTGGATGCCTGGCATCTGCTTTGCCCTGGAAATCTGCAGGCAGCTTTGGAAAAGCAAGCTGCGTCTTTTGTGCTTCAATCAAAGAAAAAATAGCCATAAAGAGAGTGGGCCTCCAAAAAAGCAACCAGAAGTACGCAATCAAAAGCTGTCAACGCTTTCTAAAGATGTGGTACACTGTTAGTGTCAATAATTTATTAGGAGGTTTGTCATGAAACAGGTCAATCTCGGTCCAAATGAAGTAGGTGCATCAAGTATTATTCTGGGGTGTATGCGTATCACCCAAGCAAAAGATCCGGTGGCAGTCATACAAACAGCTGTGGAAAACGGGATCAACTTTTTTGATCACGCGGATATTTATGGTGGCGGCGAATGCGAAGAAATTTTTGCCCAAGCTTTTAAGAAAACTGACTATAAGCGGGAAGATATGTTCATTCAATCAAAATGCGGGATTGTTCCCGGCGTGATGTTTGATTTTTCCAAAGAACACATCATCGAAGCAGTTGAAGGAAGTCTGAAACGATTGCAAGTGGATTACTTGGACAGCTTGTTATTGCATCGTCCAGATACGCTGATGGAGCCAGAAGAGGTTGCCGCTGCCTTTGATCAATTGGAGGCGCAGGGAAAAGTCAAATATTTCGGTGTCAGCAACCAGTATTCCCGCCAAATCGAACTTTTGCAAAAATATGTACGGCAGCCGCTAATCATCAATCAGCTGCAGTTTGGGGTGATGCATACCGGGATGGTGGATTTCGGGCTTCATGTGAATATGACAGATTCCCGAAGTGTCGATCATGACGACGGTGTTTTAGAATTTTCACGAATGAACGATATGACGATTCAAGCTTGGTCACCTTATCAGTACGGCTTTTTTGAAGGTGTTTTTATCGGTAATGAAAAGTTTCCTGAGCTAAATCAGAAGCTTGTGGAAATGGCAGAAAAATATCAAACGACACCTACTGGAATTGCCTCTGCCTGGATTTTGCGTCATCCGGCAAATATGCAGGTGATCGCAGGGACTATGACCCCGAGTCGGATTGAAGAAATCGCCAAGGCTGCAAATGTCCAGCTTTCCCGGGAAGATTGGTATGGGATCTACTTGGCAGCAGGAAACGATTTGCCTTGATTTTAGTAGGAGTTTCTAAAGAACGTTCGGAAAACCCGAACGTTCTTTTTGTATTGGCTTAAGAATCGAGAAAATATAGTTGCTTTCCCAAATATTCTGCGCTAAAGTACTATGGGCGCCGGAAGTAAAAACCGACAGCCCTAATATGAGTATTTTCATGGAGGATGGACAGCATGTTTGATATGAAAGTTTTTGATTATGAAGATATCCAGTTGATTCCGAATAAATGTATTGTGACCAGCCGCTCGCAATGCGACACGAGCGTAACCCTGGGGAAACACACTTTCCGGATGCCAGTGGTACCTGCCAATATGCAGACGATTATTGACGAGAAAATTGCTGAATTTTTGGCGGAAAACAACTATTTTTATATCATGCACCGTTTTGACGAAGCTGGCCGGATTCCCTTTGTTAAACGAATGAAAGAACGGGGCTTGATCAGCTCAATCAGTGTTGGGGTTAAACCTGAGGAATATGATTTTGTCGATGAATTGGCCAAACAAGAGCTGGTGCCAGACTATATCACGATTGATATTGCCCATGGTCATTCCAACAGCGTTATCGAGATGATCCAACACATCAAAAAACAATTGCCGGAAACCTTTGTCATTGCCGGCAATGTAGGCACGCCTGAAGCAGTTCGGGAATTGGAAAATGCCGGAGCCGATGCAACAAAAGTCGGAATCGGACCTGGTAAAGTTTGTATTACTAAAATCAAAACCGGTTTTGGGACCGGGGGTTGGCAGTTGGCTGCTGTGCGTTGGTGTGCCAAAGCTGCACGTAAACCAATCATCGCTGATGGTGGGATTCGAACCCACGGCGATATTGCAAAATCTGTACGTTTTGGGGCAACAATGGTTATGATTGGTTCCTTGTTTGCCGGTCACGAAGAATCGCCTGGTGAAACGAAAGTGGAAAACGGCGTAGTTTACAAAGAATACTTCGGTTCTGCTTCTGAGTTCCAAAAAGGCGAAAAGAAAAACGTAGAAGGTAAAAAAATCTGGATTCCTTACAAAGGTTCATTGTGGGACACTTTGGTGGAAATGCAGCAGGACTTACAGTCGTCGATTTCTTATGCCGGCGGAAAAGATCTGGAAGCCATCCGCAAAGTCGATTATGTGATCGTGAAAAACTCGATCTTTAACGGCGATACAATCTAATTAACTAAATAAACACCGATCTACTGGTTTTGATGAAGAGAGCTGTCATCAAGCCGGAAGTCGGTGTTTTTTTGTGACTCAAAAATGAAGAGCTGAAATCTGAGCTGTTGTTAGTAGGCAGGTGCTGAGATAGCTGGCGAGGCTGCCACAGCAAAGGCCGCGTCCTCAAGCTTCCAAAGTACTTTTTCTTGTCGAAGCTGTTGCAATTTGTGATGCAGTTGGTCAAAAGTGACGAAATTCATGAAGGGGTCTGTCAGGTAAAAAGGATGGTGCTTCAGGGCAATATCCGGAGAAAAAGTCGAGATGATTAAATCGAAATTTCCTAGATAAATATTGAGATCGTCTTTGGATAAATAGGCAGCAGGCATGGTTTCAAACGTGATATTGCGACCCAATAATTGCTGCAATTTGACAGCCATGTGTTCATCATGATTGTCGGTGAGATCACTCATCACTAGAATTCGCAATGCAATGGTTCCATAGATGATTTCCGGCAGCTCTTTCATAAGTGAAAACAGTAGATAATCTTGTGCTTGACAAGAAATTTCCAAGGATTCTTTAGCGAGAAAAGCTGCCAAGTCTTGTTTAATCTGGCTAGTTCCGTAAGGGTAAAAATCAGCTGCGCGGCTCAGAAAACTGTCTGTCGGATGACGAAAAATCCGTACAAAATCACTGTTGGTCCGAAAGGCAGTGTTTTCCTGAAGAAAGCGGGACAAAATATCCTCTAGCTGATGCTCAGTGTATGACAGCTGTTGTTGCCAAACGATTTGGTAAAGAAATCTGGCGATGCGTTCTTTTAATTGGCAAAATTCGCTGTCAGTTGCTATCGCCTGATGATAATGTTCTGAAGACAACAAATAGCAGTTGGAATAGCACAGCCAAAAAAGATCTGCATGATTCAGTTGAAGGCAGTTGCGGTCTCTCTTGGAAAAGAGGTCGGCAGTCATCGTTTGGGATTCGGCTGCCAAAAAAGTTGCTGGATCTTCAAAATAAGGATGCTGCCATGTATTTTCAAAAAGCTGATGGCCATGATGATTACGATACCAACCTATCATCATAGAAAGCAACAGTTTGGTATGTCGGTAATGATTTTCGGGAATTTTGTGATGTTTCAAAAATTTTGTCAAAAGAGTATCGATAGTATGTAATTGTGGGCTTTCAATAAAAGAGAGCGCTTCAGGTGGTCCGCCGGTTTCAGAAAAAAACTGGGTGTAAAAATGGCGGATAAACCGTTCATTCCCTGTTAGGCGCATCGGTTTGTTTATCAAAGCGATGTCGTGATCAGAAAACATTTTCTGGATTTTAAGTAGGATTCGATTGGTATGAGATACACTGAGAAAAACAGCGTCAGCACAATCTGTCTGAGTTTGGCAGTCCTCTAAAAAGAGGTGCTGCATCAATTTGACTTCTTTAGTTTTTGACAAATAGACTCGGCATAAGGCATCGTATCCTAGGGTATTCATAAAGGACATCTGGTAATTGCCATTGCTGCGAGTAAAATCAAGGCCAGGACAGCAATCAGCGAGACGAGACAGATTTTTATGCATCAAACTGGTAGAAAGTGCAAACTTTTTTTGCAACCGTAGCTCATCAACAATAAATTCATTTCTATAAAAAAAGTCCAATATTTTTAGATCACGTTGGTGCTGCTTGGTTAGAATGCTTCGAAAATCCATGCTGTTTTTGCTCCTTTTGAAAATTTCTGAAAAGAGGGGTTGACCCTTTCGTAGAATCGGGCTATGATGAGACTGTAAGTAAATAATTGTTAGGTGAGGCTCCTATTTGGACACAGGCTGCTGCCGCGAAAGGATCGAGAGACCCTTAGATGGTAGAACAGGGATGGTCGTGAAGGTCATCCATAAAGCAGCTGATAACTTTTTGTTATCTACGCCCTATAGTGCTAAAGCTCTACGATGAACAGACGTTGTATTTTTCGCGCGCTCATTGTGGAGTGCGCGTTTTTTAGTTTATTCTGATTTTGTAATTTTATCATATATAGCTATCTTTATCATCAGAAAAATATTTATATGATAAATTTTAAAGTGTGAATTAGACTACGTGCCACTCACAAGTACAACTTACCAAGAGGTAAAAGGCAAAAAAGGTATGAAAGAAAGGATGATGAACATGGAAGCACCCAGTCCCGAACCACTACAACTGAACACGTATGGCTGAGGGAGGGGCACCTTCTTCAGTCTTCGGAGAGCTTTTTTTGACAAAAGCTTGCCGATAAGAGAAGGAGGAACAAACATGTTGAACAAAAAAGCATTGTCCAAAGATACAGAATTGAAAAAATTAGCACTTTTGTCCGAACGGGAACTTTTGATGGAGTTGAGAACCTCTTTGAAAGGTCTTTCGGCTGAAGATGCACAAGAACGCTTAGAAGAATACGGTCCGAACGAGGTAAACGCTCAAAAGCCAACACCGGCGTGGCTTTTGTTTCTGGGGGCATTCAAAGACCCCTTTGTTTTAGTATTGGCATTGTTGATGATAGTTTCAGCAGCTACCGGTGACTTTGAAGCAGCTGCTGTAATGGGAATTATGATTTTAGCCAGCGCGGGAATCACTTTCGTTCAGGAATACCGTTCACAAAAAGCAAGTCTCGCTTTAAAAGAATTGATTGAAAACACGACAGCGGTGACCCGAGGTGGTGTTACACGAGAAATCCCAATGGACGAAGTAGTCCCCGGCGATATTATCACATTGGCAACAGGGGATATGATTCCTGCAGATGCCGTTTTAATCTGGACCAAAGACCTCTTTGTTAATCAGTCTTCGTTGACTGGTGAATCCATGCCAGTGGAAAAATTTGTTCGTAGCCAGACGTCTGCAGGGGCTGATTCATCGGCAATCGAGTTTCAGGATTTGGTTTTCATGGGGACAGATGTTTTGAGCGGGCAGGGAAAAGCTATCATTTTAAAGACTGGTCAGGACACTTTTTTTGGCGATATCGCTAAGAATGCTACTACTAAAAGAGGAAGTACGGCGTTTGATGTCGGCTTGAAGAAAGTTAGCCAACTGCTTTTACGCATGGTCATGGTTTTGTTCCCGGTTGTCTTTTTGATCAATGGTTTGACTAAAGGTGACTGGAGCTCTGCTTTTTTCTTTGCGATTGCGGTTGCGGTAGGTTTGACACCGGAAATGCTGCCGATGATTGTTACCAGTAACCTTGCCAAAGGAGCGTTGGCATTATCTAAGCAGAAAGTCATTGTTAAGGAGCTTCCTTCAATCCAAAACTTAGGGGCAATGGATGTATTGTGTACCGACAAGACAGGAACTATCACAGAAGATCGAGTGGTCTTAGTGCAACATCTCGACCCTTTAGGTACTGAAAATCAACAGGTGTTGGATATGGCCTACTTAAATTCTTTTTACCAGACGGGATGGAAAAACCTGATGGATATTGCCGTGATCAATTACTATGGTGAAAAGAAACAACACTTGCCATTTTCAGATGTGGTTAAAATTGATGAGATTCCCTTTGACTTTTCTCGACGGCGTTTGACGGTAGTAGTCAAGGCAGATGGACATCAAATCATGATTACTAAAGGTGCAGTGGAAGAGATGGAGCAGGTTTGCCGATATGTAGAAATCGACGGCAAAATCACGGAATTGACTGATACCTTGCGCCAAGAAATGCGACAGGTAAACCAGCGGATGAATGAACAAGGCATGCGGGTGATTACTGTAGCAATTCGTCGTGACGCACATTCAGATGCTACCTATTCTGTTGAAGATGAAAATGAAATGATTTTGATCGGGTTTATGGGTTTTCTGGATCCTGCCAAAACATCGGCTATTACTGCCATTAAGTCACTTCATCAGCATGGGGTTACGGTGAAAGTACTGACCGGCGACAATCAGATTGTCGCTAAAAAAGTTTGTCAAGATGTAGGAATCAATGTAACTACGAGTTTGCTGGGCGCAGATATCGAAAAGATGTCAGATGAAGAACTGATGGCAACAGTCGACGAAACCAATCTCTATGCCAAACTCGATCCGATGCAAAAGTCTCGTATCATTGAAATCCTTCAGAGAAAGGGCCATACAGTAGGTTTCATGGGAGACGGAATCAACGACGCACCGGCTCTCAGAAAAGCGGATGTCGGCATCTCGGTTGATACAGCAGCAGATATCACCAAAGACGCTAGTTCGATTATTCTTTTGGAAAAATCTTTGAATGTGTTGGAAACAGGTGTACTAGAGGGTAGAAAAGTCTTCAGCAATATGATGAAATATATCAAATTTACCATTTCTTCTAATTTCGGCAATGTCTTTTCTATTCTGGTAGCCAGCGCATTTCTACCGTTTCTACCGATGATTTCCATTCAACTGCTCGTGCAAAACCTGATTTACGATATGGCTCAGTTAGCGATTCCTTGGGACAACGTAGATGAAGAAGAGTTGGCACGTCCAGTTCGTTGGGAGATTCGTGATTTGTTTAAGTTTACCGTTACCATTGGGCCGGTGAGTTCAATTTTTGACATTCTCACATTTCTCGTGATGTGGTTTGTTTTTCACGCAGATACTGTCGCTCAACAGCAACTTTTCCAAACAGGCTGGTTTGTCGTAGGGTTGACGACGCAAACGTTAGTCGTTCATATGGTGCGTACGAGAAAAATCCCCTTCATTCAAAGTATTGCTTCATTGCCGGTGCTGCTATCTAGTGTTGGAGCAATTGCCGCAGGTCTAGCAATTGTTTTGTCGCCGATTCGAGAAGTCTTTGAATTTGTTCAATTGCCGAATAATTACTGGTTCTGGTTTGCCGGCATTGTCTTGTGTTACTTGATTGCCATTGAAATCGCTAAACGCCTTTATATTAGGGTCACAAAATCGTGGGTATGATTCTGACAGCCAGCAAGACAGTAAATATTTTCTAAATACAAAAAAAGTGTGCACCTCAGACGATTAGCGGTCGGGGCGCACACTTTTTTGTTATTGAGAAAGCGGGTTGCTCCCCCTCAAAGTAGCCGTTTCAATAGCAAATGAATAGTATAGAGAATTTTGCTGTGCTATAAAGATGATCGGAGTCCCGGAAAAGCTCATGATATCAGTAAGCGTTTCATATTTGTGACCGAAATCACAAATGCAAATAGTGAAATTCTGATTTTATCAGGCTTTGCTTTGCTTCAGTGGTGAGCACTTCACTTGTAAGTTCTTTGAAGAAATGATAATTTAATGATGTAAGATATTTTTGGTATTGATACAGAATACAAAGCTGTTACAACCGCCGAAAGATAATCAGAGAGGAAAGTGTGATACATGGCTAAAGAAGTAATTGATTTTAACAAGCTTTTAGAGCAAGTCAATGCCGACTTCCCGACTTACCAAGCGTTGGATAAGGACGGTAAGGTGGTAAATAAAGACTTGATTCCCGATTTGTCCGATGATGAATTGGTAGAATTGATGCGTCAGATGGTTTGGTCCCGTGTGTTGGATCAACGTTCGACTGCTCTAAATCGCCAAGGCCGCTTGGGCTTTTATGCACCAACTGCCGGACAAGAAGCCAGCCAATTGGCTAGTCATTTTGCATTTGAAAAAGAAGATCGACTGTTCCCCGGGTATCGTGATGTTCCCCAATTAGTTCAACACGGTTTGCCATTGAAAGAAGCTTTCTTGTGGTCACGAGGACATGCGGCAGGTAACCTTTACGCAGATGACCTTTATGCAATGCCACCACAAATCATTATCGGTGCTCAATATGTACAAGCTGCCGGTGTAGCGTTGGGCTTGAAAAAACGTAATAGTAAAAATGTTGCGTTTGTTTATACCGGTGATGGCGGTTCTTCACAGGGTGACTTTTATGAAGCAATCAACTTTGCTGGTGCCTATCATGCCAATGCGGTGTTCTTCATTCAAAATAACGGGTTTGCGATTTCAACCCCGCGTGAAAAACAAACCGCTGCCAAAACGTTGGCTCAAAAAGCAGCTGCAGCTGGGATTCCTGGGATTCAAGTCGACGGTATGGATGCGTTGGCAATGTATACTGTTTCTAAAGCCGCGCGAGAATGGGCAGCTAATGGCAATGGCCCTGTCTTAATTGAAACACTGACTTATCGTTATGGGCCACATACTCTTTCCGGTGATGATCCAACGCGTTACCGTTCAAAAGATCTGGACAACGAATGGCAACAAAAGGATCCGTTGATTCGTATGCGGAACTATTTGACTGAAAAAGGTCTCTGGTCTGAAGCAAAAGAAGAAGAAATCATCGAAGCTACAAAAGATGAAATCAAAGCAGCAATCGCGGAAGCGGATCGGGTACCTAAACAAAAGGTATCTGACTTCTTGAAGAACATGTATGAAGTCCAACCACAAAACATTCGCGAACAAATTGCATTCTATGAAGCGAAGGAGTCGAAATAATCATGGCGCAAAAAACGATGATCCAAGCCATCACTGATGCATTGGCTTTGGAATTGAAACGTGATGAAAACATTTTGGTATTCGGGGAAGACGTCGGTAAAAACGGTGGTGTTTTCCGTGCGACTGAAGGATTACAAGATAAATTTGGTGAAGATCGAGTCTTTGATACCCCTCTGGCAGAATCAGGTATTGGTGGTTTAGCCTTTGGTTTGGCATTGGAAGGTTATCGTCCGGTTCCTGAAATCCAATTCTTTGGTTTTGTTTTTGAAGTAATGGATGAAATTGTGGGTCAAATGGCTCGTACTCGCTACCGCATGGGGGGAACCCGTAATTTGCCTATCACAATTCGCTCACCATTTGGTGGGGGTGTGCATACACCGGAACTTCACTCAGACAACTTGGAAGGGTTAATGGCTCAATCACCTGGTTTGCGGGTTGTAATCCCTTCAAATCCTTACGATGCAAAAGGTCTTTTGATTGCATCTATTCGCAGCAATGATCCAGTCGTCTTTTTGGAACACATGAAATTGTATCGTTCTTTCCGTGACGAAGTGCCGGATGAAGCTTATGAAGTGCCATTGGACAAAGCAGCTGTAACTCGCGAAGGAAAAGATGTTTCCATCATTACTTACGGTGCGATGGTTCGTGAAGCGATTAAAGCCGCTGACAATTTGGCAAAAGAAAACATTGATGCTGAAATTATTGACTTGCGAACAGTGGCACCGTTGGACGTAAATACAATTATCGCTTCTGTTGAAAAGACCGGGCGCGTTGTTGTCGTTCAAGAAGCACAAAAACAAGCTGGTGTCGGTGCACAAGTGGTTTCAGAAATTTCAGAACGATCGATTTTGTCCTTGCAGGCACCAATTGGTCGTGTTTCTGCTCCGGATACGATTTTCCCATTCGGACAAGCAGAAAATATCTGGCTGCCTAATGCGGCTGATATTGAAGCCAAAGTCAAAGAAATCGTGAACTTTTAAGGTATAGCAGAAGGGAAGTAGAACAATGGCTTATCAATTCAAATTACCGGATATCGGTGAAGGCATCGCGGAAGGTGAAATCGTTAAGTGGTTCGTTAAACCCGGCGATACCATCAAAGAAGACGATACTTTACTGGAAGTCCAAAATGATAAATCTGTAGAAGAAATCCCCTCACCAGTTACCGGGACTGTCAAAAACGTTTTGGTACCTGAAGGGACAGTCGCACAAGTCGGCGACGTATTAGTTGAAATCGACGCGCCTGGTTTTGAAGGAAATGATGCACCAACAGCAGCTCCAGCAGCTGAAGCGCCAAAAGTAGAAGCAACACCGGCAGCTTCCGGTGGCGGTGTGTTCCAATTCAAATTGCCAGATATCGGTGAAGGTATCGCAGAAGGTGAAATCGTCAAATGGTTTGTTAAAGCCGGCGACACCATCAATGAAGATGATACTTTGTTAGAAGTTCAAAATGACAAATCCGTCGAAGAAATTCCTTCACCAGTTACTGGGACTGTCAAAAACGTCTTGGTACCTGAAGGAACAGTGGCGCAAGTTGGCGATGTGTTAGTTGAAATTGATGCACCAGGCCACAATGATGCACCAACAGCAGCCCCAGCACCGGCAGCTCCTCAAGTCGCTGCAGCACAACCGTCAAAACCAGCAGCATCAGCACCAATCACTGCTGTAGTGACAGCTGCCGATCCTAATAAACGAGTGTTGGCAATGCCATCTGTGCGTCAATACGCTCGTGAAAAAGACGTGGATATCTCACAAGTTACGGCTACCGGAAATGGCGGTCGCGTAACTAAAGAAGATATCGATGCGTTTGTTTCAGGCGGCGGCCAAGCAGTACAAGCTTCCTCAGAAACGACAGCACCACAAGCAGTCACTCAACCAGCAGCAGCTACGGCTAAAGAAGCACCAAAAGCCTTTGTTTCTAATTTGGGTGAGTTGGAAACCCGCGAAGCGTTGACACCAATGCGCAAAGCAATCGCTAAAGCAATGGTTAACAGCAAGCATACTGCTCCTCACGTAACATTGCATGATGAAGTTGAAGTTTCCAAATTGTGGGATAACCGCAAGCGTTTCAAAGAAGTGGCCGCTCAGCAAGATACTAAGCTGACTTTCTTACCATACGTAGTAAAAGCTTTGACGACTACTGTCAAAAAATATCCTGTATTGAATGCTTCAATTGACGATGCCAAACAAGAGATTGTTTATAAACACTACTATAATATTGGTATTGCAACTGATACAGATCATGGATTGTACGTACCAAATGTTAAAAATGCCGATACCAAAGGATTGTTTGCAATTGCTGATGAAATCAATGAAAAAGCGGCAATGGCTCAAGAAGGCAAACTTTCTGCTGAAGACATGCGCAATGGCACAATCACTATCAGCAACATTGGTTCAGTTGGCGGCGGCTTCTTTACACCTGTCATCAATTACCCGGAAGTTGCCATCTTAGGTGTAGGAACGATTTCTCAACAACCGATTGTCAATGCTGAGGGCGAAATCGTCGTCGGTCGTGTCATGAAACTTTCACTGAGCTTTGATCACCGCATCGTTGACGGCGCAACTGCTCAAAAAGCTATGAACAACATCAAACGTCTGTTGGCGGATCCTGAATTGATGTTGATGGAAGGATGATAAAAAAATGGTAGTTGGAGATTTTGCTATCGAATTGGATACAGTTGTAATCGGTGCTGGACCTGGCGGCTATGTGGCCGCCATCCGAGCCGCTGAAATGGGTCAAAAGGTTGCGATCATTGAACGGGAATTTATCGGCGGGGTTTGTTTGAACGTCGGTTGTATCCCTTCAAAAGCCTTGATTGCAGCTGGGCATCATCTGCAAGAATCCAAAGACTCTAGCGTTTTTGGTGTTTCTGCTGAAAATGTTCAATTGGACTTTACTAAGACTCAAGAATGGAAAGATAACAGTGTTGTTCATAAATTGACTAGCGGTGTAGAATTTCTTTTGAAAAAACATAAAGTTGAAATCTTGATGGGGGAAGCCTTTTTCGTAGATGATCATACCTTGCGTGTGATGCATCCGGATTCTGCTCAAACCTATTCTTTCAATAATGCTATCGTTGCTACTGGTTCTCGTCCTATCGAAATCAAGGGCTTCAAGTTCGGTGGTCGCGTGTTGGATTCTACTGGTGGTTTGAACTTGAAAGAAGTTCCGAAAAAATTCGTCATCATTGGTGGCGGTGTTATCGGTGCTGAATTGGGTGGCGCTTATGCCAACCTTGGTGCCGATGTGACAATCCTTGAAGGTTCTCCGCAAATTTTGCCAACATATGAAAAAGACATGGTGAAATTGGTAGAAGACGACTTCAAGAAAAAAGGCGTAACCGTTGTTACCAGCGCAATGGCTAAAGAAGCCATTGACAATGGAGACAGTGTGACCGTCAAGTATGAAGTCGACGGAAAAGAACAATCTGTAGTTGCTGATTATGTCATGGTAACTGTTGGTCGCCGTGCCAATACGGATGATCTTGGATTAGAACAAGCAGGAGTTGAAGTCGCTGAACGGGGATTGATTCCGGTAGATGCACAGGGACGGACCAATGTGAAAAATATTTTTGCTATTGGTGACATCGTAGCTGGTGCTGCCTTGGCTCATAAAGCTAGCTATGAAGCTAAAATTGCTGCTGAAGCAATTTCAGGTAAAAAAGTGGCAGTCGACTATAAAGCTATGCCAGCCGTAGCTTTCACTGACCCTGAGTTAGCTTCTGTCGGTTTGACGATTGCTGAAGCAAAAGAAAAAGGCTACGATGCCAAAGCATTCAAGTTCCCATTCTCAGGCAATGGTCGTGCTTTGTCTTTGGATAAAACGGAAGGCTTCATGCGTTTGGTAACTACCGTTGATGACAATGTCATTATCGGTGCTCAAATCGCCGGCGTTGGCGCTTCTGATATGATTTCTGAGTTGGCATTGGCCATCGAATCCGGAATGAATGCAGAAGATATCGCATTGACAATCCATCCACATCCTTCTTTGGGAGAAATCACGATGGATACAGCTGAATTGGCACTTGGTTTGCCAATCCACATTTAATTGTTGTTCAACAGTCAATCTGCCTGGAGATTCCGGGAGGTTGGCTGTTTTTTTCTATCTGTTTATGAGAAAAATCTTGTACTAGGGTGGACAGACAACTTTTACAAGCCGCTTAGTTTGTCTTCTTTTGGAAGCTGTCTGATTGTGTTACACTGGTGGAGAATGTGAGAGGTGAAACCATGCGAGATTATCAATACCCATTAGATTTGGACTGGACAACTGAGGAAATGGTAACAGTGATGAAAATGTGGGAATTACTGGAGCAAGCCTATGAAGAAGGAATTCAGGCCGAAACATTTTTGAAAGGCTATTCTCAATTCAAAAAAGTTGTTCCTTCCATTGGTGAAGAGCGGCGATTGGGCAAAGATTTCGAGAAGTTATCGGGATATTCATTGTACCGGACACTGCAGTCGGCTCGACAAAAAGAGCGAGGGCGCTTTAAAATGTCCGCTGCTTGATTAAATTGAAGTGAAGAGCACAGAAGGGAAATCATTATGACACAAATGAAACAGATTACCGAGGAAATCAAAGGCTGGATCTACGAAGCTGGTGACAAAATTAAAGCTAGTTTTGCAAACGACGATTTACAAATTGATACAAAGTCTGGACGGACGGATCTCGTTACAGAGATGGATAAAGCAACCCAGGAATTTTTGGGAAATAAAATCTTGGCTTTTGACCCGAATGCGAAAATCATGGGGGAAGAAAATGGAAAAGATCATTTAACAGACTTCTCCGGTCGCGTATTTATCATTGATCCTATTGATGGTACGATGAACTTTGTCTTAGAGCAGGAAAATTTTTGCATCATGGTGGCCATGTATGAAGACGGAATTGGCAAATTGGGCTTTGTTTATGATGTAATGAAAGACGAATTTTTATATGGTGGGCCTGACCTAGGTGTCTTTTGCAATGGTAACGTGGTAGCAGCTCCTAAAGATAAAGCATTATCTGCTGGATTAGTAGGTATGAACCATGTCATGTACCAAAGAAATGATTACCATGTGCAAGAGATTGGTGATATCGCGATGGGTGTGCGAATGTCAGGTTGTGCCGGTTACGAGCTGATTGATTTAGCCTTGGGTCGGCGAGTTGCCTATATTTCTAGATTAGCACCTTGGGACTATGCGCCTGGTGGTGTCTTGATTGAGGCCTTGGGATTGAAAATGTCCTCTATTACCGGAGATTCGTTAAAACTGGCTGGTCGCGAAGTATTTTTGGCGGGGACTCCTCAAGCTTATGAGGAGTGTTTGAAATTAGCGAGTGGAAAATAGAACGGAGTGTTTGTGAAATTGGAAATTTCTTTAAGAAAGCTTGGTTTTTTCGGAGAAATGAAACATTTTCACTATATTTCAGAAAGAGTTTCTGATATAATAAGCCGTCGAGTGAAACAATCGTGCATCGAAACCGGCCGCAATGGGCTGGTTTTTTTAAGGAAAAGAGGAGTTTACAACAGTGAAATTACGTGAAGACATCCGCAACGTGGCCATCATCGCCCACGTCGACCACGGAAAAACCACATTAGTCGATGAATTATTGAAACAATCCGATACTCTGGATAGCCATACACAGTTGGCTGAACGGGCAATGGACTCCAATGCGTTGGAAAAAGAGCGGGGAATCACCATTCTGGCGAAAAACACCGCTGTTGAATATAAAGACCACAAGATCAATATCATGGATACCCCTGGACACGCGGACTTTGGTGGCGAAGTTGAACGGATCATGAAAATGGTTGATGGTGTATTGCTGGTAGTTGATGCTTATGAAGGAACGATGCCTCAAACTCGTTTCGTATTGAAAAAAGCGTTGGAACAACATCTGATTCCAATCGTAGTAGTCAACAAAATCGACAAGCCTTCTGCTCGTCCGGAACATGTAGTTGATGAAGTGTTGGAACTGTTTATCGAATTGGGAGCCGATGATGACCAACTGGATTTTCCTGTGATCTATGCGTCTGCTTTGAATGGTACATCAAGTCTTTCCGATGATCCTGCTGACCAAGAAGCGACAATGGCTCCAATCTTTGACACTATTTTGGAACACATTCCAGCTCCGGTAGATAATAGCGACGAGCCCCTGCAATTCCAAGTATCCTTGCTAGACTATAATGAATATGTGGGACGTATCGGGATCGGTCGAGTTTTCCGTGGAACTATTCGTGTAGGTGACCAAGTGGCATTGATGAAACTGGATGGGGAAGTCAAAAAATTCCGAGTAACAAAACTGTTTGGTTTCTTCGGTTTGAAACGTCAAGAAATTCAAGAAGCCAAAGCTGGCGATTTGATTGCTGTTTCAGGGATGGAAGATATTTTCGTTGGTGAAACAGTTACGCCTGTAGACCACCAAGATGCCTTGCCAATCCTGCATATTGATGAACCAACCTTGCAGATGACTTTCTTGGTGAACAACTCACCGTTTGCTGGCCGTGAAGGGAAATTCGTCACTGCACGTAAGATTGAAGAACGTCTGATGTCTCAACTGCAAACCGATGTTTCACTGCGGGTCGATTCTATTGCACCGGATGCTTGGATTGTATCTGGTCGTGGCGAACTGCATCTGTCTATTTTGATTGAAAATATGCGTCGTGAAGGCTTTGAACTGCAAGTATCACGTCCTGAAGTAATCGAACGTGAAATCGACGGTGTCAAATGCGAACCATTTGAACGGGTGCAAATTGATACACCGGAAGAATATATGGGTTCTGTAATCGAAGCTTTGGGTGTACGTAAAGGCGAAATGCAAGACATGATCCATACCGGTAACGGACAAGTTCGGATTATCTTCTTGGTACCTGCTCGTGGCTTGATTGGGTTTAGTACAGACTTCTTATCTATGACCCGTGGTTACGGGATCATGGCTCATACCTTTGATGCGTATCTACCGATGGTTCCTGGACAGATTGGTGGTCGTCACCAAGGTGCCTTGGTTTCTATCGACCAAGGGAAAGCAACAACATATTCCATCATGTCTGTGGAAGAACGCGGAACAGTCTTTGTTGAGCCTGGGACAGAAGTTTATGAAGGCATGATCGTCGGTGAAAACTCTCGGGATAAAGACTTAACTGTCAATATTACGAAAGCCAAACAAATGACTAACGTCCGCTCTGCGACGAAAGATCAGACTTCCGTCATTAAAAAACCACGTATCTTGACGTTGGAAGAATCATTGGAATTTCTGAACGAAGACGAGTACTGCGAAGTGACACCAGAAAGTATCCGGCTACGGAAACAAATTTTGAACAAAAATGAACGTGAAAAAGCAGCTAAAAAGAAAAAAATTGCTGCCGAATAATTTTCGCAAAGAGTGCAATCTTTCCATGGTATTATTACCACAGAAAGATTGCACTCTTTTTTTTAGGAAATTTATCAAGAGAGTACGAAGAGTCTAGGTTCTACAATATTTAGTGTTGGTGGAAACTCTCCGGATTTCTTCCAACATTTTTTTGTATGCGAAGTATAGAAAAAGAGATATCCAATAGAATGAAGTCGACTAAAACAGTCTCTTTTCAAAGAAAAAGAGGCCGAAATGAGCTCTTCTTAATGAAGTCTCAGAAAGTGCCGAGACGTGCTTTTTCTTAACAATATTTTACGAACGTTATTAAAAGAGACCTTTATCAACCAAGACCTGTTTTGTTAGAGATTTCTTTATCTATGTGGAAAACTACTTTTGAAAAAAGCGAATAGATATTGTTCCAAAGGGATTTTTGTACGAAATCGGTTAGTTGGAGAAAGTCATAATCAGTCTTTGTTGTTTCACAAAAACAGTTTGTTTCACGGGTTGCTTAGTATGTCTGATTTTTATACGAATGCTTTGAACACTAGTTAGTTTTTTTGTTCGGTATTTCATTTGCTTTCTTGAAAATATTATGAAAGGTTTTTGAGAGGGTATCCAAATTGATGGTGAACTATGCTATAATAATGAAACTGAAGCGTACTGGACCTTGTCCTACGGGATAGGCAGATAGTTCAGGACCGAAAGGAAGGATAATCATGGAATTTTCGCCGGAATTCGCATTGGAGCTGCTTGTCCAAGATGCTGACCGCATCAAAAAGCTGATTAAAAATCAAAAGAACAGTCAATGCATTTCGCAATGTAAAGCTTTTGAAGAAGTGGTCGATACACAGATGTATGGTTTTTCCCGGCAAGTGACCTATGCTGTCCGTCTCGGTCTGGTTTCCAATGAAATGGGGCACCAACTGATGGCAGATTTGGAAAAAGAGCTGAATCGTCTCTACACGGAAGTTTACGAAGACCAAAAATCTGACGTCAGCAAGGAGGCTTAGGCTTTTGCCGACAAAGTTGAAAAAACGCCACCTGATGGATTATGGGATTTTAATTCCCTATTTGATTTTATGTGTTTTTGGGTTGGTGATGGTTTACAGTTCCACCTCCTATGATCAGCTGGTTAAAGGGTTAAATCCGATGGAACCGGTTATCAAGCAAGCGGCTTTCTTTGTGATTAGCCTGGTCTTGATTGGGATCATTTATAAAATGAAAACTGACTTTTTGAAACGTAAAAATTTATCTGCTATAGCTATTGTTGTGATGCTGGCGTTGTTGATCTTTACCCGTTTTTTTTACAATCATCAGGTAAATGGGGCGTACGGTTGGATCAAACTGCCAGGGATGACCATCCAACCCGCAGAGTTTTTCAAAATTATTGTCATTTGGTTTTTAGCAGTAAAACTGGCTGCTCGTCAGAAGATTATCAATGAGCCTGGTATTCCTAAACGACTGTCGATGCCTCTTCTTTATGTATTTTCAGGTATTATCATTATCGCTTTGATGCCTGACCTTGGGAATGCAGCGATTATTATGCTGATTGCGATTGCAATGTTGTTAGCTAGTGGGATTAATTTCTGGTATAGCGTTGTAGTAGGAATCGGGGGTATTATCGCTTCTGTAGGAGTCATTAAGGGTATCGCTTTGCTGGGAAATACCCTAGGAGAAAAGATCAACGCAATTCCATTTAGTCATGTGTTTGAACGATTTATTGTCTACCAAGATCCCTTTGAGTATTTGTATGATAAAGGGCACCAACTGGTAAACGGCTATTATGCTTTTTATAATGGTGGATTGTTTGGACGTGGACTGGGGAACAGTATCCAAAAGAAAGGCTTTCTACAGTTTCCTTATACGGATTATATTTTTGCCGTTGTTGTTGAAGAATTGGGGCTGATTGTAGCCATCTTAGTCTTGGCGCTGGTTTTTTATATGATTGTTCGAATTTTCTTAGTTGGTATTCGATCAACAGATCCGTTCAATTCACTAATGTCGATCGGGATTGGTGCATTGTTTATGGTCCAAGTCTTCGTCAATCTTGGTGGTGTTTTAGGAATCATCCCATTGACCGGCGTCACCTTTCCATTTCTCAGTCAAGGTGGATCCAGTTTATTGATGCTTTCTATCTGTATTGGCTTTGTGCTGAACATCAGTGCCGAGGAAAAGCGAAAGAAATATGGAATTAGTCTGGGAAGTTAAATGATTTTCCAGATCAAAAATTACACGGCATCTGAAACAGATGCCGTGTCTTTAAAAAAAGAAGTGTCACAATTTTCAAAATCATGTCTGAGATGGAAACAGAAGCTGAACATAAAAAAATCATTTCGATAAACTGAATCAAACTGTCAGTTCTACTTTCTAGGTTAGCTAGTGGAATGATATACGTAGAGAAAATAAGGCTGATTTTTCTTTGGAAAAATCATTGCTTAAATATGAACGAGGATGTCAGTTCCACTTTCTAGGTTGTCTAGTGGAATGATATACGTAGAGAAAATAAGACTGATTTTTCTTTGGAAAAATCATTACTTTAATATGAACGAGGAGTGGTAAAATGAAAAAAGTTCTGGTGGCCAATCGGGGAGAAATTGCTATTCGAGTATTTCGTGCTTGTAGTGAGCTGCGTATCAAAACTGTCGCAATCTACGCGGCAGAAGACGAGTATTCCGTCCATCGTTTTAAAGCAGATGAAGCCTACCTGGTTGGAAAAGGAAAAAAACCAATCGATGCATACCTGGATATTGATGATATTATTCGGATTGCAAAAGATTCTGGGGCAGAAGCCATTCATCCGGGTTATGGTTTTTTATCGGAAAATCTGGAATTTGCGCAGCGTTGTGAAGCAGAGGGCATCATTTTTATCGGGCCATCAACTTACCATTTAGATATTTTCGGCGACAAAATTAAAGCCAAAGAAGCGGCGATTGCTGCTGGTATCCAATCGATCCCTGGTTCAGATGGTCCTGTAGCTTCGGTGGAAGAAGTTCTGGAATTTGCCAGAACCCATGACTACCCCGTTATGATTAAAGCTGCTCTTGGTGGCGGCGGCCGCGGCATGCGGGTTGCCCATGACGAAAAAGAAGCTCGTGACGGTTATCAGCGGGCTAAAAGTGAAGCAAAAGCAGCTTTTGGTTCTGATGAAGTGTATGTGGAAAAATATATCAGTGATCCTAAGCATATTGAAGTTCAAATACTTGGGGATACCCACGGAAATGTCGTGCATTTATTTGAGCGTGATTGCTCAGTGCAGCGACGACATCAAAAAGTAGTTGAAGTTGCCCCTTGTGTATCTTTAAACGACCAACAGCGTCAAACCATTTGTCAGGCGGCGGTTCAGTTGATGAAGCACGTTGGTTATATCAATGCCGGGACAGTGGAATTTCTGGTAGAAGGGGACAAATTCTACTTTATCGAGGTCAATCCGCGGGTTCAAGTAGAGCATACAATCACAGAAATGATTACAGATGTCGATATTGTGACCTCTCAGATCCTAATTGCCCAAGGAAAAGAGCTGCATCGTGAAATTGGTATTCCCCAGCAAGATAAGATTGCAATTAAAGGAGCTGCCATCCAGTGCCGGATCACTACTGAAGATCCTTTGAATAATTTTATGCCAGATACCGGTAAGATCGATACCTATCGTTCGCCGGGTGGTTTCGGGGTGCGTCTTGACGTTGGAAATGCCTATGCTGGAGCAGTTGTTTCACCGTATTTCGATTCGCTGCTGGTAAAAGTTTGTACATTTGGTGCAAATTTTGAGCAGGCGATTCAAAAAATGCAGCGCTGCTTACGAGAATTTCGTATTCGCGGAGTTAAAACCAATATTCCTTTCATGCAAAATGTGATCAACCATCCCGAGTTTCAATCGGGGGATGCCAAAACGACTTTCATTGATAATACACCAGGTTTGTTCGAGTTTCCGAAATTGCGAGACCGGGGCAATAAAACTATGAAGTACATTGGCGAAATCACCATCAACGGTTTTCCGGGGATTGAACAGTCTAAGAAAAAATATTTTGAAGCACCACGAATTCCCAAAAAGCTGGAAACGTTGGACAGTTATCGTTCTGCTAAAAATGTTTTGGAGGAAGAGGGAGCTGAGGCTCTTTCTGCTTGGATCAAAGGCCACAAAGAATTGCTTTTGACAGATACGACTTTCCGAGATGCTCATCAAAGCTTGTTGGCAACGCGAGTGCGAACCAAAGATTTCAGCAAAATCGCTGACTTGACCGAAAAAGCAATGCCGCAGTTGTTTTCAGCAGAAATGTGGGGTGGGGCTACTTTTGACGTTGCTTATCGTTTCTTAAATGAAGACCCGTGGAAACGCCTGCGAATGATTCGGGAATTAATGCCTAATACGTTGTTACAGATGCTTTTCCGTGGGTCAAATGCAGTCGGCTATTCCAATTATCCTGACAACGTATTGGTGGAATTTATCAAAGAAGCAGCGGCACAAGGTATCGATGTGTTCCGGATCTTTGATAGCCTCAATTGGGTTCCTCAGATGGAAAAATCGATTCAAGCGGTCAGAGATACCGGGAAAATTGCTGAAGCAGCAATTTGTTACACCGGTGACATCAATGATCCAATGCGGGATAAATATACGGTCCAATACTACAAGAATATGGCAAAAGAGCTGGAAAACTGTGGCGCACATATCATTGCCATCAAGGATATGGCAGGTCTTTTGAAACCTCGTGCAGCTTATCGTTTGATCAGCGAACTAAAGGATACCGTTGATTTGCCAATTCATCTGCATACGCATGACACAGCGGGTAATGGCGTGATTACCTACTCGGCCGCCACTCAAGCAGGCGTAGATATCGTTGACGTTGCAATTAGTGCCATGAGTGCTTCTACCAGCCAGCCGAGTCTCAGTGGCTTGTATTATGCTCTAGCAGATGATGAACGTCAGCCGCAAATCAATGTAGACAATGCCCAGCAAATCAACCACTACTGGGAAGATGTCCGGATGTACTACAAACCTTTTGAAAACGGCTTAAATGCACCTCAGACTGAAGTTTACAAACACGAGATGCCTGGAGGACAGTATTCCAATTTGCAAGTCCAAGCAAAAGCGGTGGGTCTCGGAGACAAATGGGATGAAATCAAAGAGATGTACCATACAGTTAACATGATGTTCGGTGATATCGTGAAAGTGACGCCTTCTTCAAAGGTTGTCGGCGACATGGCCTTGTTCATGGTTCAAAACAATCTCACTGAAGAAGATGTCTATGAAAAAGGACTGGAATTGAACTTCCCAGAATCTGTGGTGACCTTCTTCCAAGGGGAATTAGGGCAGCCGGTTGGTGGCTTCCCTGAAAAACTTCAAAAAATCATTTTGAAAGGACGACCAGCTTTTACTGATCGCCCTGGGGCATTGGCAGCTTCAGTTGATTTTGGCAAAGTGAAACAGGAGTTGGCAGAAAAGATTGGGTATGAACCGCAACAAGATGAAATCTTGAGCTACTTGATGTATCCGCAAGTCTTTCTGGACTATCGTGATGCCTACAACATGTTTGCGGATGTCACGATGCTGGATACTCCGACTTTCTTTAAAGGCATGCGTTTAGGTGAAACGATTAATGTAGAGATTGAAAAAGGCAAGATCCTCATTATTCGTCTGGACGAAATCGGTGAGCCGGATATCGAAGGCAATCGGACCTTGTTCTTTAACTTGAATGGTCAACGCCGAGAAATTGTTGTGAAGGATAGTTCCATCAAGAGTGCAGTTCAAACCAAACGAAAAGCAGAACCGACAAATAAGGAACAGATTGGTGCTACCATGCCGGGGTCAGTTCTGCAAATATTAGTTAAAAAAGGGGATCGTGTAAAACAAGGCGACACCTTGATGGTCACTGAAGCTATGAAGATGGAGACTGCCATTGAAGCGCGCTTTGATGGTGAAATCAAGCATATCTATGTGGCTGAAGGAGAAGCTATTGCACAAGATGATCTATTGATTGAAATCGTTGAAAAATAAGTGTTGGGTAAGCCGTGACCTTTGTGGTTGCGGCTTTTTTGAAAGGACGAAGAATTCTTTCAAAAAGCGAAAATCAATGGAGAAGACTATTGCTGATTTCTATTGGATTGCAGTTCTCATTTTTACAGGAATATAGTATGATGAAGAATAGTTGGAAAAAGGAATTTCTCGTAAAAGGTTTTAAAAAGTCTTTTAGAAATAAAGGGGAGTGAAGGAATGAAGAATGGTCCGATTAAAAGACGCTGGCTGATTTTTGTGGCTCTGTTGTTCATTACGTTGATTGTCGTCTATTTACAACCAATCTTTTTTCCGAGACAGGTGCAGACGCTTCGTCCCCACGACTCGCAAGTTGTTGGTGAAGGGGGAAATACCAGTTTGCAAGTCGAGCCCATTCAGGCGGAAGGATTTGCGAAACTAATTGGAAAAAGCCAAAAAGAGTTTGAACGAACTTATGGTAGCCCTATAGTTAGTTATGATTCCGGCTATGGCTTTTTGATTAATCGCTATCAAACAGAATTGACGAATTCATATCTTGAAGTCAGTATTCAAGAAGGAAAAATAGCTGCGATTAAAACAGCAGGTATTGATGGCCCCAACATTGCACCTTTTCAGCTAAAGATGAGTATGGGTGACTTGGCTCAAATTACAATGCTATATCCCAATTTCACAGTCAAAAATGGCGAAGAAGACGTGAGCCTCGAATTGATGGAAGAAGATCTGAACTATCGTCCGTTAGTGGCTTTTGATAACGGGACGTATGGCATTTTGTTTTTCAATAATGATTCAGAATTGATTGCAGTGGCGTATCTGACAGCACAAATGCTGTTGAAGCTGGCTCCTTACAGCGTGACTGATGGGACGGTCACGGCCATTCAACCGACCACGGAAAATTGGGAGGCCATCGATCAGCAAAAAGAGACGCAAGGATTCAGATTGTTGAACATCCTGAGAACTAATGAAAATCTCCCAAATTACGATACCACCTATACTCTCCAAGGACAGAGCCGTGACTTTTTAGCGCGTTTTTTGAAAAAGCCGGAAAGCTATTTGGATGGAACAAAATTGGAGAGTTTTTTACGAGTAACCGAAGATGCTGGCAATGAGTTTTTTATCATTGGTGGCAAAGAATTTGAAGAATTGGCTGCTGCACTTGAAGTTCCCGGAGTCTACGGTTTTTTTGAGACGCCTTGTTATGATTTAACGTTTCAGATTCTTTCCTGGTACAGCGATCCTTATATACACACTCGCTTTACAAAAGAGAGTCCGCAGGCGACAGCTATTGGCATCTCGCAGCAGAATATGGTAATCTTATTTGAGGACAGAACGTCGACAGAGGACAGTGAATAACTATGATTTACGATGAAAATATGTTGGCAGTCGACCAGCAGATTCAACAATTGCTTACTGTGATTAGCGACAGTCCCTTTTGCAGGGAATACCAGATAGCTCGCAGATCATTGCAAACAAATCTTGAAGCGCAAGGATTACGGAAAGCTTTCAACGATAAAAAAAATAATTATGAATCAGTAGCAGCTTATGGAGAGTATGCTCCGGGATTTAAAGAAACCCGCTTGGCGGTTATGGGGGCGAAACGACAGCTGGATTTGCATCCGATAGTTGCTAACTTCCGAGTGCAAGAAACGCGCTTGCAGGGATTGTTGGATGAGATATCTGGAACGATTGCCCACAAAATTGATGCTGCAATCAAAGTCGATGCGGGCAATCCATTTTTTGAAACGAAAAACCATCACGAGGGTTGCGGAGGAAATTGTCATGGAAGTTGATACAACAGCAGCATTTGAAATTAATAAAAGACGCGGCCTGGTTGTTTGGGTCTATAGCTTGAAACAATTGAAGAATTTGAAACGGTATGGTTTAGTCCATTATGTTTCCAGAAAAATGAAGTATGTGTATCTGTATTTGGATGAAGAGCGCTTTGCTGAAAATATGGAAAAAATTCAGCGCTTGCATTTTGTACGAAGTGTGGAGCCTTCTTATCGTCCAGATGTTGAAATGAACTTCGCAGACAAGATTGGAACAAGGGCAGCGTATCAAATGGATGAAGACGGCTTTGAAGTTGAAGAGCTCTCTACAACGATCCGTTTGGCGGAAGATGTTTGAGAAACGATTGATAAAAAGCGATAAAAGGCGGGAGTCCTGGGGATGATCTCCGCCTTTTTTGTGCCTGACAAAGGGCTGGAAAAAACGTTGGATTTCGAAGGATTTTCAACCTTTTTTCATTGTCATCGCGGACATCCGGTGGTAGGATCAAAAGCAACGACCCATTTGAGAACAGAAAGCAGGGAAACATATGAGAGTGATCTCCGGTGAGTTTCGGGGAAGAAAATTGAAGAGCTTGTCAGGAGACAACACTAGGCCAACGACTGACAAAGTAAAAGAATCTATATTCAACATGATTGGCCCTTATTTTGACGGCGGCACTTGTCTTGACTTATTTGCTGGAAGCGGTGGCTTGGCAATTGAAGCCGTCTCTCGAGGAATGGATCATGCGTATCTTGTAGATCGCAGTTACCCTGCAACCAAGGTGATCAAAGAAAACATTGCAATCACTAAAGTTGAGGAACGATTTACTGTTTGGAAAATGACCGCTGAGGCAGCGCTTCGTCAGTTGACTGCGGAAGGTCAGCAGTTTGATTTAGTTTTATTGGATCCCCCTTATGCCAAGCAGCAGTTGGTTACACAATTGACTGAAATGGCGAATGGCGGATTATTAAGGGAGGATGCGCTGGTTGTCTGTGAAACGGATAAGCAAGTCACGTTGCCTGAAACCATCGGGGCAAGCTTACAGCAGATTCGACAGCAAACTTACGGAATTACGGCTGTCACCATCTATCGCTTCCAATTAGAGGAGGAGAATCTATGAAAAAGGCGTTGTTTCCCGGCAGTTTTGATCCATTTACTAAGGGGCATTTGGATACGGTAGAAAGAGCGGCACGCTTATTTGATGAAGTGATTATTGGTGTATTTATCAATACTTCAAAAGCCGGTTGGTTCTCAGCTGCAGAACGAACAGAACTGATTCAAACTGCGGTGGCTCATCTGCCTAATGTACGAGTGGTGACCCAAGATTCCGAGTTGACAGTAACGGCTGCTCAAAAACTAGGCGCTGACTTTTTGCTGCGAGGCATTCGCAGTGTCAAAGATTACGAGTATGAAAAAGATATCATGACCATGAATAATCATTTAGCGTCAGAGATCGAGACCGTTTTTTTGTTGGCTAAACCCGAGTATAGCCACATCAGCTCAAGTTTGCTAAAGGAAGTACTGCTCTTTAACGGTGATGTGAAAAAGTACTTACCTCCAGCGATTTATGAAGCCTATTTAAGAAAGCGGGATACCCATGAAAAAGCAAAATAAAGTACCAGTGAAACAACTGCTGCTTTTATTGGCAGCACTGGCAGTTTTGGCAAGCCTGATAGTTCCCATTCCATATTACATTGAAGCACCAGGTGCTACGATCAAACTAGACGAGCTAATCACTGTTAACGATCAAAAAGATCAGCATTCCGGGTCATTTGCGTTGACATCTGTAGGTATCCGGCAAGCGACAGTAGCCACTGCTGTACGGGCGAAATTTTCTGATTTTCAGGACCTGATTACAAAGCAAGAATTGATGGGCAATGCGACTAATGAAGAATATGATCGTATCCAGAATTACTACATGGAGTCTTCGCAAAATGCCGCCATTGAACAAGCGTTGAAGCTGGCCGATAAGAAATATGAAATGCGCTACTTGGGAGTCTATGTTCTAGCCATCGATCCAACTTCCAATTTTTACGGGAAAATTTCAGTAGGGGATACTGTAACCAAAGTGGATGGGAAAAGTTTTGAAAATGCAGATGATCTGGTGAAATATGTCCACAGTCAAAAAGTAGATCAAAGCGTCACCGTGACATATTTGCAAGATGGGAAAGAAAAAGAAGCTTCCGGCAAGCTGATTTCTCTCCCTAAACCAAATCAAGGCAAAGCCGGTATTGGCATCACACTGACCAGCCACACGGAGATTGAGTCTGCTGAAAAAGTCACCTTCAATGTTGACAATATCGGCGGCCCTTCCGCTGGGTTGATGTTCACTTTGGAGATCTATCAACAGCTGATTGCAAAAGACCTGCGCCATGGGTTGGCAATCGCCGGTACGGGTACTATGAATGCCGATGGGACAGTAGGTCAAATCGGCGGAATCGATAAAAAGGTTGCTTCAGCCGATGCCAGTGGCGCCAAGATCTTCTTTGCGCCAAAAGGAGAAAGCAAAGACGATACCAATTACCAAGAAGCCAAAGCTGCAGCCGAAAAGCTCGGAACAGAGATGAAAATTGTCCCTGTAAGCACGTTAAAAGATGCCGTTGACTATCTGGAAAATGAAGTGAAATAGTTTAATTTCCAGCTTTAATCTTTGTTTTAAGAGAGACGAAAATCTGATTGTTTGCCTCTGATAATAAAATAGATTCATCAGACCAAGACACCGAAAAATTCCTGTGAAAAGCAGTGGGAGTTTTTCGTGTCTTGGTCTCTTTGATTCTGTAAAGGGAGCTTTTTTTGAAAGAAAATTGCAAAGCCTGCTACCTTATAGAAGGGCAGTGGTTGCAGTTTGAATAGGCATAAAACATTTTTATTGCTTTAAATGGAAAGGCTCTTTTAAGGTGTGTTATAATCTTTTTATAACAAAGTAGCCGGGAAATCGTACAAGACCACAGTGGTGGGTTCCAGCTTTTTCCAGACAACTTTGATAAAACGGAAAGCACGCTAAGTCGGCGGGACTAACAGTTTGATAGGTACCTTGCCAGACCTTTGCCACAATCCGTTATCAGGAGGATAAAAATGAAAATTGAACGTCATAAACCAGTGGTAGAAAGCTATCACTACGATCACCGTATTCCTGAACAAGAATACGAAACAAAGCTGAATGTGGGATTTGCCCCTTTGCAGACCTCTGACCCTGATTATCCGAAAGAAAACAGTATTCTTGGCGCACGTCTTGAGTTCAATCTGATTTTTAAAGAATACATTCTCTCCGGCAGTATCAGTCAGGTGAATCATCTGGTCAATCGCAAAGTGGAACAACAAGAAGATCTCACCAAAGAAGAGATTGATGAAATTGTTGCGCCGTTGTTTGATATCGTGGAACGGATTACTTATGAAGTGACAGAAATTGCCACTGACGAACCAGGGCTTAAATTGAATTTTCAATCAAATGCCAGTCAAGCTGAGGAAGTGTAATCATGTTTAATGCGAAAACGCAAGTGATGCTTTACATGGAGGATGTAGCAAATGCCATTGCTTTTTGGGAAGCATTGGGTTTTGTGCTGCTTGATACGCAGGAAGCTGATGGTACTTTGGTAGCTGAAATCGCACCGACTGCCACCGCTGATTTGAGTTTTGTCTTGTACGACCTAACCTATGTCCAAAGTCATTCGCCTGAGGTCAATGTTGCAGCACCGTCAATTATGTTTTCAACAGATGATGCGATGGCCTTGTATCAGAAAATGCTGGAGCAAGGTGTCCAATTAGGGGAATTGGTCCAATTAGAAGAAGGACTGATCTTTAATTTCGCCGATCCTGAAGGAAACTATTTTGCGGTCAGTGGGACGGCCAACTAACGCAGGTAGAAGAATAGCACTGAACCGGAAGCCCTAAGCTTCCGGTTTTTTTGAATGCAAATTATTTTTTAGGTAAAATTGAAAATTTTTAGGTCTCGTGCTATTATAAGTTGAAACGCTTACAGATGTCGGAGCTTCTGCAACGGACTATTCCTTGCACCGGCCACACCCGTAGCGCTGAAAATGAATGATTTCAGGGGGTAAAACACAATGTCGAAATTATTGAAAGGCGGGGTTGTCGTCACAGCACGAGGACGGCTGCAGTTGGATGTTCGGATTGATGGTGAAAAGATTGTCGAGATGGGGACGAATCTGCCACAAGCAGGCGCCGAGGTGGAAGATGTCACGGGACGGTATTTGCTGCCCGGGTTTATCGATGCCCATACTCATTTGGAGTTAAACAATGGACCAGGTACCCAAGGAAGTGCGGATAATTTTTATACCGGAAGCAAGGCAGCTGTCGCAAAAGGTACGACTACTGTTATTGATATGGCCACACCTACCAAAGGGCAAAGTTTACAAGAATGTCTTGCGGTTTGGAACAACTTTGCTGAACATACGAGCTCATGTGATTATACTTATCACATGTCGATTATTGAATGGAACGAAGCGATAAAAAAAGAAATCGCGGAAATGATTGATCAGGGGATCACGTCATTTAAAATGTATCTGGCCTATGACAATCTGCGGGTTACTGACGGGGAACTTTTTGAAGCCATGGTGGAATTGCAAAAGCAAGGAGCCATGCTGGGGGTTCATTGCGAAAATGGCGATTTAGTCAATGAGAAGATTCATCAATTGTTAGCGGCAGGGAAAACTACGCCCCACTATCATCCTTTGTCAAGACCAGATGCAATTGAAGCAGAAGCGGTGGAACGTTACCTGATGATTGCTAAAGAAGCCGGTTTGACAGTCAATATCGTACATCTTTCCACTCGGCGTTCTTTAGAAGCTGTTCGCAGAGCGAGAAAGCGCGGCCAGCAATTATTCGTCGAAACTTGCCCGCAATACCTTCTTTTGGATGACAGCGTTTATGATCAACCGAATTTTCTGGGGGCCAAGTTTGTCTGTTCACCACCTATCCGAAAAATAACGGATCAGAAAGCACTGTGGGAAGGCATCACAGATGGTTCCATCAACACGATTTCTACGGATCATTGCAGTTTCAATTTTGCAGGCCAAAAAACATTGGGGGTTGATGACTTCAGTAAAATTCCCAATGGTATGCCAGGGGTTGAAACAAGGCCGGAGTTGATCTACACAGCCGGTGTGGATACGGGTAGAATTACTTTAGAAAAAATGGTGGCTTTGTTATCGGAAAACATCGCCCGGCAGTTCCACCTCTTTCCTCAAAAAGGAATTTTACAAGAAGGATCAGATGCAGATATTGTCGTCTGGGATCCAGACAAAGCCGGCTTGATCTCAGCTGCAACACAGCTGCAAAATGTTGATTACACCCCTTATGATGGATTTGTGACTAAAGGGGCAGCGGAGGCTGTCTACCTGAGAGGCGAAAAAGTTGCCGAAAACGGTGCAGTCTTGAAAGAAAAGCAAGGCCGTTTTGTTTATCGTAAAATACCAGTGACGGAGTAAAAATACAGGATCTACTGCTTCTCTGCAGACTTTTTTTAGCAGAGGGTGGGTAGATCCTTTTTTGTGTCTGAAGTTCTAAAACGAATGCCTTTATAAAGATTTATTCTGGGGAAAACGGAGCAGACTTTCGCAATTTATTTACCAGTGGCGTACACTTAGATTAACGAGAGCCGGAATTTTTAGAGAAGGGAGCACAAAAAATGAAACCTTATGTTTTTGCCATCAGTGATATTCATGGCATGTATGATCTGTTTGAAAAGGAAGTGGCCAACTATGATCCGGAGCATCATCAATTGGTGCTGATTGGTGATCTGAACGATCGCGGACCACGAAGCAAGGAGAGCCTGTTGTTAGGCAAAAGACTAGTGGAAGAATCAGGTGCAGTTTACCTAATGGGCAACCACGAAGAGTATTTGCTGGATTTTTTGCAACAACCGGAAGATGTGGCGCCGATGTATCTTTACAATGGCGGCAAAGAAACAGTGGAGAGTTTGCTTCATAAAGGCGCCTGGGAGGAATACTCCCCCACAGAAATAGCTATGATGATCCGCAGCCGTTACCAAGATCTGATTGCCTTTTTAAAAGAACGACCCCTCTATTATGAATGGGGGCCTTATGTATTTGTCCATGCCGGTGTTGATTTGACCAAAAAGGATTGGCGCAAAACCACTCCTCACGATTTTGTTTGGATCAGAGAGCCTTTTCACACTGGAAAAAATAATACTGGCAAGATCATCGTCTTTGGCCACACCATTACTCCAATGCTTCATGGGGACATGCAGACCACGGATCTTTGGCTCTCAGACAACAAAATCGGCATCGATGGAGGAGCAGTTTTTGGAGGCAGTGTACATGGTGTGATTTTTGATACAACTGGGATCCTACAAGACATTGAGTATCAAAACACCACGGGTCCATGGCAGCCGGACAGGTAATCTTAGCTGCCAGAGAAACTGTTTGCCGGTTTTTCTTTTTTGAAGAAAGATATGGTAAAATAAATCGGTATGGCATCAAAAGCTGTCAGGCATGTATCAAAACGGCGCCTTTGTTTTGATTCGCATGCCTTTTTGGCGGCCACTGTCAAGAAAGGTGTGACGCAGATGGATCAGGCAATTTTGGATCTTTTAAAACAAGAGTTGAAACAGTATCATCCTGGGCAGTTAAAACGGGTGTTGGAATTATTAACAGAGGGCAATACGGTTCCTTTTATTGCTCGTTATCGTAAAGAAGTGACTGGGAACCTGGATGAAGTACAGATTCGGGAGATTGAAGAACGTTACCAGTATTTGAGCAACCTGGAAAAGCGTAAAGAAGAAGTATTGCGTTTGATTCAAGAGCAGGAGAAATTGACGCCCCAACTGGCGCAAGCAATCAACGCCGCAGTGAAAATGCAACAGGTGGAGGACCTTTACCGACCCTTTAAGCAAAAACGCCGGACAAAAGCTACCATTGCAAAAGAGCGGGGATTGGAAGCTTTGGCACAATGGTTGCTGACGTTTCCTGCCGCTGGGGATGTCAATCAACAGGCGGCACAATTTGTTGACCCTGACAAGGAAGTATTCACACCAGAAGAAGCATTGGCTGGTGCTCATGAAATCTTGGCGGAACAGTTTGGTGACGTTGCTGAGTTTAGAAGCTGGATTCGGGAGTATACTTTTTCTCACGGCAGTTATACCAGTGTGGTCAAAGATGCAGAGAAGGACGAAAAAGGCGTTTATGAAATGTATTATGATTTTAGTGAACCCTTGAAAAAGATGGTCTCTCATCGAATACTGGCCACTAATCGCGGCGAGAATGAAGATATTCTAAAAGTGACAATCCAAGTGGATGAAGCCAAAATCATGACTTATTTCAGCAGTAAACTGCTGAAATCCCATTCTTCACCAGCGACACCTCTTGTAACAGCGGCCTATGAAGATGCCTATAAACGATTTATTGGACCAGCCATCGAACGGGAACTGCGGAATCAGTTGACTGAAGCAGCGGATGAACAGGCAATCCAAGTCTTCGGTGAAAACCTTCGTAATCTTTTGTTGCAACCGCCTTTGAAGGGAAAGGTCGTCTTGGGATTTGATCCCGCCTATCGAACTGGTTGTAAATTGGCTGTTTTAGATGCTACCGGCAAAGTACTTGATATTGCAGTAATCTATCCTCATAAGCCAGCCAATGAAGCCAAACGCGCAGCAGCCGGGCCGGCCTTTTTCAAGCTGATTGAAAAGTACCAAGTAGACATGGTAGCCATTGGCAATGGGACAGCTAGCCGAGAATCAGAACAATTTGTCGCAGAACAGCTTCGTGAGACAGAGCGGGAAGTATTTTATGTCATCGTCAATGAAGCCGGCGCCTCTGTCTATTCTGCAAGTGATACAGCTCGGGCAGAATTTCCCGACTTGGCAGTTGAAGAACGTAGTGCCATCAGTATTGGCCGCCGTTTACAAGATCCATTGGCAGAATTAGTAAAAATTGATCCTCAGGCAGTAGGTGTGGGGCAATACCAACATGATGTTTCCCAAAAACGATTGGCTGAGCAGCTGGATTTTGTCGTAGAGACAGTCGTTAACCAGGTAGGGGTGGATGTCAATACTGCCAGCCCTCAGCTTTTACAACGAGTGGCCGGCTTGAACAAAACCACCGCGCAAAATATCTTTACTTATCGAGAGGAAAATGGGGCTTTTACTGCCCGTAATCAACTGAAAAAAGTACCACGACTGGGACCTAAAGCCTACGAACAAGCCATTGGATTTTTGAGGATTCCAGCGGGGAAACATATTTTGGACAATACCGGTATTCACCCGGAAAGCTATCCAGCAACCAAAGAAATCCTTGCGCTGGCAGCAGTTACAGAAAAACAGTTGGGGTCTGAAACAGCCCAAGAGGCTTTGAAAAAACTGAAGCCAGAAGAGTTGAGTCGTAAACTTGGCATCGGTAAAGAGACCGTTGTAGATATTTTGAAGGCATTGTTGCAACCAGGACGGGATATGCGAGAAGAAATGCCTGCGCCCCTTTTACGAAAAGATGTCTTGAAAATGGAAGACCTCAAAGCCGGCATGGAGCTTAAGGGAACAGTGAGAAATGTGATTGATTTTGGCGCCTTCGTTGACATTGGTGTCAAACAAGATGGCTTAGTGCATATTTCCAAACTCAGCAATAAATTTGTGAAGCAGCCGAAAGACGTCGTTGCAGTAGGTGATGTGGTCACTGTCTGGGTGGAACAAGTTGATCTGAAAAAAGGCCGTATCAGTTTGACCATGAAAAATCCGGTGCAGGAAAAGTAAGATGACCCAAGAAGAATTGCAACAGTTGGTAGAAACAACTTCCTTGGCTACTTTTCAACGTCCTTTTCGCCACCAAGCTGTCTTCAATAAGCGGCTGAAAACAACTGGTGGCAGATACCATTTGCGAGATCATCATTTAGATTTTAATCCGAGTCTTTTTGCAGCTGTTGACCAACAGACGATCATTGGCATCATTAAGCACGAATTGTGTCACTATCATCTGCATTTATGCGGTAGAGGCTACCGACATCAAGACCGTGATTTCAAAAATTTACTTAAGCAAAGTGGAGGACTGCGGTATGCGCCTAGATTAGAAGATTCACAACGACAACTATCTTCGCCTAAGCTGCTCTACTACTGTCGACAATGCGGTCAAACGTATCCTCGGCAACGACGCATCAATACAACGAAATATCGCTGTGGTGTCTGCCGAGGAGAACTGTCCTTAAAAGAAAATTTGAAATAAAGGTGCTAGGCCTAAAGCAGCCGATTAATACAAGATGAATGACTGAGCTGCCGGGTTCAGCGAGTGATGTTGTGGAGACTGCTAATAGCAAAAAGAATGCCAAAATTGGCTGTCGAGAAAACTTTGTTGCACAAACCGCGGATTTGTTAGATAATATGTTTCGTGAAAAGGGGTCTGACCCTTTCTGACCAATGACACTGATACCACCGGAATTGGCTCCGGTCTGGTTTTATGATTGAGAAAAGAGGCTAATCACTATGATTACAGATAAAGATAAGGTTTATCATTTCGTCGGCATCAAGGGTTCTGGGATGAGTTCCTTGGCGCTGGTGCTCCATGAAAAAGGTTACCATGTACAAGGTTCTGATGTGGACGAATATTTCTTCACCCAACGAGATTTAGAAAAAGCGAGTATCCCGTTATTGCCTTTTGATGCAGACAATATCAAAGCAGGGATGGTTGTCATTGCCGGAAATGCTTTTCCTGATACGAATCCGGAAATCCAAAGAGCTCATGAAATTGGTGCGGAAGTGGTGCGCTACCACGACTTTATCGGTAACTTTATTCAAGATTACACCAGTATTGCCGTGACTGGTTCTCATGGGAAGACGAGTACGACTGGCTTGTTGGCCCACGTCTTTAGTGGTGTTAGCCCTACTAGTTATCTGATTGGTGACGGGACCGGGCATGGGGTTCCCGATGCGGACTTCTTTGCGTTTGAAGCCTGTGAATACCGCCGTCATTTTCTAGCCTATGCGCCAGATTATGCCATTATGACCAATATTGACTTTGATCATCCAGATTACTACCACAGTATCGATGATGTCTTCACTGCCTTCCAAAGCCTGGCTTTCCAAGTGAAAAAGGGAATCTTTGCTTTTGGTGATGACAAATACCTGCGAAAAATTGAAGCCAATGTGCCGATTTACTATTATGGTGTCAATGAAGACGACGACATCCAAGCGCGGAACATCACGCGGACAACAAAGGGCTCTGAATTTGATGTCTTTGTTAAAGGTGAAAAAATCGGTCATTTCGAATTGCCAGCTTTCGGTAAACACAACATCTTTAATGCGTTGGGTGTAATCGGTATTGCCCACTTAGAAGGCATTCCTATGGCCGAAGTAGCAGAAGAGATGAAGAGCTTTGCCGGTGTTAAACGCCGCTTCTCCGAGAAAAAAGTTGCGGACATGACCATCGTGGATGATTACGCCCATCATCCGGCTGAAATCAAGGCAACCATCGATGCTGCGCGGCAAAAATATCCTAAAAAGGAAATCATTGCGGTTTTCCAACCCCATACCTTTACTCGTACCATTGCCTTAATGGATGACTTTGCTGAAGCTTTGGATTTGGCTGATAAAGTCTTCTTGTGTGATATTTTTGGCTCAGCTCGTGAAAAGCAAGGCGACGTAAAAATCGAAGACTTGGGCAACAAGATCAAAAAAGGCGGACAAGTAATCAAAGAAGACAATGTTTCACCACTGTTGGATTTTGAAAATGCCGTAATCATCTTCATGGGTGCCGGCGATGTTCAAAAGTTCGAACAAGCCTACGAAAAATTACTCAGCAGCACAACACGTAACGTATTGTAAGAAGGCGGTGGCAAATTTTTGTCACCCTCATCTTTCCTGCGAAGTGAAATTACCAAATGTGATCCACAAGCAAAAGACAAGTCACTTCCCACTGTCTTCAATGGAAGTGACTTGTCTTTTTGTTGTCAAAATTTTAAGGTGCGGTGACAATAGTTGAGTCACCGTCCTACGAACCGAACAATACCAAACATGAGGCCCCAAAAGTCGACAATCTTCCATTAAAATCATTGGAAGATAATCGGCTTTTCATTGCTAAAAGTTTCAAACGCTGACTAACCTTGATTTCATCAAGCTAATTCAGCATAATTCACTTTTTCTCGTGACACGTATGGTGTTGTTCTCTCTTCGGACAAAACATCAAGCGGGTCACAATTTTTCTCATCCGTATATTTTTTATTAATTGGGGTTAAACAACCACTGTTTAGCGCTTGGAAATTACTTAGGTCACATTTCCCATTCATTGATGGATTGACACTGGGTTAGCGAACTATTTTTTTGCAGAATTGAGATTTCCAACAGCTACCATCAAAAATGGTAAGTATAAGAAGAGTAAGTTCAGCCGTTGCCATAATCCGCGATGAGCGACTTGAAAGTCACTAGCAATCGGTATTTTTGGCATCGCAAACAAAAACATGAAGATGGTAGACAAAACGAAAATAATCGGGAGTGCGATAACCATGAAGCTGTTGTGCTCCATATAATACAGTCTAATCAACAGAAATGTGCCAATCAACAGCGCGACGAAGCCGGCTCCCGATGCATAATTATGAAGCAGACTGGTAAATCCGACTTCTTCAGTCGTAGCGGCGCGATCCACTAGTCCGGTGATAATACAATCGCCAATTCCGAATAAGGCAATCAAGATGCCTGTCCAGAGGGCTAAGGGTGCCGATGTGCCCCGAAATCGTTCATAAAAAGCAGGAGCGGATAAAACGAAAAGCGTACCATTGATGACCTCCCAAATTTTGAAAGCCCATTTTGTTGGCATGCCTGTCTCGCCAAAATTTGAGATTAGCATTTCAATCTGATTGTAACCCGGGAGAAACCGCCCCAAAATAAACGGAAGTGCCAACTCACTGATAACTGCGAGAATCAGTAGATAAAAGCCATATCGTTTTAATGAATCCATATTATTTTCCTTCAATCTCTGCAAATTTCATTTCTTTTCAATTGATATTTTACTCATTTCTCCCCAAAAAGAAAAATCAAACGAGTCGAACTTGAAAAAGATTTTTTGCAAGTTATGATATACTTAACCGTATTTTTAATGTAAAGGCAGGTCAAAAACTGTGGAAGAACACTATATTTTATCCTTGGATCAAGGGACCACCAGTACGCGAGCGATTTTATTCGATCATAACGGAAAGGCAGCTGCTAGTGGGCAACGGGAATTCACACAAATTTTTCCGCAAGCCGGTTGGGTGGAACATAATCCTGTTGAAATCTGGAACTCCGCGCAGTCAGTAATGGCGGATGTTTTGATTGATGGCAATATTCGTCCAGAGCAGATTGCGGCCATCGGGATTACTAACCAACGGGAAACGACTGTGATTTGGGATAAAGCTACGGGAGAACCCATCTACAATGCCATTGTTTGGCAATCCAAACAAACCAATGAAATTGCTGATTGGCTGAAGAATGCTGGCCATGAAAAGCTCATCAAAGAAAAAACCGGCTTGATCATCGACTCTTATTTTTCAGCGACGAAAATTAAGTGGATTCTAGATCAAGTACCCAACAGCCGCGAGCGGGCCCAAGCTGGTGAATTATTGTTTGGTACTATTGATACTTGGCTTTTATGGAAGTTGACAAATGGCAAGGCCCATAAAACGGATTACACCAATGCTTCTCGAACGATGCTGTTTAATATCCATCAGCTGAAATGGGATGAAGAGATTTTGGCACTTTTGGATATTCCTGCTGTGATGCTACCAGAAGTTTGCTCAAACTCTGAGATTTATGGCTACACTGAAGATTACCTTTTTTACGGTCAGCAGATACCAATCAGTGGAATGGCAGGAGACCAACAAGCCGCGTTATTTGGTCAGCAAGCCTTTGAAAAAGGAATGGTAAAAAATACGTACGGCACCGGGGCCTTTATTGTCATGAATACGGGTGCTGAGGCGATTCCTTCTGAAAATGGGCTGTTGACCACCATTGCTTATGGCTTGGCTGGTGAAATCACTTATGCTTTAGAGGGGAGTATTTTTGTTGCTGGATCTTCCATCCAATGGCTAAGAGACGGCTTACGAATGTTTACATCAGCTGCTGAGTCAGAGGAATATGCCTCTCGAGTGGCAGATAGTGACAATGTGTATGTTGTGCCGGCTTTCACTGGACTAGGGGCACCTTATTGGGATCAAGAAGCTCGTGGTGCTGTCTTTGGGTTGACTAGAGGAACTACAAAAGAGCATTTCATTCGCGCAACGTTGGAATCTTTGGCTTATCAAACACGAGATGTGGTTGAGACGATGGGAAAAGATGCCGGCGTTCCTATCAAGCTATTGCGAGTGGATGGTGGTGCCTCTCAAAATGATCTATTGCTGCAGTTTCAAGCAGATATTCTACAAACACAAGTCCAGCGTGCGGCTTACTCGGAAACAACTGCGCTAGGTGTGGCTTTTCTGGCTGGCTTGGCTGTGGGATTCTGGCAATCGCGGGAAGAATTGGCAGGATTTGTCAGTAATGGCGAAGTTTTTGAACCTGCCATGGAAGGTGCAGTTTCTGAAAACCTGTATGCTGGTTGGCAGGAAGCAGTTCAAGCGACGATGGGCTTTAAGCATCGTCCGTTAAAAAAATCGTAAACAAACGATCGCTAATTTCAGCAGTGACCGCTAAAAAGGAGGACTAGTTTCCGACTTTTTGGCGGTCGTTTTTAATTTGAAAAAACAGGTTAGGATGTGGAAAAAAGGGCTCAAAAAGAATTGTGTCGTTTTCACTGTTTTTATTGAATAAAACCGACGTTATTATAAGCGTTTTACTGTTGTTTTCAGCAAGATGTGCTACAATTAAATTACAAAAAAATGAGCTTAAGATTAGATAAACGCAGTAACCTTATCAGTGGTATCCTGTTTTAAATAGATATCAGCAATCAAAAAATCAACAATAAAAAGCAGCAGTTAACTCACGAGCAATTTGGCAAAGGCTACAAATTTTTTCGAGAAAGCAGGGGATGAGCATGGAAATCTTATTGGAACCGGTGAATCAGGCGGTATCCTGTTCAGTGATTTCAAAAGAAGTGGCAGTTCCGATTCGTCAGTGTTCGTTGCTGGTGGAACGATGTCACGATTTGGGTGTTGAAGGTTATCAGGTGGGAGAGTTTTATGGCGCCGGCTTTTTGAATCGCTATATGCCCATCAGGATTCCCTATGCCCCCATGTTAATCTATAAGAATAATGTCCAAATTCCTTTGGTTTTTCGAAAAGATGCGGCCGCCAAAGCCTTGGTCAACGACCCATTACGGTTGCCGGCATTTTTTAAATTGTTGGACTGGTATCTCAGCTATGATGATGAAGCTGAAAAAGTGGTTTTTGGCTATGAAAGTAGTCATGGTTCTCTGCAGCGCTTCACGCGGGTAAAAGTCATCGATAGTGCACTGGTGGCTTTTCGTTTATCGGAAATCATTGATGCAGCGGGATACTCCTTGAAAACATTGCACTGCGAAGAGGATTTTATTGAATGGAACCGAAAACATCGCCTTGTATCAGAGCAACAAATTGGTCGTCATAGTCGTGTTCTTAATCTGGAGGATCCAAAACGTTTGGCGGAAGTTCAGATGATTTTTGATATTGTACGTTTGAAATATCCGGAGGTCCCATTATTTCCCAAAAAACAGTTGACGGTTGTCGGTTGAAATTATTTAAGAACGCAAAAAGCGGTCCCTCTTATGTTGTGAGGGGACCGCTTTTTGCATGTTGTCTTTGATTTTTGCAGTTGTGCTGTTTAGGCAACTCAATAATTGGATACAGGCACAAAAGCGACTCAATTTGCAGTCAGCAATTGGTAAGTCAATGGGTTTGCCTGCTGTAGTAGTGGACTTTCTGTAATCGTCGTGAACAAAGTCAACTGGTGCATCGCTCTGGTACAGATGGTATATAAAATCAAACGGTCCTGTTGGGTCGTAAAGTTCTCGTTAATGTTCCAAGCAAAGACACGATCAAACTCAAGTCCTTTTGCTAAAAATGCCGGAATAATCATGATGTTTCGCTTCATGAAGTCATCTTCTGACACGATCAGTTGAATTTCTTTTTGGAAGGCCGGCTCTAACTGATCATAAAGCGCTTGACATTCCTCTGTTGTTTTACAGATGATCGCTGTCCGCCAATATTTCGCTGTAGCCCGTTCTGCTTCCAAAATGCCAGTCAGCGTCAGCAGGTTTTCTGCATTGGATCCACCTCGGACTAATCGTGGAAGATCTCCGGTGCGGGCGGTCATTTCGACAGTATCTTCATGACTTAAAAACTGATTGGCAAAGTCAGTGATTTCTTTTGTCGAACGATAGCTGGTCGTCAATTGGTAACGAGTGACTGCCGTGTCGCCAAAGAGGGCGGGGAGTGAACCTACGATTGTCTCATTGCCAAAGACCTTTTGATTTAAATCACCACATAAAGTGATACCGGCATTGGGATACAAAGCACGCAGCAGAGCGACTTGTGCCGGGGGAAAATCCTGCATCTCATCAACGAAGATAAAGCGCGCTTTCAGTGGGACCTCTATCGGGTAGAGACCACGGCTCAACAGAAAGAACAAAACGGCATCTTCTTGACTGAGACGGCGTTTTTTGAGACTGTCACGTACTTTCTCAAGCGCTGCTGCCCATTCTTCATCGGAAACACCAGCTTTTACCAACAGAGAGCGGGGCACTGTTTTTAGAAAATGCAAGTACTGCTTAGAATAGTTAATATACTGGAACCTTTCGACAGCTCGTACCAATGGTCTAAAGTGGCGTTTTACGACTGCTTTACGAATCTGAGCGCGGATTTTCCGCTCATTTGCCTCGGTATCCTCAACATCTGGGTGTGTCTCGTAATATTCTTGAAGCCGCTCTTCAACAGCTTCTTTGACCCACGGCTTTTTGGCTTCATCTTTTTGCAGACCACCTGCTTTTTTCAGCAGCTTGGTCTGTAACAATTGAGTTCTTTGGTATAGCGGTAAATTGGGGTTGGTTTCTTGGTACCATTGCCGCATTTGACGAGTGCTTAGGTAAGTTTCACCGTTAATTTTTAAGTCGCGGAACAAAGGGCCTAATTCGGTGATCGTTTGTAAATAGCGGTGACTGTGCTGCACCAGTGCCAGTCCGCTTTTTAAACGTTGTGTACGATTTTCGGCACCAGAGAGAAAAACAGCTTCTTGTTCTTCTTCTTTTTCAATTTCCAATTGAGGCAGCAGTTGCTGCATGAAGCTGCGGAAAGTTCGAGTAGGTACGGCGCTTTCTCCTAAAGATGGCAAAACCATCGAAATGTAGTCGGAAAATAGATGGTTGGGAGAAAACAACAGCACTTGATCATCGGCTAGCCATTTCCGGTGACGGTACAGTAAAAACGCAATGCGCTGCAAGAGTGCAGAAGTTTTTCCCGAACCGGCAATTCCTTCAATCAGCATAACTTTGCTGTGGGTATCGCGAATAATTTTGTTTTGCGCCTTTTGAATCGTGGAAACGATATTTTTCATCTGGGAAGAAGAGGCTTCATCTAAAATCTCCAATAAGAACTCGTCATTGATGACTTCAGACGTATCCACCATGGATAGGAGGGTGCCTTCTTGAATCTTGAATTGCCGTTTTAGCAAAAGTTCGACTTCAAATCGGTCATGATCGGTTTCATAATGGGTTGGACCTAATTCTCCTTCATAATAAAGGTTGGCAATAGGAGCCCGCCAGTCGATTACGATGGTATTTTCGTCTTTGTCTCGCAAGGAAGCAATCCCCAGATAGAGGGTTTCAGGTGCTTCGGCTGCCTCTGTGAAATCAATTCTGGCGAAATAAGGATTTCCCGACATCGCCGCTAAGGTCTTGAGGCGCTTTTCGACGGCATCCGCAGAATGGTATTTCAGCATCAATTCTTCTTCGTGCTGACGGTATTCCAAGACTGATTCATAAAAGGCCTCGTCATCTCCGCCACGAATTTTGCGGTCAGCAACCCCTTGTAATTGATCGTGCAGCTCACCAGCTAAGGCTTGCTGCTGCTTTTTTAAAAGTTGTTCTTCAGTATGGATCAAACGGACGGTATCGTCGGCGTGTTGTTGTTCTTTAAGACGTTCTGGATTCATGTCAGAGAAAAGCTCCTTTGATTTGCTGTCATTTGTTGTCGTCAGTAAAATTTAAAGACCGGGGCCTTTAAAAATACGTCATAAAATTATAGCACAAAAAAACTTGACGGAGAAGGCAGGGCAAGAGGTGTGCTACAATAATAGAAAACGAAAGGAGCAACCGGTTATGCGCAGTGAGCAAGAAATGATTGATTTAATCTTAAATACTGCCAAAAGTCTGCCACAAGTTGACGCAGTGGCAATGGAAGGGTCGCGAATGAACCAACATGCGCCAAAAGATATCTTTCAAGATTATGATGTGGTCTATGTAGTTAACGACAAGACAAGTCTCTTAGCGGATCGTAGTTGGTTAGCAGCTTTTGGGCCGGTGTTGATTCAACAGCGGCCGGAAGAGATGACGTTGTTTCCTCCCACACTAGGGGAACGTTTTACTTTCTTGACGCTTTTTGAAGACGGCAATCGGATCGATTTGATGCTGTGCCCTCACTCGGAATTGGAGATTTTACTGGCAGAAGATCCTTTTTTGACCGTACTTTGGGATCCGAAGCGTGTTTTTCCGCCACTGCCTGATGCAGGAGATCAGAAATTTTGGGTACAACCACCACAAGAAGTGCTGTTTCAGGATTGCTGCAATGAGTTTTGGTGGGTGTCAACCTACGTGGTCAAGGGACTTTGGCGCAAAGAAACTTTGTATGCCACAGACCACCTCTATGAAATCTGCCAAAAAGAACTGCTACGCGTGTTAAGCTGGCTGGTAGGAAATGAAAGCGGCTGGAATCAAAGCTTTGGCAAAAATTTCAAGTATCTGCCAGATTATCTGGATGAAGCAACCAGACAACTGTTGTTTGAAATTCGTGACTTCACCAGCCTCACTACTATTTGGCAGAGTCTGTTCACTACACAGGAACTCTTTCATGAGGTGGCTGGCAAATTAGCAGAGGAAATGGGTTTTACCTATGACAAGGAGACTGCTGAAAAAATCATGCAATATAGTCGCAGCTGGTTTGAGGATCAAAAACATATCGACACAGAGATTGAAGGGTAATCTGCTGTAAAGGGTAATGATTGCTGAGGCCTAACAAAAAATTAATTGAAGGAGGAATTGGAAATGCCGTTTGTTCATATTGTTTAAACAGTAAAGTGCTTAAAATGCTTATATAATAGCTTTTAATACAAAAAATATGTGTAAAATTGTGCAGTAAATGTGCCGTGCGGTTGCTGTGCCGTTAAATGAAAAGCTGATAAATACCTTGCCATGTATTTTTAAGAAAGTCAAGCGCCTTTTTTGACACCAAATTGATGCGGAACTCATCCAGAAGCCACAGGATTGTACATGTGAAGAGAGTTATCCTTTAAATGTAATCAAGAACAACGGATAAACGAAAGGATGATAATCGATGAGTACGACATCAAAAATCAAGGATAAACTAATCAAACTGGTAAACATGGAACAATACAAGGGCGGAATTACATTTGGTCAAGTATGGGCGGAACTGGAAAGAAGCGAATTTTCGGCGGAACTATTTAATTCTAAAGGCGAAAAAAGGAGCGGGACTTTGGTAGGCTTAACAACAAGAATTAAAGCAAACAAGGTGCCAGGGGTTCGGGTGGTTAAAGATTCAAACAACCGTCTGCTTTATGTTTCGGATTCTTCAAAGTATGGGTATTATGTTCAAGCCACCGAGGAGTTTCTACAAAAAGTATGGGATATAACTGAAGCAGGTGGGGAACTAACGAAACAACAGGTGCAGGTAGTTAAAGACTACAAGGAGTGCCTAATGCTACTCCGAACGACTGGCATGCGGTTGGATACTCTTAACGATGAACTGATGGCGCAAGCCAAAAAGCCAGATGCTCCAAAAAATGAACCTGCAACCCAACCAACCAAAAAAGCGCCCGTTGAAAAAGTAGCACCAACAGCTGATAAAAAAGACATTACTCAACCAAAGCCAAAAGCCCAAACAAAGGAAAAAGCTACTGATACCGCTAAAAAATAAACATCTGGAGGTCATTTGACCTCCTATTTTTATCCTCCAAACCACCATCCAGATGAGCTTATTTTTGGCAGGCAAAAAGTCCGCATGGTTATTGATTAAAAATTACCCCCATTTTTACCATATCCGCCAACCCCTGAAGAGCCATTTCGCCCTTTATTCATGCATGGTTTCGCCCTGTTTTTACCAAAAAATTAGATGCAAAGAATGCATTTAAATGCGAAACTACATCCAGATGTGGGTAGTTGTTCGGAGGTCAATGCACAAATGCATTCTTTATAAGTTTATGGGATGGCAAATAGTGGCATGGTCTACTTTATAACTATGCTTATTGTATTTTTTTCAACCTGTGGGATAATAATCAAGTACATAGTTCCCAACCTATTAAATACCAACAAATTTATGCCTATAAATACTACAAAAAAGACCCCTTCGCCTATAAGGGGTCTAATTTGCGTTCTAAGGCGTTTCAGGTATAGGTGGGGTATTTATACCAAAATGGTTTTAAAAGCTCTCAGAGGGGCTGACAATGGCACACGTTGCGAGTTAGGTTGAAAGTAAAATATAACTCAACCAAAAATAAAAATGTTAATGTACCAACTTGTTGAGGTACATTAGGATAACAATCTGATAAAAATTATTTTATAAAAAAGTTTCAGCCGTAATCAACTACAAACATTGAAGAAGATAACAACTGGTAAAAATAATTCTGTAATTTTTAAAAAATAGGTCTTAAGTCGTAGGCGTTAATTATCCCTTTATTTAAACCATTTATAAGACTATGGAAATTTTGAACGCTCGAAAATGCCTATAAACATTGAGGAATAAAATAACGATTTTAATTTGACTAAATGATATTAGGATGCTATCCTATACATGTAATAAGATAACCCGTGTCATTGAAAACAGTAATTTTATTACAATACATATTGATACAAAGTCGAAACAATCAACAAGGAGGGAGGCAAATGAAACAACGTTATACGCTTGACAATCCTGCAGGAGCAGGTATGGTATGCTTTGTTTGCGGATTAATAGCAAACGGGCAAACACAAAGGGACATCCGTCAAAAGACAGGACTAACCTTTGCAACTATTGTAAAAATTAAAAGGGAAAACCAGGATTTAATTAATAGGATAAAGGAGGAGATGCACCGTGGCATATAAAGAATTTAAAGTAGGGAAAGCGGAACAGCTAACAACCTTAGCAACTAATCTAATGAGAGAGTGCTTTAGCATGGATGTTTGGGCAGATGATGATAAGTTGATGTTTCAAATTTTCGGGCATATCCCGAGGACAAAGGACAAAATGGGTAAAATTACAATTTCAAGGGAGGACATTGAAGAGACTACAATGACGACTTTATGGTTGCGTTTCAACTTGATGTTGGCGGATGAATTTGACCCATTCCAATATGGTTATCTGGTCAAGTATGTGCAACTATTAGACCCAAATTATGTTCCAAAAATTTCTGCTAAAATTTTGGAAAAGGTTCCCGCTAAATTTCAAGCAGATTATGATGTGCAAACATTGACTAAAATAGTTGAAGCAGATGCAAAAGCTATCGGTTATACAATACCCGCCAAAGTTTCCGAGTTTAAAGAAACGGCTGACAAATTAGTGATGAATGCCCTACAAGCGAAAAAGTTTGATAAAAATTATTTTATATCAAACTTTGAACAGGGTCGGGAGTCGCAAGAATATCTTTATTATAACGTTTATAAGGCGTTGGCTCAAAATAGGAGAGTAATCAAACCTATCTTTTGGGACGAGTTGACCGCCAATGCCTTAGGCTTTGACCAAGTCAATTATAAGCTCCAAGATGTTGATGTTGTGCTGTTAAAATTGACGGGTGTTAATTTGGCGGATGACTTGAGGGCATTGAGGATGGTTTGGGAAAAGGCTGTAGCCAATAATACAAAAGTGGTTGTATTCTCAAAATTTAGCCCAAAACAACTATATGGAAATGACCCGCTCAACCAGCAACTGGTTTATGACAATCCTATGGAGTCTGATTATCTCTACCATCGGGGTATTGTGAAAGATGGGTTCAGACCATTTAAAAAATAAGGGGGTGCAAAATGGAAAAAGTTTACGTGGCGATAATCCAATACCAGAAAAACAACAAACAGATGTTGAAGGAATCTTATGTAGTAGAAAGTTCTGGTAAAGGATTTTATGGAAAAGAACAGGAGCGGGTAAAAAGTCCTGCTCCTCGAATTAATAAGATAAATAGGATAAAGATTGTAATGACCGCTATTAAAGACGCTATAGTATGGTCTAAAAAAATGGGACTGCAGGACGTTGAATTTTTGACCCATGACAAAGAAGTCTTTGACCTGATTGACCAAAACGTCTATTTTCAACGGGAGTCGAAAGAAGTTAATGCTCTTATTTTCTTTATTTCCAACTTGTTGAAAGAGGAAAATTACCGACTATCATTGATTAAAAGCGTTCCTGCGGTCAAGGATGGGGACAAAGTGGTGGTGCCTGCTATTAAAGCCAAAAGTTTGAATCAAGCCTTTGACTACGCTAAAAAGCGGACGGCAGATGCCAAAATGTGGCAACAAATTGAATGGTGGAACCATCTACGTGAAGTTAAAAATGAGGGCAACTGGGTTAAAATTTCGGAAGATGATGGAACCCAAAGCGCCGAACCTGCAGAAACAGTGTCATTTTTCGACACCTTGGATGACTTTTAATCATTCACACCAAATTCTAATCTAATTATTAGTGAATTATTAGAATAAGATTTGAATATAAAAATAAGGTTGTAATGATAGGCAGTTTCAACTGCTTGACAAAATATTCAAACCCTAATAAGACAGCAAAAATAAGCCAAACCATGCGGAAATAAAGGGCAAAAAAATAATTAGAGAATGGTGAAATAAATTTGACAATTAGAAGTTTAGACGTTAAACTTAGATAGGTCGTAAAGCGGAAGCTTTATGACATGGGGTTTGTAGGTCGTAATTTAGAACATAGTTATCTTTAGGACAAAGCCCTCTTTGAGAAATAATAAGAATTGAAGCGAAGGGAGTGGGTTTAAAGAACGGGTTTAAGAGATGGGTTTAAGGTATTACTACAAGCGCGCCAAAATTTGGCAAGCGGAGCCGAAAGGTTAAAAACAAAGGGAAAGGATTGATAAATGGACAAATAGGAGGAGAGGTAAATGAAGAGGTACAAATATATGACAGAGGCAGAAAAAAAGGAATTTGGGGAAAATTTGGAGCGGTTGGCGAGTGAATACTGCGCTCCGATATTAGTTAAAACGCAAGTATTATATGAGACTGGTACGGTATCATACCTAAGGATAATCCAAACGGGTGATTACATAATGAATAGGGGTGTAAGAGAAGCGCCAAAAGTTTATGGTGTAGATGGTCAAACGACTTCAGTATTAAATACAATGGCATGTTTGGAACAAACGATTGATTACTTAGTAGCGAATGAATATAATGACAATTTGACCATACTGGTCGAAAATATGGCGGTAGTGAATTATATAGGTTCACCTATATATGATGTAAGTAGTATCAAGTACATAAATGTGGCAACATATCGTTTAAAAGAAAAGTTATCAAGCCATCCGAACATAAAAGTGGACTGGTATTCACCGAGGGATGACGTGGAAATGTCTGAATTCGCATCCAAGTTTGAAGTATATTTTTAATAGGTATAAAAGCAAAGGTATCAGCTACTCGCCACGGCATAAGCCAAAGCGAGCATCTAATACCTTTTTTTATTATTATAGTTATATTTTGGGGGTCAGGGGATTAGCTACTCGCCAAAACATAAACCAAAGCGAGTACCGAATCCCCTTCCGAAGATGATAACGAAGAGCCAAAAAGAAGAGAATAACTACCGTAAAGATTGAACATTCTGAAAAAATGACGTAATGATGACGATAAAAGACGATAAAAGACGATAAATGACGTATTTTTTTTAAAAAGTTGGCATTTTTACTGGTTGAAAATTACCATTTTTTCACTGAAACAAAATGAAAGCATTTGCAAAAAGTTAACAACAGAGTTATCCTCCGAGTACCTAAAAAATAGAAGACCGAAGGGTTGTGAAGAAGATGATTATTGGAATAATAGCGGTATTAATTACATTTTTTATCCTCAAAAATTTTTGGAAAGAAATAATCGGGATGGCATTTTTTGGAGCTTTTGTTGTGTTAATGGCGATTATATTTGGATTATTTGGTGGCTCTGCCGATGTGATGTTAAAGATAATTATAGCGGTGGTGGCAGTGGTTGTAGTTGGAGGTGCTGTGTTAGGAAACCTATTCGATGGTATTATCAGCAGGATTTTTAATCGTTAAAGATTATTTTAAAAAATATTTTTATACATGGGCATGCCAAAATGTGGCGTGTCCTTTTTTTATTGAATGCATTACATTCTTGTTCACTCGGATGCTGAAACAAAAACAAAGCTGAAAGCATCCAAGTATTGAAAGTTGTTATATATACACATGGGCGATGGAAATTTTAAAGTAGGCGAAGATGATTAAATTACTACAAACATTGGACTATTTAAAGAATCGCCAAACTCTCCACATTTTATAACATAAATTGGACATCCGATGGGTGTCCACCCTTTGCACATTGTCAGCATCAATCTGGGAGCGAAACTCGGTAAATATGTAAGTGCCAAACTTTCAAGGGTGTTAAATGATGAGGAGGGAAAAAGGTTGATTTTGTGTTTAGGTCAACCTGCAAAGGATGCCACAGGGGGTCTTTTAGAATCCCAAAGGGGGGGTACCCCATCCAAAAATGGGGACAAATTGATAAAAATTTTATAGGAAATAGGAGGAGATAATTATGAACAAAAAAATGAATGAGGTGTTATTTAAAAAAGTGAAAAATTCAGAGAGGAGTTTGGGTTCAGGTGAACTGGCAACGTTGATAAGTGGAGCGGGTACGATAAGCCGTCAAGATGTGCAACGTATGACTGGCAACATAGTAAGAAGCGACCTCGCAAAAATGGTAAAAGCTGGAACTATTAAAACATTACAATCTAATGCCATGAGTAAAACGGCACCCGAAAGTTATTATTACACCAAGGCTTTTGATTTAAAACGTGCAGGAATGGTCAACTTATTGAGTTATGGTGTCTATGCATTACGCCAGTTCAAAAATATAGGCATGGTGTCTATTAATGAAGGGGGCAACGGGATGGCGCAGTTAAAATTGACCGATGAGTTATATGTTCCGCTGATGTTAGTGGTAGCCGATGGTCAATCGTATGAACGCAAGCTATACGAAAGAGATAGCCAAGCGGAACAATTATGCATCGTTGTTGATGGAACTGCTCTATTCAAGCAGTTGACAAAAAATAATCTTATTAAAGATTCAATAGCATTAGTGGTAGATGATACTCCAGAGGGCAAAATTATAAGATGTTTCTATATAACTCAATACCAAAAGGGCAAACTAATAACAAACGACTTTGACTGGTCTATGTTAAAGACCGATAAGTCATCTGCGGTAGTGGATGCGATTGATTCTGGATACGTTAAAGCACAACTCGCTCGGCAACGTTCGCAACTACCAAATGTTAGCAAATAAATAAAAAAGGGGTGTTAGAAAATGGGAGAAGATAAAAAAAACAAAGTAATAACGGACTTGTTTGCAGAATTTGACCAAGCCAAAAAAGAAGCCAAAGAAGCAAAGAAGGCAGTAAAAATGCCAGAGCCATACATTGAAGTACCAACAAAAAAGGAAAGATTAGAATATAAAGCTCTGGCGGTTAAAGCCAAAGTTAGGGATACAGCCAAACAAGCAAAGCGAAAACGGTTAGAAAAACAACATGCAGGTGTGGAAACGTTTGACCAGATGTTCTGGAGGTGGTTGAAGTCTATAGGTTTAGTTTCAACATTTTACCGGTTGCGGACGAACCGAACTCTCAAGCCGTACAAACAAGCGGAAAAAGAGGAGAAAGACGGTGTAATGTCAACTTTTGACTGGAGGACAAGGTTATGGATTTATGTAGTGGTTGGTGGCGTTGGTATTTTTCTATTGATGTCTGCGCTTAAAAACTTGTCAACGGTATTACCTGCTTTATTTGTAGTTTGGTATGTTAAAACGCACATAACCTTTGCGCTCAATGCCAAACTATTCGATTATTTTTGGCTCTACAAGGTTAAAAAGCAGGATACGAGGTGGCAAAAGCTACCACTGAATGTAATCTATTACAAAATGCCTTTATATACCGTTAATCGGGACAATCAGTTGGAAGATTATCTGGAACAACGTGGTCGGAAAGGTATGGATTCAGGACAAAAAGAATTTGCCAGTATAACAAAATCCTCGGTAGCATTTGATGATACCTATGGTTGGGTTAGAATTTTCAGTATTTCAAATAAATGGTTTAGAAAACCAGTTGCAAGTATGGAGGAGCCCGAATTGACGGATTACTTTTTAATTCCGCAACGTTCGACCTCTAATACGTTGACCTCAAAGGTTTATTACCAAGTTCATGGCGAAGTTCACCAGTCAATAGCAGGTCTTGTAGGTGAGATTGACCGTTCGGAATTTATAGACCAAATAGCCCAAGATGATGCCATAAACTTCGCTTTTCCTGAAATAGCCGAAAAACTTGAAGCTATTAAAGCGGAACAAGAAGCACAAGCGCAACAAGAAGCACAAGCAAAAGAACTTCAAGCGTTGAACGAAATGATAACAAGCAAAGGATTGAGCCAAGAAGTTGCATCGATACTGATGAAAATTAGAAGCAAAGCGGACGTCTGGAACTATAACATCTGGAACGGAAATGACAATATAAGCGGAAACGGTAGCTATTTTAAAGTGCGCTGTATCCTCCGCAACGGGAAAGCTCTCAAAGATATCCGTGCCATACAACCTGCCATCGAGTCAGAACTACGCCATACCATTGTGTTAAATGAACGGCAGGACAAACGTGCCTTTGATTTGACCGTTATATTGGAAAGCCAACTCAAACCGTTCTCAATGCGGTGCCAAGATTTAATTGAATACAATAAACAAAAGAAAATTTACATCGGACGTTCGTATACAGGCGAGTTATTGACTGAATGGAACTACCAAGCGAACCACTTTGTAATTGCGGGTAAAAGTGGTAGTGGTAAGTCCGAAGCTATAAGGGAGTTATTACTACAATTATCGCATTTAGATGAGGATGGTTCGGACTTTGATTATACAACCATGTTCTTGACTTCAAGTAGCAAAATCGGGGACTTTGCCGACTTCGGTAAAAATGGGGCTTTGGTTGCATCCGGTATAGATAAACAGATTCAAGTATTCGGTTATATTCTCAAGATGTTAGAAGACCGTGAAGCTCAATTCTACAAAGAATCGGTGCAAAATATAAAGGACTACAATCAAAAGTATCCTGATAATCGCATGAAGCAAATAGTATTGTTAGCGGATGAGTATGAAAACACAAGGGGCGACCTTGATAAAAAGAAAGCACAAGAAGCAGAATCGCTGATGGTTTCTATCTTAAATATTGCTCGGAGTTCGGGTTGTATTGTATTAATCGGCGCCCAAAGTATATTAAAACAAGACATCGGTACGATAAAAGACAAAATGACCATAAGATTTTCGGGTAAGAATGAAAAGAATGTCTTGAATACTGTAGACCCGTCAATAGCAAGCTACTACTCAAGTTATCGTGGCAAACCTCAAGGTGTATTTTTCTATCAAAGTGATAATTTAGCGATTAATGGTGATTATATTACTCAAGGGGAGACTTCGTTTACGTTAGTCCAAACTCCATACATAACCGACATCTCTACCAAAACATTACCTCAATTACATGGTTCCGAGTTTGAAGATGAAATATTTGGAAATAATTCTGTGGTAGCATCTGAACCTATGGAAGAGGTGGAAGGCGAAGACCTATTGATTTAATTGATTAGATTCTTATTTTATAGAAATTTTTTTATGGATAACTGAAACGGTTTACATACTGAAACGACTCAATAACATTATAAGGGGCAGACAGAGCAACAGTTAAATAACCAAAAATAAACAAACTGCTCCTTATTATTAAGTGGATTTATTACAAAAAGGGGGGAATTAAAATGGTGGACAAGAGAGAAAATGAATTACAAGAATTAAAAGAAAAGGTGTCAAAGTTGGAACAACGGCTCAAAGAAGAGCGGAAAAATTATGATGCGGACGTTCAGTTCTATATTGAAATCATTGAAGTACTATCAAATGAAAGGGGGATAAATAAATGAAAAAAATAACTTTGAATAAAATAATTACAAGCGGAGCGGTAGCCATGGTGTTGGCTACTCCTGCGGTTAGTATGGCGGAAACGGTTGACGGTGTATTAAATACCGACCAAACAGTAGAAGTTTCTGCGGTAGCAGATGATGATGTAGTAGAAGTAGAAAATAGTGAAGTAGTAGCAAATGAACCAACTACTATCGAAGCAGTAGCGGATGAGGTAGTAGAAGCAAATGAACCAAATAGCGAAGTGGTAGAAAATTCTGATGCTCCTGCTTTAGAGGTAGAAGTTCCTGAAGAGTTGCCAGTAGTAGAAGATGCAACGGTTGAAGCGGAAACTTTAGAGGCAGATGTTCCTGTAGAAGTTCCTGAAGTAGTGGCACCAGATGCTCCAGTTGAAGAGCCACAAGTAGCTGATAATAGTAAAGAATTACCCGATACGGGTTCGGGTGCGGTGGTAGAAAATGAAGCACCTGCGCCTGCAACTTTTGAAACTACTGGTTGGGTATTAATAGATGAAAATACCTACCAAATAACGGTTAGTAATGGCATTTTTAAATACAACTTTTTGGATGTTCCGTGGTCAAGTTGGCAAAATTATTCCATTTTAGTTGAAGGTCAAGGCTCGTATGGGATAATGCATTATCCCGAATCTACCGAGCCAGACCAATGGGGTATCACACCTGGGCCTGTGGGAAATGCTACGATTGTACGACCAGATGACCCATATTATAGTGATAATAACAACTATTCCGAGTTAGATGACTTTACTTTCTATCTAAAAGAAGGTCAAACGTTAACGTTGACGGTGAAAAATTTAGATGCGGAGGAGGTTGTTGACCCTGAACCAACGGAACCAACCGAGCCAGAGCAACCAAGTGAACCAGAGCAACCAGTAGAACCTGAAACTCCAGAGGTTCCAACTATTGAAGAGCCGAAAGATACTGATACCAGTGGCGAAAGCGAGGCTCCTGTGGTTAATGATGCAAAAGATACAACTGGCAAAGATGGTACGGATGCAAACACTGGCTTTGGCGGTATAGATGCATCTATTAAAGATAAAGCTACACCAAAAAAAGAAGCACCAACAGTAGAAAAAAATGAAACCGAAGCAGTAAAAGCAACTGAAGAAAAAGCAAATGATGTACCCAAAACTGGGGCAACCTTTATAGGTGGTATTTCTTCAGTTATAGCTTCAATGGTTGCGGTTATTGGATTATTCATTAAAAGGAGGGGTTAATTATGGCAAAAAATAAATATAGTTCGGTAGATTTAAATAGGGTTATGTGGGATTTTAGCTGTGCTATAACCAGCAGATTAAACAAACGGGCAACAGAGCATGGTTTAGATTACCGATGGCGGACTGTGGATTATGTGCTTTATGAGCCAACGGTATGCAGTGGTATTAGCGTTATAGACCTGTTCCCGCTTGGGATTAATGATGCGGTGGATTTGGTATGGGAGGACAGTTTAGGGGCGCTTTAGCATTGCTCAAGCGACTTCAATGGAGGTGATGACTCGTGAACATATTAAAAAATAAGGTATTTAAAAGCATTTTTGCCATTTTAATTCTGGCGATAATGTTCGGAGCAGGTTATGGTACGGCAAAAGTTATAAACCAAAAAGAAGATGATGATACTTGTGCGGTATTAAAGCAAATGGAAGAGGAGAGCCGACAGCGGGAGAAGGAACACATCGAGTGCTTCAAGCGAGGAGGCATAAGAGTTGGCTTTAAAACAGGTACAGGTAATTGTTCGATTTAGTGGATTATGGGGGCGCTTTAGCCCCTTTACTTCAGGTAAAAGTGTTCAACAATTTAAAAAATTAGGGACACAAAAATTAAAATGTAAAAATGGGACTTGAGCCTGTTCGGAAATATAGTCCGAAAAGTAAAACAAAAAAAGGGGGTAATTAGATGGATTATGGTTATATTCGGGTGTCAACGATTAATCAAGATTACAAAGTACAAGAAGATTGGGCAAAAGGTAAAGACATACCGTTGGAAAATATATATGCGGATAAAAAAAGCGGGAAAAGTATTGAAAGGAGTGGTTTAAATGAACTTATGGAGGTATTAAAAGAAAATGACCGTCTATATGTTTACAAGCTTGACCGACTTTCAAGGGATACCAAAAGTGCGCTTGAATTGTTAGAATATTTTAGAAGCAAAAACATAACGGTTATATTCGGAGACTTGGGAACGGTAGATAACACGGACGTTGGGGACTTGGTGTTTACAATTTTTAGCGCTATAGCTACCATGGAGCGGAAACGTATAGTAGAAAGAACGCAAGCAGGTCGGAAATGGAAACGGGAAAATATTGAAGGATACAAAGAGGGTAGAAAGCGGAAACTAAGCAAGAAGCAAGTGGAAAGTATGTACAAACTCTGGAAGAGTGGTGAAACTGCGACAGAAGTTGCGAAGCTCTACAATATAGGGCGCACCTCGTTCTACACGTACATGAAAGAGTATGAAGCGGAAAATAATTAGTAATAGGTAGGGCTTGGATTGTTTCCGAGTCCTTTTTTGTTGCGGAAATTGCTCGCTTATTATTTTGTGCAGAGTTATACTAATGGCATAATAAAAAAGGGGAGGGTTAATGTGTCGGTATATAAATATAAGAGCGCAAAAGGGCGCAATGGCTACATGTGGCGAGCATCAATATATGTTGGTAAAGACGCACCCAAAATAACAAAAGCGGGATTTCGTACAAAAAGCGAAGCTCAAGAATATGAGTCAACGATTCGCCGAGATATGGGTCGTATTCGTGATTCAACCCGCTTTAAGATGACGGTAGGTGAGGCTTATGACCTTATGGTAAAAAATAAGTTGGAACGTGGTGAAATTAGTAAGTCAACAGTAGATAACTACAAAATATCTTTCAACAAAATTTTTGACTATCGTTATGTAAATTTATTATTGGTAGATATAACGTACGAAAGACTCCAAAAGTGGCTTGATGAGATAGTCAAGACAGTAAGCGGTCAACGTGAATTTGCCTTTTTAAAGCTATTTTTTAAGTATTGTTATATGCGCAACTGGATACTGATTGACCCAAGCGTTGACCTGTTTATCAATAAGACTATTAAGAAGACTCCGAAAGCACAAGAAAAAGCAGATAGGCTAGCCAAAAAAATGAATTGGTTGGAGGGAGATGATTATACTAAGTTTATGACATGCCTGCAAGATTGGGATGTAGACCCTCAAGACCGTGCTATTGTTAAGTTAGGACTGGGAACTGGATTACGAAAAGGAGAAATACGTGCATTAACAGTAGCAGATGTAGATTTTGATAAGAGACGGGTCAACGTATCAAAACAGCTCAACAAGTATAACGAAGTAGCAGAGTTAAAAGGAGCGGGTATCAAGCATCAAGTTCCTCTTTCCACTGAATTAATTGCGGAACTCAAAGAATTTCTTTCTATTAAAAAGGCAAAATATGAATCAAAGGGTTGGAAATATAGTGATGATACCTATTTATTCAATTCAAGAACTGCGGACATGGCGATTGGCAAAGAATATATAGTTGAAGTCCTGAATAAATTTTATCGCAACTTCAAGGATGAGAATATTAATCGCATCACGGTGCATGGTATGCGACATACGTTTGCGAGTCAGTTGTACCATAATAGTGCTATGAATTTATACGATATATCGTTGCTTATGGGTCATTCAAACGTGCAAACAACTATTAAGTATTATATTCATACGTTTGATACTGCATACGATGCGTTAGAGACAAAATTATATAAGTCTAATAGCTAAATTGTGCAGTCGTGTGCAGTCTATCTATAATAATTGTGCAGTATTTGTGCCGATATGTATTGACTTTAAGAAAAAAGCTGGTATAAAAAAATCACATTGTTTATAGTTGGTTTCGCTCGAAATGCTTATATAGCGGGGTTATAACAGCCTTTTTAATGAAAGTCAAGCGTATAAATAACTGATAGAAAGGGGGTGGAAAATATGCCGTTTGTCCATATTGAATTAGTTGAAGACGCAGCCAAGAAGCGTTGACCAAAATGATGGAAGAGATTACTGAGGCTGTCCATAAGAATACGGGTGCCCCAAAAGAACATATTCATGTGATTATCAATGAAATGAAAAAAGGGACATACGCTGTGAATGGTGAATGGAAGGAATAATTTTTTGATTTGCGACTGTTTGGGTAATTTTTGAAAACAAAAAGATTTTCCTTGCAAAAATTTTTCAAGAGTGTTTAAATGTAACCATACTTGATCGATAAAAAAGCCAACTGAACCTGAGAGTCTTTTTACAGAGAGGGTCGCAATTGCTGCAAGCGAGCCAAAAGAAAACCGGGGAATGACCACTTTTTTGCCAAGACTTCTGTCAAATACAGAAGCGGCCTGCACCGTTACCGCAATGAGGAACACGAATCATCGTGTTTGAATTTAGGTGGAACCACGTCTGTTACGTCCTAGTGCTTGTCAACATATAGTTGATAGGTGCTGGGACTTTTTTGTTTCCCGACGTTCGTTGCAATCGATCAGCAAAAAAATTATAAGGGGAGAAACTACTATGTCAATTAAAATCACATTTCCGGACGGCGCTGTAAAGGAATTTTCAGCCGGTGTCACCACTAAAGACATCGCAGCGGGAATTTCCAATAGCCTGGCGAAAAAAGCGCTCGCGGGCAAGTTTAATGGCGAGCTCATCGATCTAAATCGCGCAATCGAAACAGATGGCAGTATTGAAATCGTCACACCGGATTCTGAAGAAGCGCTGCCACTTTTGCGTCACTCCGCAGCTCATCTGATGGCCCAGGCTGCTCGCCGTCTATTTCCAACTATCCACTTTGGCGTAGGTCCAGCAATCGATAGCGGTTTTTATTATGATACAGACAACGGCGAACATCCGATTACTGCGGAAGATCTGCCAGCCATTGAAGCTGAAATGATGAAAATCGTTAAAGAAAATTTGCCTATCGAACGTCATGTATTGACTCGTGCTGAAGCTTTGGAACTTTTTGCTGGCGATCCTTATAAAGAAGAGCTGATCAGCGAAATGCCAGAAGATGAAGTAATTACCGCCTACAGCCAAGGAGAATTTGTTGATCTGTGTCGTGGACCTCATGTACCATCTACTGGACGTATCCAAGTCTTCCAACTGCTTTCTGTGGCAGGAGCCTACTGGCGGGGAGATTCAAAAAATCACATGATGCAACGGGTCTACGGAACAGCTTTCTTTGATAAAAAGGATTTGAAAGAATTCATCCGCTTGCGTGAAGAAGCCAAAGAACGCGATCACCGTAAATTAGGGAAAGAGTTGGACTTGTTCATGGTCTCTCCTGAAGTTGGTTCCGGGCTGCCATTCTGGTTGCCAAAAGGTGCCACCATCCGTCGTATCATCGAACGGTATATCGTGGATAAAGAAGTTAGCCTAGGGTACCAACACGTATACACACCAATCATGGCAGATGTCAATTTGTACAAAACATCTGGACACTGGGATCATTACCATGAAGATATGTTCCCACCAATGGATATGGGAGACGGTGAGATGCTGGTGTTGCGTCCAATGAACTGCCCGCACCACATGATGGTCTACAAAAACCATATTCATTCCTATCGTGAGCTGCCAATTCGTATCGCTGAATTAGGCATGATGCACCGCTACGAAAAATCCGGTGCGCTGAGCGGCTTGCAACGGGTTCGGGAAATGACTTTGAATGACGGGCACACATTTGTACGACCAGATCAAATCAAAGACGAATTTAAGCGGACACTAGATCTGATGACTTCCGTTTATGCAGATTTCAACGTAACTGATTACCGGTTCCGTTTGAGTTATCGTGATCCCAACAATACAGAAAAGTATTTTGATGACGATGCAATGTGGGAAAATGCCCAAACTATGCTGAAAGCTGCTATGGATGAACTGGGTCTGGACTACTTTGAAGCAGAAGGAGAAGCAGCCTTTTACGGACCAAAACTCGACGTCCAAGTAAAAACAGCTTTGGGGATGGAAGAAACACTATCCACTATCCAATTGGACTTCTTGCTGCCAGAGCGTTTTGATCTGACTTATGTCGGTGAAGATGGTGAAAATAATCACCGTCCGGTAGTTATCCACCGGGGGATTGTCTCTACGATGGAACGCTTTGTTGCTTACTTGACCGAAGTTTACAAGGGGGCTTTCCCAACTTGGCTGTCACCTGTACAAGCAACTATTATTCCGGTTTCTGTGGAAGCTCATAGTGATTACGCTTATGAGTTGAAAGAACGGATGCAAGTATTGGGCTTGCGCGTAGAAGTTGATGACCGCAATGAAAAGATGGGCTACAAGATTCGGGCTTCTCAAACACAAAAAATTCCGTATCAAATCGTCGTTGGCGATCAAGAAGTCAAAGATGCCACAGTCAATATCCGTAAATACGGCAGCAAAGAAACAGAAGTCTTGGAAGCCAACTTGTTTTTGGATGCCATTGCCGCTGAAGTCAAAAACTACAGTCGTGTTTAACAAAATCAGCAGAAAAACAAACAGGAACTTTTCTCTGATTGATTAAAAGAGCACCTTCAGAAATCTGTCGTAATCAAAGGCCGAACTTTGATTGCGACAGATTTTTGTTTTAAGGACTACCCGGAATTTGAGAGATAAGCAAGCTACTCATAAAAATGTAAGAAGTGACTGTCGCAATAAAAGGGGGACAGGCAAAAGCCAATCTGCGGATTGAAGCTCACCGCTGTCAGCTAAAGGGATTCGGTCTAAAGGCCGATTTTTTATTCGAAGTAAGGTGCTATACTGATTCAACTTTCTATTTTATAAGTGACCGTTGATTAAGTGACCGTTGATTTTTAGCGGATTGGAAAGACAAAACTTGCACTTTTAAAGGGTTTTGATAAAATTAGGTTAATCTAAATACAACCACTTTCGGAGGAATATGTTTTGCAGATAAACAGAAGCAAGAAAATAGGTAAGAATATTGATGAAATCGAGGAAGGGGACTCGTTGTCTTTAACGGAATCGATTGAAGATAGCCAGTTGTTGATTTATCTTGGGTTGACCAATGATGCCAATCCCCTTTACATTCAACACGACTACGCACAGGAGACGGAATATCAGCGCCCAATTGTGCCTTCAGTGATGTTGATGGGGATTATTACGTCAGCCATCAGTAAGCATCTGCCGGGACCGGGTTCTCATGTTGTTAATTTTTCGGTGAACTTTATTGAACCTGTCTACCACTACGAAACGCTGACCTTTGAATTTGAAGTCATCAAGGTCGATAAGATGAAAGACGTAGTGACCATTTCTGTTGAAGCCACAAATACAGAAGAAAGCCGTGTTCTGGATGCAGTCGTGATGGTGCAACCGCCATCAAAGAAAGAGAGTGATCACATTGGATAATCAAAATAATCTGCAACATCCCGGCCAATATGCGCCACAATTAAACGTGAGTGCACTGAATAAATTTTATGGCAAAGTCTATGGTATTTTTGCAGGCGGCTTGGGGCTGAGTGCCTTGACCGCTTGGTTGGGTGCAAATGTCTTTCGTACCCAGTTTTTAAATTTCATCGATCGCTTTCCACTTGGCTTTTGGGGACTTTGGATTGCGCAATTAGTCTTAGTGCTGCTGATGGGCAAAAAGGCTACTAAAAATCCTTCCTTCACGCTGGCAGGTTTTATCGTCTATTCACTTTTGACTGGCCTGACACTGACAGTGACGCTGATGACCTACAGCAAAGCAACCGTCGTTCAAGCTTTTGTAACTGCCACAGTGACCTTTGCCGGTGCAGCTTTGGTGGGGATGTTTATCAAAAAGGATCTAAGCGTTGTCGGTCGAGTGAGTCTGATTCTAGTTTGGGGTTTGATTATCACCATGTTGCTGAATGTATTTATTTTTCACAGCACCGGGTTGGATCTCATGCTGGCCATCGGGGGCGTCCTTGTATTCACAGGGCTGACTGCCTATGACAATCAGATGATTCGCACCTATTATTACCAATTCCAAAACCAAGAAAACACAGGGATTGCCGCCTTCGTAGCTTTGCAGTTGTACTTGGACTTCATCAATATCTTCTTGTACTTGCTGCGAATCTTCGGGTATGACGACAATTAACAATTTTGAAACTGTTTTGTCGGCGTTCTGCCGATAAAACAGTTTTTTTGAACTGAGAAAAACTGACGAGAGGAGGGAATAAAATAATGAAAGTGTTGTTTATTTTTGACGATCAAAAAGAATCGACATTTTACTTGTATGATTTAAAAGACGGGAAAAACCAATTGCTTCGGTTTTCTCCGGAAATCTTGATTGGAGAAAAAACGCTGGGCCAATTGTTTGTAGAGCACCCCATCGAAAAATTCATGGCTTATTTTAGTGTGGCCTTCGAAATTACGGTAGAGAAATATCTAGTCATGAAAAAAAGTGAGGGACTGGCTGCCGTCAAAGAATCTGGACTGGACAATGCCGGCTTCTTTCAAGTAGAAAATCCCACATCATTTACCGCACTGCAAAATGTCCGGCATTACGATTCGGGAACACTTTTTCTAACGATGACTGAAGTGGCTGCTTATATCAGCTGGCAAATTGATGATGATGGAACCTTTGGCGTTTTTACACGGCAAGAAGATGTGATTCGTTTGATGAAGAAAAAGCTGTTGAAACCACGCCTTTCCACAATCACCAAAAACATAGGCAACGTTAATTCCCATACACAAACGAACCTAGGGATAAAAGACATGCTGAAATTGGGCCAAGGTTATCTGGCAAAAGGAGATGACAGAATGGCCAAAACTACTTTGCCAGCAGCCGGAACCTATCAGTTAGCAGGAGATTTTCCTTACCGAATCACAGCAATCGACTGGCAGAACAATCCGATTCAATTGCACCCAGAGTTGCGCTGACGGGAATAGCAGTTTTGAAACGCAAAATTTTAGAGGGGCACTGACTTTTCATGAATAGTTATCTGCTGCAAAACATCGCTGAAATTTCAACACGTCAGCGATGTTTTGCGGCTGTTTTTTTGTTAGAATGAAAGAGGATAACCATCACTGTGAAAAGTAAAAAATGGTGAACAGCAGGCAGACCGTAGTTTAAGCGGGTTGCCAAAGATGATCAACTACAACAAAGGGGTAAAACCATGACCAAGAAAAAATTATTGCTGATTGACGGCAACAGTGTCGCTTTCAGAGCCTTTTTTGCACTCCACAATTCTTTGGAGCGGTTTAAAAACAATAGCGGACTACACACCAATGCAATTTATGCCTTTAACACCATGTTTGACAACGTGATGGCAAAAGAAAAACCGACGCATGTTTTGGTGGCTTTTGATGCGGGGAAGACGACATTTCGGACGGAAATGTACAAAGACTACAAAGCGGGTCGTGCCAAAACACCTGGAGAATTTCGAGAGCAGCTGCCTTATATCCGTGAATTAATCAATGGACTTGGCGTGCAGTATTATGAACTGCCAAACTATGAAGCTGACGATATTATCGGCACACTGGCGAAACAAGTGGACAAAGAGGAATTCGATGTGGTGATCGTTTCAGGTGACCGAGATTTGACACAGTTGGCAACCGATGAGATCAAAGTGGATATTACGGTGAAGGGCGTCTCTGAAATTGAGACCTATACTCCGGCTCATATTGCTGAAAAATACGATGGGCTGACGCCGGCACAAATCATCGATATGAAAGGTCTGGCAGGAGATACCTCTGACAACATTCCCGGAGTTACCAAGATTGGCGAAAAAACAGCAATCAAGTTATTGAAGGAATACGGCTCTGTGGAAGGCATCTACGAACATATTGATGAATTGAAAAAAAGCAAAATGAAGGAAAATCTGATTAACGACAAAGAGCAGGCCTTCTTATCCAAAAAGTTAGCGACAATCAATACCGAAGCACCAGTGGATGTAGCGATTGATAGTCTTATTTACACTGGCAAAGATTTGGAAAAACTGATTCCTTTTTATCAGGAAATGAACTTTAAAAGCTTTTTGGATAAATTGAATGTTACGGAAGATACTTCGGCATTGGAAGAGGTTTCTTTCAAAGTCGTCGATAGGTTTTCTGCGGATATGTTTACTTCAGAGATGGCGCTTTATGTTGAGATGTTAGGGGACAATTATCATACCGAAGACGTAGTAGCTGTTGCCTGGGGAACTAAAAAGCAGATTTACGTGACCACAGATTTGGCACTTTTTGAAAACGAAGCTTTTCTCACTTGGTTGGAAGCAGCCAACTCGAAGCAGGTTTATGATGCCAAAAGAACCTATGTCGCATTGAAGCGCTACACTGAAAAGCAGGCACAGGGAATCGCTTTTGACGTCCTGTTGGCGGCGTATTTGCTGGATACTAACGACAACTCCAACGACATTGCCGGCGTGGCACGACATTATGACTACAATGAGGTGCAGTCTGACGAGGCTGTTTATGGCAAAGGCGCCAAACGCGGGTTACCAGAAGATGAGGAGACCATGTTTGCTCATTTGGCACGGAAAATCCAAGCTATCCACTGGCTGAGTGACAGATTAGATGCCGATTTGAAAGCAAAAGACCAGTCCGCTTTATTTTATGAGATGGAACTCCCGTTGTCTTTCATTTTGGCAGAGATGGAAATTGCGGGTATCACGGTAGATCCGACACGCTTGCAGAAAATGAAAGGCGAGTTTTCCGTTCGCTTGCAGGAAATCGAAAAAAAGATTTTTGAAGAAGCAGGAGAAGTCTTCAATATCAATTCACCCAAACAGCTGGGTGTGATTTTATTTGAAAAAATGGGTCTGCCAGTAATTAAAAAGACGAAGACTGGTTATTCCACGGCAGTCGATGTTTTAGAGCAGCTGCGGGAACAAGCACCAATCGTTGACGATATTTTAAACTATCGGCAGATTGCCAAGATTCAATCGACTTATGTGGAAGGTTTGTTGAAAGTTATTGCACAAGACGGGAAAATTCACACACGATATGTGCAGACACTTACGCAAACAGGACGGCTGAGTTCAGTGGACCCTAATCTACAAAATATTCCGATTCGTTTAGAAGAGGGACGGAAAATCAGACAGGCATTTGTTCCTCGAGATAAGAACTGGTTAATCTACTCTTCTGACTATTCACAAATTGAACTGCGGGTGTTGGCCCACATTTCCGATGATGAACATTTGAAAGAAGCCTTTGTGGAAGGTCAAGATATCCACGCTTCCACTGCAATGCGGGTTTTCGGAATTGAAAAAGCAGAGGATGTCACACCGAATATGCGCCGTCAAGCCAAAGCGGTTAACTTCGGGATCGTCTACGGTATTTCTGACTATGGCTTGTCACAAAACCTGGGAATCACACGAAAAGCCGCGCAGCAGTACATTGATACCTATTTTGAAAAGTATCCTGGGGTCAAAAAGTACATGGAAGAAATCGTGCGAGAAGCCAAAGACAAAGGCTATGTTGAGACACTATATCATCGTCGGCGTTATTTACCGGAGATCAACTCCCGCAACTTCAACCTGCGAAGCTTTGCAGAGCGGACAGCGATTAACACGCCAATTCAAGGCAGTGCCGCCGATATTTTGAAAATTGCCATGATTGATTTAGCTCGTCGTCTAAAAGAAGAAGAGCTGGATGCAGTTATGTTACTGCAGGTCCACGATGAACTGGTTTTTGAAGTACCTGAAGACCAGTTGGAAAGATTGGATGCTTTGGTCAAGGAAGTCATGGAACAGGCAGTAAGTCTCAGTGTGCCTTTAATCACTGATTCATCTTGGGGCAAGACTTGGTACGAAGCGAAATAGCAAAAAGTCGTCGGGCAATCGGTTATTTCGATCGCACGGCGTCTTTGATTTTCTTATAGGAAGGCAAAATCCTTGTCAAAACTTAAGGGCGTCTTTTAAGCTGTTATAGTTATTGAGTTATAAAAGTACAGACAAAAAATGTCTCGTGAGGAGATGGATTCAGATGCCGGAATTGCCGGAAGTAGAAACTGTCCGAAAAGGCCTGGAACAGTTGGTGGTTGGAAAAACGATTGAAAAAGTTGAAGTTCGCTGGCCGAAAATCATCGAAATGCCAGAAGTTCCGTTGTTTCAAGTGTTGTTGGAAGGACAAACAATCAAAGAAGTCCACCGTAGAGGGAAGTTTCTTATTTTTAAACTGACAGATCACGATTTGATTAGTCATTTGCGGATGGAGGGAAAATACGAGTTCTTTCCCGCAGCAACGTCGAAAGAAGAGGTTGTGGAGTTGGGAGACACCTCGCTTTTAGCAGCAGAATCTAATGCTGCCCTTCGTTTAACAGAAGAACAGTTAAAAAAAGCAAAACTCGACCACGACTTGGAGAAAAAAAGGGAGCTTTTTCCCATCACAAAGCATACCCACGTCCTCTTTACCTTTACTGACCACAGCCAACTGCAATACCGGGATGTCCGTAAGTTTGGCCGGATGGCATTGGTAGCCAAAGACAGTGCAGATCAATACAAAGGAATTCGCCAGTTGGGTCCTGAGCCGCGACCAGAGTTGTTCACCTTTGACAATTTTAAGACAGGTCTACTGCGTTCTAAAAAGGCGATTAAGCCACTGTTGTTGGATCAGCGGTTGGTGACAGGGTTGGGAAATATCTATGTCGATGAGGCATTGTGGCAGGCAAAAATTCATCCGGAACAGCCGGCAGACACGTTGGCAGATAAAGAAATCCAACAGCTAAGGACTGCGATTATCGACGTCTTGGAGCGGGCTGTTCTAGCGGGTGGCACCACGATTCGAACCTATCTCAATGCATTGGGAGAGGCTGGGAAATTTCAATTGTCGCTGAATGTTTATGGACAAACCGCTAAGCCCTGCCCCCGCTGCGGTAGCCCAATTATCAAGATTAAAGTTGCTCAGCGGGGAACGCATTTGTGTCCCCACTGTCAAAAGCTGCAGCATCGTCAGCCGCGACAACCGCAAAATAGACGCGGCAAGGAGGAGAAATGACGTGACATTTGTACTTGGTGTGACTGGTTCTATTGCGACTGGTAAAACAACAGCTGTAAATGTATTCAAAGAATTTGGCATTCCGGTAGTGGACGGCGATCAAGTCGCTAGAAAAATTGTAGCACCCAATGAGCCAGCTTTAGCAGCCATCGTTTCGACCTTTGGCCAAGAGATGTTAACAAAAACCGGGCAGCTTAATCGCAAGCGCTTAGGCGACATTGTATTCAATGATCCCCAAAAAAGAAAACAATTGGATGATCTATTAGATGGTTATTTAAGAGAAGAGATTTTGCGACAGATTCGTACATCAGCTGCGCAGGCGTCCTTAGTAGTAGCTGATATTCCGCTGTTGTTTGAGCGGGGATATGAACAATACATGGATCAAGTGGCTGTTGTTTATATTCCGCAAACACTCCAGTTGGAGCGGCTAATGAGTCGAGATCAACTATCGGAAAAAGAAGCCCAGCAACGCATTGATAGTCAACTGTCCATTGAGGAAAAGGCAGCACGAGGAGATTGGGTCATCGACAATCAAGGGGAGCCTTCGCAAACTCGTCAGCAGATCCAAGATTGGCTGCAAGCCCATCATTTTATTGAAAACTAGTTAAATACTGTATCAACCGCGGAGAGTTTTAGCTAAGCAGCTTCGCGGTTTTTTCGGTGTTCTCTGCTTACTTCATCGGGTTTTTCTGTTATAATTATGAAAGATAAAGAATATGGAATCACGGCCTAAAAGCTGTTTGTAGAATAGTTTTCAGTGAAAGTAGAACAGTCTTTCAATCGTCTACGAATTATTATTTATTAAAAAAAGAAGGTGGAATTTATGCGTTGCCCAAAATGTCATCATAATTCAAGCCGCGTCATCGACAGTCGCCAGACGGATGACGGTCGCACGATCCGCCGCCGTCGCGAATGTGAGAACTGCGGCTACCGTTTTACAACTTTTGAACGAATTGAAGAAACACCACTTTTGGTGATTAAAAAAGACGGCAAACGGGAAGAGTTCAGCCGTGATAAAATTTTGCGTGGTTTGATCCGTTCCGCTGAGAAGCGACCGGTGGCAATGGAACAAATGGAGCAGATTGTGGACCATGTGGAAGAACGAGTGAGAGGTCTCGGAGAAAATGAAGTCTCTACCATCAAAATCGGTGAATATGTGATGGAGGAATTGAAAGAAGTCGATGAGATTTCCTATATTCGCTTTGCCAGTGTCTATCGCCAGTTCAAAGATATGTCGGTGTTTTTGAAAGAGCTACAAGAAATCGTCGAAAAAGCTAAGAATGGGGAAAATTGATGGGTTTATTTTGCAATAAGCGCTTTGCAAGAGTTTCTCTTCACCGCTGTATTGCTATGATCAAGGAGCTGTAAACTTGGACTATTCGAAAGAACAATTAAAACCAAAAGAAATTTATCGTCCTTTTAAAGCTCGTCCTTTACAAAGGGATGGAGAACAGGCGCTGTGCCATCTGTATCAACCAATCATTGGCAGCGATGCCGTGGCGGTTTATCTCTCTTTATTGACAGATGCAGAAGATGTTTCGCAAGATGAGTTTCTTCACATGGATGCACTGACTGCATTGGATATGGGGATACCACGCTTTGTTAGTGCCCGTGTCCGTTTGGAAGCAATTGGATTGTTGCGAGTATATACCAAAAATGACCGAGAATTAGGTCGACAATTTTTATATGAACTATTGGAGCCCGTGACACCAACGGCTTTTTTTCAAGACTCTCGTTATTGTCAATTACTTTTGCAAAAGGTCTCTCAGCACAAGTTCAATCAGCTGGCTATCCGCTTTGCTCCCAAGGACTTAGTTTTAGACGGATATCGTCAAGTGACTAAACGCTTTGCTGAAGTCTTTGGTGGAAAAACTGACTCAGAAAACTGGGCCTTAAACAATGCGGCAACATTAGACATCGAAAAGCAAACAGCAGCCTATCAAAATTTTGAGGACACCGGTGATTTGAAGGTGACATTGACAGATCTGGATTGGACTTTTATGAAAGATCTTGCCGAGAAGGAACACTTGGAAGCAATCGTCTTCACTGACGAACTTCGGGAGAGATTAGCCTTTTATCACGAGTTGTATGGCTATAATGAGATGGAGCTGGTTCAGCTGTTAGCAGATACGCTCCTGTTAGAAAATGGCAGCTTGACCATGAAACAGTTGGATCGTTTGGCAGAAATGCGGATGAAAGAGGCCCCTGTTGTTAAGCAATCAAGTGGATCAACTGATGGGGATGAGTTGATTCGCCGCAAAAACACTTTTTTAGCACAGGGGTATACAGAAGCAGACTGGCAAGCCATCCAAGCGGCCGAAACCTATCCGCCGTTGAAATACTTGCAAGGACTAAAAAAGGCCAAGCGGAGTTTTGTTACTAAAAATGAAGAATGGTTGTTAAAGGACTTAGTAGAAAAATCACCGCTGCCAAACAGTGTAATCAATCAGCTGATGAGTTATGTATTAGTGGATCAAAACAAGAGTGATCTTAACTCACGATTGGTAAATACTATTGCTACCGATTGGTCAGAGAAACAGTTGAAGACACCGGAAGACGCGATTACCTATGTGCGTCAAAGAAAGCTTGAGCTTGAAGAAGAAAAACAGAAAAAAGAAACCCGCAAGCAGGAAAATGCCAAGCGCTTTTCCAGCAATCGGCCCCAACGAACCGAGAAGCTGGAAGACTGGTCCAAATATCAGACAAAAACTGATCCAAAGCTTCAGGAGGAACTGGAACGGCGCATGAAAGAATTTTTGAAGGAAGAAGGTGATGGGTGATGGAAGACGTCGGTAAAACTATCAGCAATATGATGCGTGGCAACAACTATCAAGGACGTTATCAGGAAATGGTGGCAGCTATTTTGAAAGACCCAGATGTCCAAGACTTTTTGCATGAAAATCAAGAACGTTTGACACAAGAAGATATTGAAAAGAGTTATTCGAAACTCTATGAATTTGTCAAAGAAAAGCGCAAATTCCAATTAAAGGATCCAACGATGATTGCGCCGGGGTATGAGCCACGCCTGACGCTGAATTACCATTATGTGGATGTCTCTTACGTACCAACAGATGAACTGCTGGCTCAACGAGAACAAGAAGAGATAAAAAAACGTATCCAAACCTATGACATACCAAAAGATATTCGCAACGCTACCATGAAAACAGTATCACAGACCGCTGAGCGAACAGCGATTATTCTTCAGATTCTGCAGTTTGTCGAGGACTATTCCAAGGCACCTGGTGAATTTCATAAAGGACTGTATTTAGCTGGTGACGTGGGTCGAGGAAAGACTTATCTTTTAGGTGCAATGGCCAATGAGCTGGCAAAACGGGGCTTTGAAACTATGTTGGTTCATTACCCCACTTTTTCTTACAATATCAAGCGCAGTATCGGTGATAATACTGTCAATGAGAAGATGGATCCAGTCAGAAGAGCTCCTATCTTGGTACTAGACGATGTCGGTGCAGATGCGATTACCTCTTGGACCCGAGATGAAATTTTCGGTGTTATCCTGCAATATCGTATGCAAGAACAACTACCAACCTTCTTCACCTCCAATATGACGATGGCTGCATTAGAGGGATTTTTGACCTTTTCAAAAGATGGGGACGAACCTTTAAAAGCAAAACGCCTAATGGAACGGATTCGTTACTTGGCAAAAGAAGAAATTCTTCAGGGCCCAAATCTGCGTAATCCTTAGTCAATCTGTTAAATAAGAGATATCAATGGGAAATTTAGGGAGGGGATTATCATCGAAACGATTTTTTGGGGAACGTTAAAAGAAGACAGCGAGTCTACAAAGAACGCAGGAAATATCCGATTATGGCTGGAAAATATTACAGCGGACAAAGATCCTGAGAATATTCTGCCGCTTTTTCAAAGCGCAGGGGTGATTGTGCATCTCGTACCTGAACAGGTAAAGAACCTCCCCACTGATAGCAGCCTAAAAAAAGGAACACGGCTTAAACTCACACTTTCGGGATTGCCTATCATGACGATGTCGATTCCACCACAAATTCCCGGGCGCTCCGTAGCCTTTGTTGAACCAGCTTCGGAGGAGACCCTTATGAACCATTTAGAGAAAAAATGATCGCCAAATGGCAAAAGTCGAAGGATTACCGACTAATGGTGAGTTAAATCGGCTCTTTGTTGCCGAAAAACCACTGGATTGAGAAAAATGAATGAATTATTGGGAGTGTTTTCCTTTGAATGAACACAGTTTATCAAAACGACTAGCAATGGTAGGCGCTGAAGTGCCGTCTGGTGCGCGTTTGGCAGACATTGGCTCAGATCATGCTTATTTACCGACAGCATTGATGCTTGAGGGGAAAATCCAATACGCCGTTGCTGGTGAAGTAGTAAAAGGTCCGTTTGAATCGGCCAAAAGACAGGTGGCTAAAAATGGATTGTCAAACAAAATAACTGTACGTTTAGCGGACGGATTGGCGGCTATTGTTCCGGAAGACCGTATAGATACTGTAACAATTGCCGGAATGGGTGGAACGTTGACTGCTCATATTCTGGATGAAGGAGTTCGCAGTGGAAATCTGCAGAAAACTGAGCGACTGATTCTACAGCCAAATGTTGGGGAACAAAATGTCCGCCAATGGTTGATCGCCAACGAGTATTGGATTGAAAGAGAACATATTCTAGAAGAAAATGACAAAATCTATGAAATCATCGTTGCCCTTCCAGTAACAGCGGCGAAGATAGACTCACGTAAAGGGGAATACACGGAAAAAGATCTCTTCTTTGGTCCCTTATTGGCAGTTGAAAAATCACCGATCTTTCTTAAAAAATGGCAGAAGGAACGACAAAATCGGCAGCGCGTGTGGAATCAGTTGCAACAAGCAAGCACCCCTCAAACAGAAAAAATCACGGAGATAAAAGAACAGTTATCCTGGATTGAGGAGATACTGGCGGACTAGGATAGGCCTAAAAACACCGGTAGCTTATTTGTCTATCGGAGTTTTTTTGCTGTTTAACGGTGTGTATTTAGTTTAGATTATTTTGCGAGGAGGAAGCGTAGATGAGTATCGCAGCAAAAACATTTATTCGTCGATTTGAAGAATTTTGTCCCCTTTGGCTGGCTGAAGAAGGAGATCCGGTAGGTCTTCACATTGGGACGTTAGATAAATCAGTTAAACGGATTATGATGACCCTGGATGTCCGACCGGAAGTTGTTGCCGAAGCTGTCGCCAAACAAGTGGATTTGATTGTTGCCAAACATCCCCCTATTTTTCGACCAATTAAACGGTTGACCTCGGATGATCCCCAAAATGCTATGTATATGACATTGGTCAAGCATGACATTGCAGTCTATGCTGCCCATACCAATATGGATATCATTCATGATGGTCTCAACGACTGGTTTTGTGAGATGCTCGGCATACAGGTAGATGATTATATGACTCGCACCCATGTCGAAGGACTGAAAAAATTGGTGGTCTATGTACCGAAAGCAGCGGCTGAAAAGATGCGCTTGGCATTGGGTGCTGCCGGGGCTGGTCAACAGGGAAACTATCAGGATACTTCCTACACGATGTTTGGGGAAGGTCGTTTTACGCCAACGAAGGCTGCCCAGCCTTTAATCGGTCACGCTGAAGTTCCGGAAACTGTTGAAGAAGCTCGGATTGAAGTTATTTTCCCGGAGAAGAAGCAAGGAGAAGTTTTGAAAGCCATGTTTGCGGTTCATCCCTATGAAGAACCAGCATATGATCTGCTTTCTTTGGATAACGACCCGGTGACTTATGGGATTGGCCGCGTGGGGAACCTCGCGCAATTGCTGGCGATTGAAGACTTCTGTCAGCAGGTAAAAAAAGTATTTGATTTAGATGGGCTGCGTCTAGTAGAACCTCAGCAGGACGCCAAAAAGATGGTTCAGCGAATCGCCATCTGTGGCGGCAGTGGGGGGAACTTTTACTTGGATGCCCTAGCTAAAAAAGCAGATGTTTATCTCACGGGTGATGTCTATTATCATACGGCCCACGATATGCAGGCACATGGCTTGACGGTAATCGATCCGGGGCATAACATTGAACGTGTCTGCATTCCGCGCTTTATTGATAAGATGGAAGCTTGGAAAAAAGAACAAAACTGGGATGTGGAGTTTATCGCTTCTGAAACGAATACAAATCCCTTCCAGTACCGTTGAGAGGCTATTGTTAGCTAGTCCGCTTTTTTTGAAACAATACATTTGTCACACACTAATTTTTTGGAGGAATCAACATGTACGAAAATTTACTGCCACGCTTTTTGAAATATGTGAAAACTGAAACTCGCTCAAATTCACAGAGTAAAACGACACCGTCAACTGTTACTCAGGTTGCCTTCGCTCATGAATTGGAAAAAGAGATGACGGAGTTGGGACTGCAAGAAGTTTTTTATAATGAATCAAACGGTTTTGTGATTGGTACTCTACCAGCCAACACCGATAAAGACGTACGCACAATTGGTTTTATTGCCCACATGGATACTGCGGATTTCAATGCCGAAAATGTTAATCCTCAAATCATTGAAAATTACGATGGGGAATCTACTGTTCAATTGGATGAAGAGGGGAAGTATACCTTAAACACTAAGGATTTTCCGAATCTGAAAAATTACGCGGGTCAAACATTGATCACAACAGATGGTACGACGCTTTTAGGAGCTGATGATAAGTCAGGTATTGCTGAAATTATGACAGCAATGGAAATTTTGATTAAAAATCCTGAAATTAAGCATGGCACAATCAAAGTCGCTTTTGGACCGGATGAAGAAATCGGTATCGGCGCTGATAAATTTGATGTCGCTGAGTTTGGGGCAGACTTCGCTTATACGATGGACGGCGGACCGGTTGGTGAATTGCAGTTTGAAACCTTCAATGCTGCACAAGCGGAAATCACGATTGAAGGAAAAAATGTGCATCCGGGTACGGCAAAAGATACGATGATCAATGCGATTCAATTGGCCATTGATTTTCAAAATGCCTTGCCGCAAGATGAAGTTCCAGAAAAAACTGACGGCGCCCAAGGCTTTTTCCATTTGATGGCAATCTCAGGTTCTCCTGAAGAGGCTAAAATGAGCTATATTATCAGAGACCACGATCGCAAGGCTTTCGAGGAACGCAAACAGTTGATTGAAGCAACCGCTGAAAAAATCAATGCCCGCTTTGATCATTCTCGCGTCCACGTCGAACAATACGATCAATACTACAATATGCGGGAAATTATCGAAAAAGACATGTCTATCGTTGAACTGGCTAAAAATGCGATGCTGGCATTAAGCATTGAACCTGTGATTGAACCTGTTCGTGGTGGAACAGACGGATCCAAACTTTCTCAGATGGGCTTGCCGACACCAAATATTTTTGCCGGTGGTGAAAATATGCACGGCCGCTTTGAATTTGTTTCTCTACAGGCCATGGAAAAGGCTACAGATGTTATTGTGAAGATTGCTGAATTGAATGCAGCTGAATAAATGTAAAAAAACTTCTGAAAAACTGGTTGAGTCTGTCAGTTTTTCAGAAGTTTTTGTGTGCCAAAGCTGTGTTCCAGACAATCAGTTTTGCTCCAGATTTTAAGGAAGCAAATCTTTTGGTTGATCTGTATCTTGGGAAAGTAGCTGGTGATCAAGAGCAGTCATTTTTTGATTGGCCTCCTCGTACAAGGCGGGGATTTGCTTTAATAGCTGCTGTGATAAGGCCAGGGGATCTTCTACACTGGTAGTTTTAAGTTCTACCGTCGAAACTTCTTTTACCAGTTTCTCTATGATGCCGCGGGTTTGATCCACAACTTCAGCTGGTAATAAGGCTGTATTATAGGAAGCGTAGAGGGTACTCACCGCTGTGATAGTAGCGGCATATTGCAATAACCAGGTGAAAATGTACTGTAGGTCCAATTCGGCTACATCTTTAGAAGCAATCCTAGAAACGAGAGTTGCGACTGGAAGGAGCAGTGAGGGAGGCTGCAGTTCATTTAGCGACAAGTTTTCTTCTTCAAGATTTTGATGTTGGGCCAAGTCTAATCGATAGGAGACAAAAAGGAGCTGATCCAAGGTTTCTAGTACAAAAACACCGGTGGCTTTATCTTTTTTGTAAGTAGTCGTTTCTGGAAGTGCGGTTTGCGCCTGTTTTTTACTGATCAACCAGGGAGTCGGTTTGATATAGAGGTTGAGATACCGTTCTTTTGAACTGACCAGCTGATTTAGCAGCGATTTCTTTGAAGTGGATGCTGTCAATTCTTCCGCCCATTGCTTATCAGTTATTTTTTTTAAGATTATCAGGTAATCCTCCCGAAGACTCAGCTCGTTTACCGCTTTTTTATCGGAAGCATTGAAGCCTTGCACAGCATAATAAGCAACCTTCCAGCAGTTGGCTTGTCTTGCCAACTCATTGAGCGCAGACACTTCAATGACTTTCCCCGGCTGTGAAGACAGAGAAGATTTCATGGCAGCAAGAAATTCTGTTTGTGCCTCGCTTAAAAGTGACTTGTTGGAAAAAAAGGCCATTATTCATCACCTCGGTTTTTCTTATTATTCTAGCGTTTTTAAGGTGGCTGTACAAGGCAAAGACAACCGCGGTACTTTTGAGGGAGCTTTTGGGATTGAACACCTACCTTAATTTGTGTGGCACTTTGATTGAATCATTTGCACCGATGACGTGAAAAAGGTAGAATAAACAGTGTTTTGCCAAAGGGGGCAAGCTAGTCTTTTTATACACACCGGGAGAAGCTACAAGACTTTTGAAAAGTCGGCACCGGAAAAATATGACACGATCTGAAAGAAAGCAGGAAGATTATCATGACGAAGTTTCTTATCAAACGTTTTTCCCATACCGACCTGGATGGTGTCGGTTCAGCATTATTATTGCCAAATGTTTTACAAGAATTTCCGGAGTTTGCAGATGCAGATTATTTGCCAGTCACCTATAGTGAGCCGGGAAACGAAGGAACCATTGATCCAAATGTAGAAAGTTTTATGGAACATAATACAGAAGCCGTTACTCATCTGTTTATCACAGATATTTGTCCCTCGCTTCCAGTCGTTCGCAAATTGGCTGCGTATTGCCAAGAAAAAAATATTCAATGGAAAATCTATGACCATCATATTTCCTCAATGGAAATCAAAGAGGCATTTCCCGAAAATGCCCGAATTGCAGTTATGGACGAGACGACTGGGCTCAAACATTCTGGGACATCGGTGATTTTCAAAGAATTACTCAAAAAAATGCCTACTCAGCTGTTTGCCGATGAAAAATGGGAGCGATTGGCGCGGGTAGCAGATTGCATTCGCTGTTACGACTGTTGGGACTGGCAGGCGAATCCTACAGCTGCTTATAAAGAAGAGGCCAAAGACTTCAATAACCTTTTTTACTTTTTCAGCTCTGAAAAGCGAATTGAATTGATGGCTTCAGTGATGGTAAACGGATTGAGCTATTTGGATCAGTATCAGGATATTGTCACGGCGATGCAGGAAAAAGAAGCAGACTACATCCATGGCAAATTGAAACGCGCCCAGTTTGGCACGTTGGCTGATTTACGCTTTGCTTATGTTTTTGGCGAGCAGTATCAATCTTCGTTGGGGAATGCACTGGCAGCTATGGAAGATCCAGAGACGGGTGAGGTTGTTGATTTTGGTATGGTGATTGTCGGTGGTGGAGTTTCCTTGCGGGGAATCAAAGAAGATGTCGATTTATCTGTGATTGCAAAACGTTTCTTTAACGGTGGTGGTCATCAGAAAGCCTCAGGAGGCAGCTTCTTCAAACAGGAATTGTTTATTAAAGATTATGCAGCTCCTTCTGATGAAGAGAAACTGTTATTATCGATTACAAATAGCTGAAAAAACGTGGTAGCTGTTGCTGCCACGTTTTTTTGCCAAAAGCTCCGGCTATCTCTTTTTATTTTGATAAAATGAGCAGATGAATTTCCTATTTTTCTAGTAACGTGTATCATAATAACTGTAAAAAGTATTAATTAATGAGCATTTTTTGTATGACGAAGATAGAAGGAGGAAGTTGAAATGGGATTTATTTGGTCATTAATCGTAGGTGGAATCATTGGTGTAATTGCCGGGGCTATTACTAATAAAGGTGGCTCTATGGGCTTGATTGCAAATGTAGTAGCAGGCCTGGTGGGTTCTGCTGTAGGACAAGCACTTTTCGGCAGTTGGGGCCCAATCATTGGCGGGATGGCAGTTGTACCTTCCATTATTGGTGCTGTCATTGTGGTGGCAGTTGTTTCATTTTTCTTTGGACGCAGTAAATAGCCGTAATTCATTTGGACTTTTAACAATGAAAAGCCAAGTCATTTCCACTTTTTAATGGAAGTGACTTGGCTTTTCTGGGCTCACGTTTCCTAGTATTCCCTTCGGAGGACGGAGACTAGGTGATTGCCACAGTTGTTGTACCCAAAATTCAGTTGTTTAAGCGAAATAATTAATTCCCATGGCTGATTTGACTTCGGCCAAAGTCGCAGCAGCCACTTGCTCTGCATCCTCACTGCCTTTTTTCAACATCGCCATCACAGCAGCCGGGTCTTTTGCAAACTCTTCACGACGTGCACGGATTGGACCAAACTCAGCTTCTAAAATATCAATCAGGTAGCGTTTGATCTTCACATCGCCCAAACCGCCGCGACGATAGTGAGCTTTCATTTCCTCGATTGCTTCTTTGTCGGTTCCAAAGACATCCAGGTAAGTAAAGACCATGTTGCCTTCTACTTGGCCGGGATCTTCCACATGAATGTGCTTGGGATCGGTATACATGCTCATAACTTTTTTAGCCAAGACATCGGCAGGATCGGAAATATAGATACCATTGCCCAATGATTTACTCATTTTACCGTTACCATCGATACCGGGAAGACGGCCTTGTCCTTTTGGTGGCAGAACGGCTTTAGGTTCCACTAAAACCTCTCTATAAGTATTGTTAAAGGAATGAACGATTTCTTGAGTCTGTTCTAACATCGGTTTTTGGTCTTCACCGACGGGCACTAGATTAGCCTTAAATGCTGTGATGTCAGCAGCTTGAGAGACGGGGTAAATAAAGAAACCTGTTGGAACACCTTCACCGAAGTTTTTTTGTTCAATCTCTGTTTTAACGGTTGGGTTGCGTCGAACGCGCCCAACAGAGACAAGATTCAGATAATACATAGTCAGTTCCGCCAACTGAGGAATCATAGATTGGATAAAGATAGTCGTTTTTGAAGGATCCAAGCCGATTGCCAGGTAATCCAAAGCGACTTCCAGAACATTAGCAGAAACTTTTTCGGGATTTTTTGCATTATCTGTCAAGGCCTGCATATCCGCAATCATGATGTACAATTTGTTGTCAGGATCTGCCTGCATTTCAACACGTTTTTTTAAAGATCCAACGTAGTGTCCCAAATGGAGTTTTCCGGTGGGGCGATCGCCGGTTAGTATGGTATTACTCAATGATTTCACCTGCTCCTTAATTATTGTTTCTGTTTCAGTGTACCTTTTTTTAGAAGAATAGACAACTGACTCTATCAAGAAGTTGGACCTTTAGGACACTGCTTGCCAGCGGATTCAAATCCGCAAAAAATGAAAGAAAATTGCTAGTGACTATTATGAATATTTGATGAATAAAAAACTTGATATTTCTCGCAATTTGCATTGAATCACGAATGTTGTTGCTTGGATTTGCCGAATAATTTCGGGAATATTCAGAAAATAACCGGTATAAAGAGATTTTTTTCTTTACAAGTTCTCAAAAATATCGCTATAATAATGAGTAAATGCCAAAATGAGTATGAAATAAGGGGGATGACTGCATGGCGATGATCGAGTTTGCGAATGTAGAAAAATTTTACGGAAAGTTTCATGCATTAAAAAATATTAATTTACAATTTGAACAGGGTGAAGTCGTTGTTGTAATTGGGCCATCTGGTTCCGGGAAAAGCACCATGTTACGCTGCATCAATGGTCTTGAAAGTATTACTTCCGGTGAACTTTTGATTAATGACAAGGATTTGCATGATAAAAATACCAAGTTGACTGAGGTTCGCAAAAATATCGGGATGGTTTTCCAACATTTCAACCTCTATCCAAACAAGACCGTTTTGGAAAATATCACCTTGGCACCGATTAAAGTATTGAAAGAGTCTCAAGAAGAAGCGACGAAAACCGCTGAAAAACTGTTGGATCGTGTCGGAATGTTGGATAAAAAAGATGTGTATCCATCAACACTTTCCGGTGGCCAGCAGCAACGGGTGGCTATTGCTCGCGGACTGGCTATGAAACCCGAAGTCTTGTTGTTCGATGAACCAACGTCAGCGCTGGATCCGGAAATGATCGGTGACGTCTTGAATGTTATGAAAAAAATCGCGAAAGACGGAATGACGATGATTGTAGTTACTCACGAAATGGGCTTTGCACGAGAAGTTGCCGATCGAGTGATTTTCATGGCAGATGGCGAAGTCGTTGAAGAAAGTCGCAATCCGGAAGATTTCTTTGAAAATCCTCAGTCTGATCGCGCCCAACAATTTATCAGTAAAGTTATCAATCATTGATTCGGAGGGGAACATATGAAGAAAAGACTGCTTTCACTACTATCCCTCTGTTTACTTGTCATCACGCTGACTGCTTGTGGTGAAAAAGTAGCCGATCGGGATATTGCAAAAACCAGTAAAGAGGAAAACCAGATCACCTGGGGAGTCAAAAACGACACCCGTTTGTTTGGGATGATGGACGTCAAGACCAAAGAGGTCAAAGGATTTGATATTGATATTGCTCGCGGGATTACAGAAAAAATCTTAGGGGCTGACGGCAGTGCTGTTTTTGTGGAAGTGACTTCCAAAACGCGCATTCCTTTATTGAAAAACGGCAATATTGACGCTATCATCGCTACTATGACTATTACAGAAGAACGCAAGCAGCAAGTGAATTTCTCAGATGTTTATTTTGATGCCGGTCAGTCACTGCTTGTAAAAAAGGGCAGCAAAATCAAGAGCATCAATGATTTGGGGGCTGACACCACCGTTTTGGCGGTAAAAGGTTCAACTTCTGTGGACAATATCAAAAAAGCTGCCCCCGAAGCCAAAGTTTTGGAGTGGGAAAACTACGCAGAGTGCTTTACTGCTCTTCAATCCGGACAAGGGGATGCAATGACTACCGATAACGCGATTCTTTTGGGGATGGCCTCACAAAATCCGGATTATGAATTGGCAGGAGGTGCTTTTACCAAGGAACCCTATGGAATTGCCATCAACAAAGGCCAGGATAACTTTTTAGCTGAGGTTAACCAAGCACTTCATGAAATGCATGAGGATGGAACCTATGATCGCATTTATGACAAGTGGTTTCCGGATTCTGATGATGGCCGAGTGAAAGAATAAGAAAGGAGCAGCGCGCATGATCCAACTATTCCAAGAGTATCACAGCTTGTTTTTTGAAGGCTTTAAAGTCACTATTTACTCCAGTGTTATTGCGCTGGTCTTCAGTTTGGTCATTGGCACCTTAATGGCTATCCTACAGTTATCTCAAAATAGACTGGTTGCCGGTTTAGCGAAAGCTTACGTGGAATTTTTTCGTAACATCCCGCTTTTGATCATTGCCATGTTCTTTGTAGTGGTAGTTCCAATGTATTGGGTTGTCCTGGATGGTTTTCAAGCTGGGACGATTGCACTGATTATTTATACCTCGGCTTTTATTGCTGAGACGGTTCGTTCCGGTATTCAAACTGTGCCGAAAGGGCAAATGGAGGCAGGGTTATCTGCTGGGTTCACCTACTGGCAAACAATGCGCTATATCGTATTGCCGCAAGCTTTCAAAATCGTGATCCCGCCATTGGGAAATCAGTTTATCAATCTGGTGAAGAATTCTTCAGTCTTGGCCATGGTGGCCGGCCTGGATCTGATGTATCAAGCCGATTCAGTGGCAAATACGACGTTTGATACCTTTAATACCTATATTATCGCTGCCTTGTTTTATCTAGTGTTGACATTGCCATTGTCTTACTTGATGAGTCATTTAGAAAAACACTGGGCATTGACGGACTAGAAAGGAGACGTGACCTGTTATGCAAAACTTTATTGATGCTTATTCCTATGCAAATTTAAGCTTTTTGATGGATGGTTTGCTGGTGACGATCTTAGTCTCCGTCGTTTCTATCTTACTGAGCTTTATCATCGGTGGCATCTTGGGGGTGCTGCGCTTTGCCAATATCCCCCTGTTGTCCAAAATCGTAGGACTAGTGGTAGATATCATCCGAAACTTGCCACTGCTGCTGATTATTTTCTTTACGTATTTTGCTTTACCTCAGATTGGTATCAAATTGTCGATTTTTTGGGCCGCAGTTGCCGCGTTGACAATTTTTGAATCTGCAATGCTTTCTGAGATTTTCCGGGCGGGGTTAAATGCTGTGCCAAAAGGACAGATGGAAGCGGGGCTATCCACTGGGTTGACTTACACGGAGACTATGACAAGTATCGTTATTCCTCAGGCTTTTAAATCGATGATTCCCGCATTAGTCAGTCAATTGATTTCATTAATCAAAGATACCTCGCTGGCAGTTATTATCAGTCTGCCGGAGCTTACTCATAATGCGAAGATTATTTATGGCCAAAATGAAAGCTACGTCATTCCTATGTTTGTGGCAATGACCGTGATGTATTTTATTGTTTGTTATGTATTGTCGCTATTATCCAAGTATTTGGAAAAACGTCAGTACAATTATTAAGCCAGCTTTTCCGGCCGAGTACTTGGGCCGGATTTTTTTGTGGTGTTAACTCAGCGTTTTTATTAAACAAATTTGCGCTTCAAAGACAGATACTTGAAATCTCCGGTAAAAAAGGTGAAAATAGGTTATCTGTTATGTTTTTGATCTTTTGGCTTTCCAAAATCAGGTTCACTTACCAGCAACCAGAGTAAAAAGATTGGTAGTGAATCTTGTTTATGGAGAAATTCAAGAAAGCAGACAGAATGTGCCTAAAGGATAAAGGATTGAATCATATGACGAATCAACGTGCAATCGGCTTTATCGATTCTGGAGTCGGTGGCTTAACTGTAGTCAAAGAAGCACTGCGACAGCTTCCAAATGAGGGCTTTGTATATTTGGGAGATACTGCCCGTTGCCCTTATGGACCGCGTCCGGCAGAACAAGTAATCGAGTTTACTCGCCAAATGGCTGCTTTTTTAATGGAACAAAACATCAAGCTGTTGGTAATTGCCTGCAATACAGCAACTGCTGTGGCTTTAGATATTATTCGGGAAGAGTTGCCAATCCCTGTTGTTGGAGTGATTTTGCCAGGAACCAGAGCTGCTGTAAAAGCAACCCGCAGCCGCCGTATTGGTGTTATCGGCACCCAAGGGACGATCAAGAGTCATTCTTATCGGCGAGCAATTGAATCAAAAACGGACAAGACAGCGATTTTTGGATTGGCTTGTCCTAAGTTTGTCCCAATCGTTGAAAGTAATGAATACCACTCACCAATTGCAAAAAAAATTGTGGCCGAGACCTTGAAACCGCTGCAGCTGAAAAAGATTGATACCTTAATTTTAGGGTGTACCCACTACCCATTGCTGCGACCAATCATTCAAAATTATATGGGCAGTAGTGTGACTTTGATCGACTCTGGTGCGGAAACAGTTGGGGAGGTCAGTGTCTTGCTGGATTATTTTAATATCGCCAATCCTGATCCATCAAAAATTGGTGATTGTCGATTTTTCACCACTGGTTCCACTAAACTCTTTGATGAAATTGCAAATGATTGGTTGCCGGTGAAAGTTCATTCTCAACACGTAGATCTTGACTAACAACGACTTTAAAGGAGAAATAAATGATCAGACATGATGGACGAACTCCGCAAGAACTGCGGAAAATTTCGATTAAAACCAATGTTTACAAACATCCCGATGGCTCTTGTGTCATTCGCTTCGGTGATACAGAAGTCATCTGTTCGGCGACGGTGGAAGAACGGCTTCCTCCTTTTTTGAAGGATAGCGGACAAGGCTGGGTGACCGCTGAGTACAGCATGTTGCCTCGAGCGACAGATACCCGCAATCGAAGAGAGAGCGCCAAAGGAAAGCTCAGCGGCCGTACCATGGAAATTCAACGCTTAATTGCCCGGGCGTTGCGGGCAGTGGTGGATCTGGAAAAATTGGGTGAACGTAGTATCCTGGTGGATTGTGACGTGACCCAAGCAGACGGCGGAACCCGCACAGCCAGCATTACCGGCGCTTTTGTAGCCTTGCGTTTAGCGGTGGACAAGCTTTTAGCGCAAAATATCTTGAAAGAAGACCCCATCAAAGAGCATTTAGCAGCGGTCAGCGTAGGGATTCTTCCAGATGGCAACTGCGTGACTGACTTGGATTTTGCTGAGGATCATTCTGCTGCTGTGGACATGAATTTGGTGATGACTGAAAAGGGACGCTTTGTAGAAATTCAAGGGACTGGAGAAGAAGCTGCTTTTTCAGGAGAAGAGCTCAATGAAATGATTCTTTACGGAAAAACCGCCATCGAATCGCTGATTGCTTTTCAAAAAGAAGCCTTGCTGGAAATGGATTATCCTGAAGTCGATGAAAAAACGATTGTCATTGCTACCGGAAATCCCGGTAAAGCGAAAGAATTTGAAGCGATGTTTGCTGCTGCCGGCTATCAGATTAAGACTTTGAAAGATTTCCCGGAATTGACAGAAGTGGAAGAAACGGGAAAAACGTTTGAAGAAAATGCCCGCCTAAAAGCTGAAACCATCGCCCAGATTCTGAAACAGCCGGTTTTAGCAGATGACAGCGGCTTGATGGTCGATGCGTTGGGGGGGATGCCGGGAATATATTCTGCCCGCTTTGCCGGGGAACACAAAAGTGACGCGGCTAACAATGCCAAACTGCTCCACGAGCTGACAGAAGTGCCAGATGACAAACGCACGGCCCAATTTCACTGCACACTGGTTTTTGCCGCACCTAGAAAGGACAGCCTGGTGGTGGAGGCAGACTGGCCGGGGCACATTGGCCGTATTCCAAGAGGTGAACAGGGCTTTGGCTACGATCCGCTTTTTGTACCTGAAGGGTTGGAAAAAACGGCTGCCGAGCTGCCGCCGGAAGAGAAAAACCATCTGAGCCATCGTGGTCTGGCACTTGCGAAAATGCAAAAGTTGTGGCAAGACTGGTTAGAAGCTGAGGATAACAAGGAAGCAAAAGAGGGAGAAAATAGATGAAATATTTAGTTGTATCTGATAGCCACGGCGACCGTCAAATTCTAGAAGAAATTGCCGCTCATTTTCGTGAGACAGTGGATTTGTTTATCCACTGCGGAGACTCAGAATTACCGGCAGACGACAAATTATTCGAAACGTTTCAGGTAGTGGGGGGCAATTGTGATTTTGATGCCGGCTACAAAGAACGACTACTGTTAACAACACCTTTGGACCGCATTTATGTGACTCATGGACATCTATCTGACGTTCGCTTTGGTCTGAGCAAAATTGCCTATGAAGCGGCGGAAAACGATGCGACGATTGCTCTTTTTGGTCACACCCATCAGATCGGCTGTGAAGTCGTTCAGCATCGGCTATACTTAAATCCCGGAAGTATCACTCAGCCTCGAGGACCAATTCAAAAGAAAGCCTTCGCTATCATTGATGCTGATGCCAAAGGTTGGGATATCCAATATTTTGGTCGTGACTTTGCGCCTTATACAGATTTGCATTTTACGTTTCCTCGTTGAGTGATTAAAGTGAAAGGGCTTTTTGACTACCTTAATAACGACTGAAAACTGCGTAAGAATTTTATAAAGGAAGGAGGAGAGGTAAACTTTTCTCCTTCCTTTTTTGATACAATCAAGGTGAGCTTTAGGAAACGGAGGCTACTCTTTTGATAGGTAAAGATACGCAAGCACTGCTTTTGGAAAATCAAGACAACTTTCTGATTCCAGCAGATAATGTCGCGACAGTTATGTACAATCATTCACTGGATCATGCTTTGTTGGTATTGGCCAATGTCGGTTACAGCAAAATTCCTGTATTGGACAAGGACGACCATTTTGTTGGTCTGCTAGGATTAAATGATATTGTTCGGAAAATGGTTTCACTGACCAATATTGATACGGACAATTTGGCAGGATTGACTGTTGCCGATGTGATGGAGATTGGTGTGGACTGTCTGACAGATGAATCAGACCTGGAAGACATCTTACATCTCTTAGTCAATAATCCATTTCTGCCAATGATTAATAAGGATCGAATCTTCTTGGGAATTATTACCCGCAAAGAGATTCTGAAATGCACCAACCATCTGGTTCACGAGTTGGAACGCCGCTACCAGCTGCTGCCCAAAACGGACAAAAATCAAGGCCCAACAAAAAAAGGGCTAAAAGTTGTTTGATGTTTTCAATAACCTTTGAGTCACGGACAGTCGCCTGATACACTTGGCTGTTGGTGGCTTATTTGTTTTGCTGGAAAGTAAGGAAATAAAAGTGTGAAGAAAAACAAAGCCTTTTTCCTGTTTTTATTCCTGTGGTATGATGAGGTGAATTGGAGGAATTGAAATGAAGAAAGTTTTGAAAATTGTAGCTGGGTTGGTTGCCCTGCTCTTGGTCATTGTGATTTGTTATGTGGGATATGTTTTCATCAGCTACAAACGGCTGCCAGATCAGATGAGCTTGTCGGTGGCAGACCACAACGAGGCATCTCTGGAAAAGAGCAAGAGTTATGACATCATGAGCTACAATATCGGTTATGCTGCCTATCCGGCTGACTACAGCTTTTTCATGGATGGTGGGAAATATTCGCGGGCTTATGATAAAGCGACAGTAGAAGACAACATGGCGGGAATTTTGAAGACCACTAAAGCCCTTGATCCTGATTTGGCCCTGTTTCAGGAAGTAGATCAAGATGGTGATCGTTCCCAACATGTGGATGAAGTAGCTGGTTTACAAAAAGGTTTGGCGGAGTATAGTAATGTGTATGCTCAAAATTATGACTCGGCTTATCTTTTTTATCCCGTGACTGATCCCATCGGAAAAGCCAAATCCGGTCTGTTGACCTTCGCCAAAGCCCATATGACTGAAAGCACGCGGTATTCACTGCCAATTGATACGGATTTCAACAAGTTTTTTGACTTGGATCGGGCTTTTTCTGCCACTAAAATTCCGGTGACAGACGGGCGGACATTGACTTTGATCAACTTGCACATGTCAGCCTTCACTAAAAACCGCGACATTCGCCAAGCGCAGTTGGATAAACTATTCAACTTTATGAAGCAGGAGTATGAAAATGGCCATCATGTGATCGTTGGTGGCGATTTTAATCACGACATGTTGGGAAATAGCCCGGAAGTATTTGGCACCCAAACAGAGCCTTTCAACTGGACCCATGCGTTTCCGACTGACCAATTGCCTGCCCACTTCCGCGTAGCTACTGACGGGCTGGCAGAGGCCAAAATCCCATCGGTTCGTCGAAACAATGAGCCCTATAAAGCGGGTTCTTCCTTTGTCTCCGTCGTGGACGGGTTTTTAGTTTCTGACAATGTATCTGTTGAAAAAGTCGCTGTCCATGACCAGGGTTTTGCGAATTCAGACCACAATCCTATTGTGATGACCTTTCAGTTAAAGTAAGGATAGGATTTCTGTGACAGATTAGCCAGCTTCCCGTATTAAAGCTATGAAGACCAGACTAAGAGTAGAGAGTAGAGGATAGAATCATCGCTGGATGGTTTTATCCTCTTATTTTGCTTAGAGGCAAGACAAAATGGTGGCGAAAATTTTTTTGCGAATGGTGATGCTCCAAAAGGTAAAAAAACGACTATCCGCCATTCGTTTGGAATAACAGATAGCCGTCTTTTGCTGGCGTCTTTCGTTTGGGGTGTTCGGTTGAGAGAAAATTGTGATGCCAATCATTGAATTAACTCATTTAAGCGGGGCAGTAACCGGACCCGTGGGAATGGTGAACCCGGCTTCAGTCAAGGCGTCGATACCCGCTGCCAGAAACTCTTCTTTTAAAGCTCCTTGGCTGCCATTGACAGCATAAAAGGTGGTGCGAATCACGTAGTTGCCTCCGCCAATATCAACCAGCCCGAAGACGACTGGCGGTGTCGTAATTTTTTGCTGTTCGAGCTCAGCCAAGCGACTATTGCTTTTTTCGACGACTTCGCGAATCTTATCTAAGCCTTCAGCTGGCAGAATCCGGACATCGACGATTACTTGCATATCTGCTCGAGAGTTGTTGCTGATAGTCGTAATGTTGCGATTAGGAATAAAGTGAACCGTCCCATTTAATGACCGCAGTTCTAAGGTGCGGATGCCCACAGCGATGACCGTGCCTTCAATTCCCAAATTTTGTAAGACGACATAATCACCGACATCTACTTGCTGTTCCAAAATGATGAAAAAACCGGTGATGATATCATTCATGAAGCCCTGTGCACCAAGACCAATGGCTAAACCGGCGATCCCAGCACCTGCCAATAGGGAACCCACGGGAACGCCTAATGTGGAGAGAACCGAATAGACAAAAAAGAAACCCAGAGTATAATGAACGACATTTCTCATCAAGGTGTGGATTGTCCGTACGCGACCTTCGTTGGCGCGATCGCGTTTTTGATAGGAGCGGTAACTGCGATCTACTAAAAAATCCCCAACTTTAAATAAGATAGCGAAAAGCAGAAGTAAAAAGAGCAGCATCAACCCTTTTTGGATGGCAGAACCGGCAATTGCTTCCCAGTCGATATTTGACCACCAACGCTGCAACGCATTTAGCTGTTTAGCCGCGGGTTCTGTTATTTTTGAGCCGGTTGAATCAGTGGTACTACTTTCAGTAAGTAATCTTAGCGGTGTCATTATAAAATCAACCTCCATTAGTCAGAAATCAGTCAATAGTTCTAGTCGTTGAGCAACAGTTTTTATTGTAACAAAAAGCTGCCTGTGTGTCATAGATGACCAGCTAATAAAAAATGCAAAGTGTAGTTACTTATTTATATTAGCAAGGGGAGCTCAGTTGGGATATAAAAAACGTATCACACACCGGAAACTGACAGTCTCAGAAACTACCGGTGATGTGATACGGATTGGATTACTATTTATTCAAGGCATTGCTGTTGGATTCAGGCCCTTGTTTTTCCGATGCCAGCAATGTTAATGACCGTTTGGAATGAAGCTCAGTCTGCTGGTGGTAAGTCGCAGGTGTTTTAAAGCCGTATTCATTTCCTAGAATATATTTTGCAATATGCAGCGTCCGGTCACTGGATCGCTCCAGATTAGAACTGATATCAATGAACAAGATACCATCCGCAGCCCGGCCTTCCCCGTGATTCATCAGACGAATGTACTTGTTGCGCAAGAGTTCTACCAGTCGGTTGACTTCTTGTTCTCGTTCCAGCATTTTCTCAGCCAATGCCATGTCATCGTTTTCTAATACATCCAATGCATCCCGAACATTTTTGCGTACTTTATCAAATAATAGCAACAAGTCATCGTCAAATAGGAGCAGGTTTTCCCGGTGTTTAGTTTCAATCCCTTTGCGTTTTTCCCGTGCTCGCTGTTTTTGTTCTACTTCACAGGCTTCTTCGACAAAATTCACAATATTTTTGCTGTGATCGCCGATTCGCTCAAAATCTTTCGTGAATTCCAAAAGCATGGCTTGTTCTTGGCTTTCAGTATCTGAGAGCTCAAAGGTAGCAGCTTTGGCAAGGAAATCGGTCAGCTCCACATCAAATTGATTGATGGCTTCTTCGTATTGATAGACGTCATTTTTTAGTTCTTCGTCAGGCTTAATGTAATAATTTTTGGCTGCATCTAATGAGCGAAGGACGTAAGAACCCATTTGAATTACCTCTGAGGAAGCTTGTCTTAAGCCAATAGATGGGGAGGTATAAAGGAAATCCTCGTTCAGTTCCACTGGGCGAATCTCCAGTGATTTTTCTTCACCTGGAATGATTTTTTTCACAAGCAGTTCAATTTGTGGAATAAACCAGAATTGAATAGCCAAGTTGGTGACATTGAATAATCCGTGAGCAAAGGCAATCTGCATGCTGGGGTTTAGGCCCAACGCGCCGGCAATCATCGTTACTACATGAGTAAAGGGCGTTAGCAGTAGAGTAAAGATCACCGCACCCACTAAATTGAAGGTTACGTGGGCGGCAGCGGTTCGTTTGGCTGCAACACTAGCACCCAGGGCTGCAATGACTGCTGTAATGGTCGTCCCAATATTGTCGCCAAACAAAATCGGCAGAGCAGCGGCTAACCCAACGCTACCTTGAGCATATAGCTGCTGTAAGATGCCGATTGTCGCGCTAGAGCTTTGTAGAATCATCGTCAACAACGTACCAATCCCAACTCCAAGAATCGGGTGGTGGGAAACATCAACCATCAATTGGTTGAATTGGGGCAGCTCTTTTAATGGTGCCATCGCATTGCCCATCAGGGTCAATCCGAAAAAAAGGCAGCCGAAACCAAATAGAATCTGGCCGATATTCTGTAATGATTTTCGTTTGAAGAAGAAGAGTAACAGTGAACCTACTCCGATGATTGGTAACGCGTAGGCACTCAGATTAAATCCGATGATAAAAGCCGTGACCGTGGTCCCAACATTGGCCCCCATGATAACCCCGATCGCTTGTCGTAACGTCATAAAGCCAGCAGATACCAAACCTACTGCCAATACCGTAGTTCCTGAACTTGATTGAATCAATCCGGTGACAATGATACCGGCTAAAACAGCCCGCAACGGCGTAGAGGTAAAACGATTCAAGACCTCCCGTAAGCGGTCACCGGCTGCTTTTTGTAAACCGTCTCCCATGAATTTGATTCCGTACAAGAAGATTCCCAAACCACCTAAAAAAGTGAACAACATTTCTTGATAAGACATCTCTTACCCCCGGATATGTTTGATTTTGGACAGGCGTCCTTTTTATAGCATTCATCGATAGCATACGGGAAAAAAACAAAGTTGTAAACGGATTTTTCAGATGTGAAAAGCAAAAAAAAAACGAATTACTGAAAAAACCGACTTTTTTTGAAAAAGTACGCACGTATAAATAGAAATGAATCAAAAAGCCGTGCCTTATGTTGCGTCACGAAGATTTCTAAAACTAGTCGAGACTCTTGAACTGTGACAATAATTGAGTCACCATCCACTAAAGCAACCATTGCCAAACGTGAGACCCTAAAAGCCGACCATCCTCCTTAAAATCATTGGAAGATCGTCGGCTTTTCATTGTTAAAAATTTTAAACGCAGCTTTCCCTTGACTTCATCAGGCGAAATCAGTGTCGTTCACGCTTTTTCTTTTTCGAGATGGGATTGTTCTCTTTTTAGACTAGGACCTAAAGAGTGTCACAAATTTCCTCATCCATCTACTTTTTATTCATTGTGATTAAACCTACGCTGTTTAACACTTGAAAATTACCTATGTCACATTCTCTCAAAAGGATGTCTTAGGAAAGATGAACCCCTTTGTCGACGAAAATTACTTCTCCGATAATGCCACTTGCTGCTGGACTGATGAGAAAAGCAGCCGCATTTCCGACTTCTTCAATCGTCACGCCGATATGATCGGGGGTGCGTTCTTCAGAAAGTTGGATCAGCTTTTGATAATCTTGAACACCAGTTACCGCTAGTGTCTTAATGGCCCCGGCAGAAACACCGTTGACACGAATTCCTTGAGGAGAAAGCTCTGCTGCCAGATAACGGACTTCGGCTTCTAAAGCTGCTTTTGCGATTCCCATCATATTGTAGTTAGGTACAGCCCGTTCAGCCCCTAAGTAACTCATGGTTACGATGCCGCTGTTTGGTGCCAAGATTGGTTTGGCATACTTTGTCACTGCAATCAGCGAATACGCGCTGATGTCTTGCGCCAAGGCAAAACCTTCCCGACTAATGTTCAGGATATCTCCGGAAAGATCCTCCTTGTTGGCGTAAGCGATAGCGTGCACAATCCCGTGAATTTCGCCGGCATTTTCACCGATTTGTTGGAAGGCATTCTCGATACTTTCATCTGAGGAAGCATCACATTCCACCATAAATGAATTTTCCGGCACTAATTTATCCAATTGCTTTTTCATACGTTCATTTTGGTAGGTATAGATGACTTCAGCGCCTTGCTCTATCAATGCTTTGGCGCATCCCCAAGCAATACTGCGCTTGTTTGCAACACCCATAACTACGACTTTTTTTCCTTGTAATAAGCTCATGCTGACACTCCTTGAAATGAGAATAGTATAATTGCAGATCAAAAAATAAAGGTTTTCTGTTGCCATTCCCATTATTAGGGAAAAAGGTTTGATTGTCAAACTATTTTTTTGATTAAATTTATTAGGGAGCTTCCCAGTTGCTGTAATTTCAGAGTTGTGATATTTTGATAATCAAACTAAATAGTTTGTTAGTTTGCCCTGATGAACTTATAGCCAGTGTGTTGCTATTGTTACGGGGATTTTAGATGAAAGGGGTTTGCCAAATGACGCAAATCATGAATACCGAAGAAATCAAACAAGTGATTCCAAATCGTTATCCTATATATTACATGGATCAAGTCATTCAACTGGTTCCTGGTGAGACGATCACTGCAGTTAAAAATGTGACTGTGAATGAGGACTTTATGCAGGGAAATTTTCCGGAAGATCCCCACATGCCGGGCACTTTGATTTTGGAAGCTTTGGCTCAAGCTGGATCAATTTTGATCCTCAAGTCGCCACAATTTGCTGGGCAGACAGCTTATATTGGCGGTATCGACAAGGCGCAATTTATTGAAAAAGTCCGTGCAGGAGACGTGTTGCACCTGCAGTTTACGATCACCAAAATCAAAGGAAATGTTGGTCGTGCAGATGCGGTGGCCACTGTTGCCGGAAAAACCACAGCTTGTTGTTGTTTCACCTTTATTGTCGGTGCTAAGTAGTACTGCTTAGCCAATGAGATTATGAGAATATTGGAAATGATAATTGCTTTAAGAGAATACAAGAAAGCTTAGCAAATGTATTCTACAAAAAAAAGAGGTGCCGTTTTTCCGAAGTTTCGGAAGAAGGCCCTCTTTTTCACTTATTTTATTCCTGCGTTCTTAATTGATTCTTATTTTGCTTCTTGAATGATCTTAATCTTATTGATTTTTACTTCTTTTTTCAGAGTCGCATTTTCACCTAAACTATTTGCCTCATCGGTTTTTTCAGCAGTGGCAATCTTATCGACAACTTCCATGCCGTTATCAATCACTTGACCAAAGACGGTATACTGGCCATCCAACTGTGGCACACCGCCTTTTTTGTAAGCGTTGATGATGTCTTCAGGATAATATTGTTTTGCTAAACCGTCAGAAACATCATTCTTATTTTGGATGATGAAAAATTGGCTGCCATTAGAATTTGGATCTTGACTGCGAGCCATTGCTAGAGCACCACGAATGTTATAAAGCTGGTTGCTGGCTTCCAACTCGAAGCCGTCGCCCCAAATGCTTTCGCCGCCAGTACCGTCACCGTTGGGATCGCCACCTTGGATCATGAAATCTTCAACTACCCGATGGAATTTCGTGCCATCGTAATAGCCATCTTTGGCGTGGGTCACAAAATTTTCTACCGCTTTTGGAGCAATTTTGGGGAATAGCTTAATCTTGATATTGCCAGCGGTTGTTTCCATCTCTACGACCGTCTCATCGGCGGTCACCTCGTCAGATAGTTGGGGCAGATCCAGGCTGTTCAGATCAACAGAAGAAGAGGTGGTCGTCTCTTGCGTTGTGCTAGAAGCATCCTTTTCGGAATCGGCAGTGTTGCTACTGCCGCAAGCACCTAGTAAAAGCAGTGCTGCTAAAGTGGTAAAGCCGGTGATCAATCGTTTTTGTTTCATTATTGATTTCCTTTCTGTCGGATCGGTACGCTTATGAAGTCCTCAAGGAGAATCTTCATACCCGATACGGATTCTTTCCATAATAGGATAACAAAGAAATGCGCCCCTGACTATACTCGTATGTGAACTTTTTGTAAACCTTTTCCGATTTTTAAGGTAAAGGTGTAGACCAATTAAAAAGCCAGTGCTATACTAAATATGCTACTAAAACCGATTTCGAAATGCCCGCTAGATCAGGTTACCTATTCGTAAGAAAATCAGAGGGAACGCTGGTTGGTAAGTTTTTCGAAACGCTATTCAGGAGGATCATTTCATGGGTAAATTAGGTATTTCCATCTATCCGGAACGTTCAACATTTGAAAAGGACAAAGCCTACTTGGATTTGGCACATAAGTATGGCTTTAAACGCGTATTTACCAGCTTGCTGCAAATCTCTGGCGACAAGGAACAAGTGTTGGCAGACTTTAAAAAAGTGGTAGACTATGCAAACTCGCTGGACATGGAAGTGATGGTGGACATCAATCCGGCTTTGTTTGAACAATTAGAAATTTCATATGACGATTTGTCATTCTTCGACAACATGGGCGCATACGGTGTCCGTCTGGATGTCGGATTTACTGGGGCAGAAGAAGCCCGCATGACGCGTAATCCATACGGCATCAAAATCGAAATCAATATGTCTTCTGGTACCAACTATGTCGATAATATTATGAGCTATTCACCAAATACTAACAATTTGCTGGGTTCTCACAATTTCTATCCGCATCGCTATTCTGGGCTGAGTTATGATCATTTTGTTTTCTGTTCAGAAAAATTCCGTAAATACAATCTGAACACGATGGCCTTTGTCAACTCTCATGATGCGACTTTTGGACCTTGGCCGACACAAGACGGTTTGTGCTCACTGGAAGATCACCGAGATCTGGAATTGGCGACACAGGTCAAGCACCTGGTTTTGACTGGCTTGATCGACGACATTTCCATTGGCAATGCCTATGCTTCAGAAGCTGAACTGGCGGCTATGGCTGAAGCCTTCAATGGGGAATACCCAACTTTGAAAGTAGTTGTGGAAGATGATATTACAGAAGATGAGCGGATTTGTCTGTTTGACAATCTTCATAGCTATCGTGGGGATCGTTCTGAATACATCCTGCGTTCAACTATGACTCGGGTATACTATAAAGACAAACCATTCCCGGCACACAATACTCGAGATATTACACGAGGGGATGTTTTGATTGATAACGTAGATTACGGGCAATATAAAGGGGAAACTCAGATTGCTTTGAAAGAAATGAAAAATGATGGACGGGTTAACGTTGTCGGCCGCATTTCTGATGATGAATTGTTCTTGTTAGGCTTTTTGAAACCATGGTCAAACTTCAAACTGAAGGAAAGCCAAGGCTGATTGTTTGATGCATTGCCGCTTCTCACTTGTGAGAGGCGGTTTTTTCCTTACAGCAACAATCTATATCTGTAAAATTTGCTAAAATATAAGTTTACATAATGCAATTACTGACGTTTAAAAAATCGGCTCTTAAAGTGCTGCAAAAAGCTGAAACCAATGTGTTACAATTACATAAGAAATCTTGCATCCCCATAAAGAAAATGGGATGAATCAGTCTGGGGGAAGCGGAATGCTGGTAGAAATTGATGCGCTTAGTGTGGGTCAATTGTATCTGGATCAAAATAAAATCGAAAAAAACGGACAATTGTTGCGAGCCGCTCAGTTTGAAGGTTATCCGCCAATTGAAGTGTATGAAATTTTCCCTGGACAATTGACAATTCTGGATGGAAATTCTCGTTGCTATCTCTTATATTTATTTGGCAGGAAAAAAAGAGGTCGAAGTCACTTTTGCAGCAACAGAGGAAGTGGAGACGATGATTATGCGGCCACTGTACGAGGCCTGTCTGCGTTGGTGCCAAAAATCGGGTGTGTATCACATTGCCGATTTGTCCCAGCGAATCCTTCCAACCAATGTCTTTATGAAAGAATGGGTGGGCAGATGTCAGCAGATGATTGCTCTTTTACAGGCCTGCCAAGAAGACTCTAACCTTGCGATCTTATTTGAAGAAGCGTTGCAAGCGGGCAAGGAGCCAATTGCACTTTCAGGAGAAAGAAAATTGCTATTGGACGAAGTTTTATCTCAGAAAAATTGATTTTGAAAGGAGGAAGATTCATGAATCGTATCGATGAACAAGCCCTCTTGTTAAATTTAAGCCGCCTGCAAGCAATTGCACAAAGTGGAAAAGCCTACAGCAAAGACGTTTTTGATCAAGAACGCTATGAAGAGTTGACAGCTGTCACTGAGAGCTTGATCGCACAGTTAACCCCAGTTCCTGAGAAGCAACTTGCGGTTTTTATGACCGCTGATGAAGGATACGCCACACCAAAAGTAGATATTCGGGCAGCGGTGTTCAACGAAAAGAATCAGTTGTTGTTAGTGAAAGAAAAACGGGAAGGATGCTGGGCGCTTCCTGGTGGTTGGGGAGATGTCGGTTATTCTCCCTTTGAAGTCGCTAAAAAAGAAACGCTGGAAGAGGCTGGGGTGAATATCATTCCTCAAAAACTGATTGCCTTGCGTGACATGGCCAAGCACGATTATCCGTATCGTTTGACCTATGTCTACAAATTGTTTATCTATTGTCGTTGGCAAAGTGGCCAACCGGTTTCTGGAGTTGAGACCAGTGATGCCCGCTTTTTCGACATTGACGAAATTCAAAGTCTGGATCTGTCCCTGTCGCGGAACTCGTTTGCAGATCTGATGATGGCCTATGCTTATCATCAAACACCCTTTCCAACTATTTGTGATTGAGACTGGCTAATCACCTGTGGAAGAAAAATTTGTTATAGAAAATGAAAATGTAAAGGAAGTATATAAATGAAGTGGACTATACGCATTGGACTGATCGCTTTGGTCCTAGTGGCAGCTGTCTTGCTTTTTGCTGGTAATTATTTTTATACGTATGCCTTTGTACCGGCACCAAAAGACTTCTTGGCTAGTGAAGAAACTACTGATAGCAAGAAAACCACTCCCGAACAAGCTTGGTTTAATGGTAAGACCCGAAAACGCTGGCAAATCAAATCAGAGGATAACTTGCTTTTGTCAGCTATTTATTTGCCGGCGAAGACACCTCAGAATAAGACGGCGATCCTTGCCCATGGCTATATGGCAAACGCGGACTCCCTTTGGCAAGTTGCCAATATTTATCATGATTTGGGTTATGATGTCTTATTGCCTGATGCTCGAGGACATGGACAAAGTCAAGGAGAAGTGATTGGTTTTGGCTGGCCTGAGCGAAAAGATTACTTGGGCTGGATCAACAAAGTCCTGGAAGAAAAAGGGTCTGACGAAAAAATCACGCTATATGGCATCAGCATGGGAGCGGCCACCGTGATGAATACCAGTGGAGAAAAACTGCCGGAAAATGTTTTTGCTATTGTGGAAGATTGCGGCTATGCCAGTATCAAAGAAGAACTGACCTACCAATACAAGGCCATGTTTGATCTCCCCACATTTCCTATCATGCAGGTAACCAATTTAGTTACTCGTGTGCGGGCCGGCTTCTTTTATACAGATGGGGATGTTCGAAAACAATTGGCTAAAAATAAGACGCCTATGCTGTTTATCCACGGGACAGCAGATACCTTTGTGCCGTTTTCAATGTTGGATGAAGTCTACAAAGCAACCGATGCACCGAAAGAGCGTTGGGAAGTCGCTGGCGCCGAACATGCCAAAAGTTACGATACTGAACCGGAAAAGTATCGAGAAAAGATCAAAAACTTTTTGCAAAAATATGAATAGAGGGTGCAAAATGAAGTATCAAGTAAAACCAATGGAGGAACATGAGGCGATAGAATATTTGCAGTGGCGTTATCCTGAGCCTTACACATTTTATAATGTACCTGCTGCCGGTTTTGCTGAGTGTCTTGCTGAAATCTTGACCCCTGACAACGGCACTGATTATTATGCGGTCTATCGTAAAGGGAGCTATTACGGCATCTTTTGTTTCAATTATCAATTGCAAGACCTGGAACTGGGATTGGGTATTCGACCAGAGGAGTGTGGCAAGCATCACGGTCGCCAGTTTACTTTGGCGGCCGTCGATTACATTCGCCGTAATCTTCTGTTCAAGGGACGGATTTGGCTACGTGTGGCGGATTTCAATAAACGCGCTCAGCGTTCCTATGAAGGTGCCGGCTTTAAACCTTTCGATCAGCAATTGGCAATCAGCTGGCACGGTCTGACCAACTTTATTCATATGGAATTACCTGAAACCTAAAAAAGTTTGATTTTACTGTTTAGGAGCGATTATGATGGAAGAACGTCAGAAAAGAACAGGACAGCTAATCGGTAGTCTTGTCCTATTGCTTGTTGTTATGGTGGGGCTGGGATATCCCAAGGCTCAGCGACTTATCGAAAAGCAGCAGCAAGCTGTGGCAATAGAGAAAATAGCGGTTCTTAAAAAGCAGTTGCAGCAAGGCGGCGAAATTGGCAGCAGCATTTCAGCTTTACAGCTCTCTGATGGTTTTATGTCAGAAAGCTGCAATCGCGAGGTCATAGAGACGCTGACTGTCAAAGTCAATCAAATCAAACAAGAAGTAGAGGAGTTGGCCGCTGAAAAAGCGCTCTCTTTCACCACTATCAAGCTAGCAAATAAACACTTGCAAACATTAGCTTCTCTTAAAACAAAACTCTTGATCCAAAGTGCAGTCAATGGGCTTTTTGATAATCAGCAGGAAGCGGCAATCAAAGGAACACAAGTCACTTTTGATCATCCTTTGAGTCTTGCTCTTACAGACGGCAGCAGCCTTGCTAAAATAGACGAGTTAGTGGCCCCATTGTCAAAGGATGGTTGGAAAACAGCGATTCAGCAGGCAATTGAGACGGTGAGGTGGCAATTGGAGATTGGCCACCTAATCGATGGACAACTTCAAAAGCTACAAATTGAATTGTCGGAGGGACAGACCTCTATGACAAAAGAAACTCACGATATGATCCAGACTATGATTGCCAATGTCAAAACGCCATTGTATCGGGAAAATTATCAAAATAGATTCCAGGAAGTGCTTAAGAAAATGACGGTAATACCAGTACAATAAGACAAAGAAGAGGATGAAAAAAATTGAAAATCACTGTTTTAGACGGTTATGCTTTGAATCCAGGAGACATTAGTTGGCAGCAATTTAAGGAGCTGGGAGAATTTACTTTATATGACCGTACTCCGCCAGAAGATAGCGCTGAAATTATTCGACGAATCGGTTCTAGCGATGTCATCTTGCTAAATAAGGTTCCCATTACCAAGAAAATTGTTGTAGCTTGTCCTAATCTGAAATACATCGGTGTCCTGGCAACCGGCTATAATGTGGTGGATCTGGAGGCTTGCCGCAGTGCCGGTATCACCGTCACCAATATCCCAGCTTATGGGACTGATGCAGTGGCCCAGTTCACATTTGCACTATTATTGGAAATCTGTTCGCAAGTGGGGCGCCACAATGCTTCTGTTCATAAAGGCGACTGGCAAAAGTCACCAGACTTTACTTATTGGTTACAACCGCTGACCGAACTCAAGGGGAAAACGCTGGGTTTGATTGGCTATGGAGCCATCGCTCAAGCGGTAGCAGAGATTGCTCATGCCTTTAAGATGGAAGTTGTTTATTGGAACCATCGCTCCAAAGAACCGCAAGCACCTTGGATTAAGCAGCTGTCACTTGAAAAATTGCTAGCCAAATCAGATGTTGTCAGCTTACATGTCCCGTTGTTTCCTGAGACGGAAAAAATTATCAATGAGCGAACTTTGGCTCAGATGAAAATGGGCAGCATTCTTTTGAATACGTCTAGGGGCGGTTTATTAGATGAAACCGCTGTATCAGTGGCCCTTTCTAAGGGGAAACTGGCAGCTTGTGGTGTTGATGTAGTCAGCCAGGAGCCAATCTTGGCAGATAATCCGTTGCTGCACGCCAAAAATTGTTGGATCACACCGCATATCGCTTGGGCACCTTCTGAAACCAGAGGACGTCTGATGGCGATTGCTGTTGAGAATTTAACTGCTTTTTTACAAGGCACCAGACAAAATGTGGTTTCCTGAAGAATTTTGTGAAAAAGTATTGAAAATAACTCTTTCTTAAAGATTTATCGGTCGTTTGACAATAGACAAACGTTGTTTTGATAGGTACAATAGGAAAGACGTTTTGAAACAGTTTTGTGAAAAGAAATGGAGGACAAATGATGTCCATGTTTTTAGATCAAGTAACCATTGACGTTAAAGCCGGTAAGGGCGGTGACGGGATGGTAGCTTTTAGACGGGAAAAATATGTTCCCGATGGTGGCCCGGCCGGCGGTGACGGTGGTCGCGGTGGCGATGTGGTCTTGATGGTTGAAGAAGGCTTGCGCACATTGATGGATTTTCGTTACAATCGTCATTTCCGTGCCCATCCCGGCGAAAATGGAATGAGTAAAGGAATGCACGGTCGTGGCTCAGAGGATACCTTTGTTAAAGTTCCACCGGGCACGACGGTTCGTGATGCCGATACCGGCGCTTTACTGGGCGACCTCATTGAAAACGGTCAGACCTTGGTTGTTGCTAAAGGCGGACGCGGAGGGCGGGGCAACATTCGTTTTGCTTCCCCACGAAACCCAGCACCAGAAATTGCCGAAAATGGTGAGCCTGGCCAAGAACGCCGGATCGAGTTGGAACTGAAAGTCTTAGCAGATGTGGGGCTGGTAGGCTTTCCTTCAGTTGGGAAGTCGACTTTGTTGTCTGTCATTTCCGCCGCACGTCCTAAAATCGGTGCCTATCATTTTACGACTTTGGTGCCAAATCTTGGGATGGTCAATACTTCTGATAATCGCAGCTTTGTAGTCGCAGATCTTCCAGGATTGATTGAAGGTGCTTCTCAAGGTGTAGGACTGGGAACTCAGTTTTTACGACATATCGAACGAACTCGAGTGATTCTTCATGTAATTGATATGAGCGGAATGGAGGGCCGTGATCCTTACGAGGATTATCTGGCGATCAACAAAGAGCTGGGCGAACACAATTTACGTTTGTTGGAACGGCCTCAGATTATTGTAGCCAATAAGATGGATATGCCAAATTCAGAAGAAAATCTAGCTCAGTTTAAAGAAGAGCTAGCGAAAGAAAAAACGGATGAGTTTGCAGAGGATCTTCTGATTTTCCCAATTTCAGCGGTAACCCGTAAAGGCTTGGATAATCTGCTAAACGCAACAGCTGACCTGTTAGAAAAGACACCGGAATTCCCGCTTTACGAGGAAGAGGAAGTGGAAGAAGAAGCAGTTCACTATGGCTTTACCTCCGATGAACCGGAATTTGCTATTGACCGTGAGCCAGATGCAACGTGGGTCTTGAGTGGACCGAAGATTGAGAAGCTCTTCCAGATGACCAACTTCGCCCATGATGAAACAGTGATGCGTTTTGCTCGCCAATTACGCTCTTTAGGAGTTGATGAAGCATTGCGTGCCCGTGGCGCCAAAGATGGCGACATCGTTCGGATCGGCAATTTTGAGTTTGAGTTTGTTGAATAAATAATTTCACAAAAAAGATGGTGACAAGTATCTTGTCACTATCCTATGATGAGAAATGACCAAACCTGAGTCACAAGTAAAAAGGCTCTTTATCATCAGCTTCCTTCTTAGAAGATATTATTTTGATCAAATCCTATAAAAAGGGAAATGCTTCGGTATTTCCTTTTTTTGTTAGTAAGACAAGCAGCTTCCGCTAAAGAATAGTGGAGGTTGCATTTTTATTTTAGAAAGGATTGCGTCACAAGAAAATCAGAAAAAGGCAGCTTTGCAATGGTTTGCTAATGATTACCCAAACGCAAGGGTCACCAGCAGTGTGGCAAATGGCAGAAAAGAGCGAATCTTTTTCAATCTTTCTGGTTATTGGTAAAATAAGTAAAAGTGAGTTGTCACAAATGAAGGAGGAAGAAAAAATGACAAAACGTGTAATCGTAATGAACTTCGAGATGGAGTCACTGGCATACCAAGGCTTTTCTGAGCTGAAGAGATTAGCAGCCACAGGGCAAGTTAAAGGAGAGCAGATGGCTGTCGTGACCCATTCGAATGACGGACAGCATAAATTTAAAATAGAAGACTTTGTTGATTTTACCGGTAGCAATAAGACCTCAACCGGCGGGCTGATTGGGATGCTGGTTGGTATTTTGGTGGGTCCGTTGACGATGCTTTTAGGCTGGGTCGGTGGCAGTATGATTGGCGCAACCCAAGATGCCCGGGAGATTAAAAATGCGCGCAACATCTTTGAATTCCTCGTTTCTGATATTGCTGAAGGACAGACTGGCCTAATTTTGATTGCTGAAGAAGAAGACAATCGGCCGATCAATGAAATCATTATCAATCAATTGCGCGGCGGTATTAGTCGTTTTGATTACCAGGAAGTCGAAGAAGAAATCAAAAAGGCCCAACAGGTGGAAAAAGACACGAAAAATAATGCCCAGCAAGCTTGGCAAAAACAACATGATAATACCAATGAAGAGACAGACAGTTCAAATGCTTCTGCAAAGGACTGACAGCCTATTGTAAAAAATGCTATACTGAGGACTGGCTAAATACAGGCGACGAGTAGAGTAAATTTAAGAATTTATACAAGTCGAGCAGTGGCCCAGTTTAACAGAAAGTCAGGAATAACACTCATGGAAATCGAATTTTTAGGAACCGGAGCCGGTGTACCGGCGAAACATCGCAATGTGACCGGTATTGCTTTAAAGCTGCTAGATGAGCGCAATGCGGTCTGGCTATTTGATTGTGGGGAAGGAACTCAGATGCAGATCCTGCGTTCAACCATCCGCCCGCGAAAAATTGAAAAAATATTTATCACCCATCTTCATGGCGATCATATTTTTGGGTTGCCGGGCTTAATTTCCAGTCGCTCTTTTCAAGGTGGGACAGAGCCCCTTGAAATTTATGGCCCCAGAGGTATACGAGATTTTGTCCAAATGGCACTGCGAGTGTCCCAGACCCGCCTGTCGTATCCACTGAAATTTATTGAAATTGCAGAAAATGGTGTTGTCTTTGAAGACAAGCAATTCAAAGTGATTTGTGAAAAGCTTGATCACGGGATTGACAGCTTCGGTTATCGTGTGGTAGAAGCGGATCATGAAGGGGAACTGCAAGCCGACAAGCTGTTGGCATTGGGAGTTAAACCCGGACCGTTATTTGGTCGCTTGAAAAAAGGAGAAACAGTAACCTTGCCTGACGGACGTAAAATCAATGGTTTAGATTTTGTGGGACAAAAGCGCCGTGGCCGTATTGTAACTATATTGGGGGATACCCGCTTTACGCAAGCTTCAATTCGATTGGCTGAAAATGCTGATGTATTGGTCCATGAAAGTACATTTAATAAAAATGAAGCCCAAATGGCCTGCTCCTATTTCCATTCCACTACTGAACAAGCAGCACAGGTAGCCAAAGAAGCAGGTGCAACTTGCTTATTATTGACCCATATCTCAGCTCGGTATTTAGCGAAAGACGCGATTGAGTTGGAAAAAGAAGCACAGGGAGTCTTTCCCAATAGCCGTATCGTGAAAGATTTCGATGTGGTGGAAGTCCCCTTTAACTGATTTATAGAAGAAAGTGAGGAAGTTGGCATGAATTTACAAGATAAAGTAGTTTTGGTGACTGGTGGTTCAGCGGGATTAGGGGAACAGATCTGCTACGCTGCTGCGAAAAAAGGCGCTATTGTTGTAACCTGTGCCCGCCGCATCAATCTTATCGGTCAGGTCAAGGAAAAATGTGCAGAATTCAGCGGAAAAGCGGCCTATGCTTTTCAGCTGGATGTTGCGGAGCCCACCAGTGTCGACAGTCTATTGGAAAAAGTCGCAGCTGAAGTAGGCCCGATAGATGTTCTGATTAATAACGCCGGCTTCGGTATTTTTGAAAACTTTACCGATTTTGAGCGGGAAAATATTTTTAAGATGTTTGAAGTCAATGTGTTGGGTATGATGGTCTTAACGCAAAAAGTTGTGCTTGATATGGTGGCAGCAGCACGTCCAGGTCATATTATCAACATTGCTTCGATGGCTGGCAAAATGGCTACACCGAAATCGACGGTCTACTCGGCAACAAAATTTGCCGTATTAGGTTTTTCCAATGCGCTGCGCCTGGAGTTGAAGCCGGCCAATATTGCAGTAACAACTGTTAATCCCGGTCCCATCAAAACGGAATTTTTTGATAAAGCAGATCCTTCCGGTAATTATTTGCAGACTTTGGGCAATCACGTGTTGGATCCCGAAAAACTTGCAAGAAGAATCATTGCCAGCGTAGAACATCCTAAACGGGAGATCAATGCGCCAGGGTATATGGAAATCGCGGCACGGTTTTATACTTTGTTTCCTACTATGGGGGATTTCTTGGCGGGTGGACTGTTCAATAAGAAATAAGTGGTGCACCTTTGTAAATGACGTTTTGTGAGAATCCGGTGAATGGTAGTGAACTATGAATGGGAGGGAATACCGATGAAAAAACAATGGCGACTCATCGCAGGTTTTGTTTTGATTTTTGTAATCGTGCTATTTGCGGTGTTTAATAACCAATCTGTTGCGGTCAATTTCCTGCTTGCCCAAGTGGAAGCACCCTTGATTATAGTTATCATTGCGTCTGCATTTGTCGGTGCTTTGATTATGTCTTTGGTATCTACAGGTACTCTTTGGCAGCAAAAAAAGCAGATCAAGACCTTGAAACGAGAGTTGACGACTCAACGAGACACTGTTTCCGAGGCTGAGACTGCTTCTTCCAGCGGAGAAAAAATAGTTGTAGAAAAGGTAACTTTAAATAACGAGAAAGATAAGAAAGCAGAAGGCGACTAAAGCTTTCTAAATGTTTCTACCCAAAAGAACAGCTTTGTGGGATCTTTCCCCAAAGCTGTTCTTTTGCTTAAATTTTACAGCGCGTCAAAGATTTACTTGCGGGATTCTTTTCAGAAGGCAACTGCTTTGCTATAATTATTCAGTTGGGAGTGATCATGTGCGCAATGCAAGATATCAATGGAAAATGCCGGAAGAAACCTCTTTTTCGGCAGAATTTCGGGATTTAATTACACAGCAAGGCTTCTCAGAAACTATAGCCAGAATTTTGTGGCAACGAAACATTCGTACATCGGAAGCCTTGGAACATTTTACAAATCCACAGTTGGCTGATCTCTATGATCCTTTTTTGTTTTACGACATGGAAAAGGTTATCCAGCGGTTGCAGGAGGCTGTTGAAAACGGCGAGCGAATCTTAGTCTATGGCGATTATGATGCAGATGGCATTACCAGTGCAACTGTTATGAAAGAAGCACTGGAACTTTTAGGCGCTGACGTAACTGTTTATCTGCCAAATCGTTTTACAGACGGCTATGGACCTAATAAACAGGTTTATCAAGATATGATTGAAAGCGGCATTCAACTGATTGTCACCGTGGACAATGGAGTTTCCGGTCATGAGGCTATCGACTATGCCAACAGTGTCGGCGTAGATGTCATTGTGACTGACCATCACGAACTACCCACAGAGCTGCCAAATGCGTTTGGAATCATCCATCCCCGTCATCCAAATGGCAATTATCCTTTTGGCGAACTGGCGGGTGTTGGGGTGGCCTTCAAGGTTGCCTGTGCCTTATTGGATGAGGTGCCGTTGGAATTTTTAGATATGGTAGCAATCGGGACAATTGCTGATATGGTTTCGCTGACGGATGAAAACCGTGCGTTAGTAACCATTGGCTTACAAATCATTAAACAAACGGAGCGCATCGGCTTACAGGAACTCTTTAAAGCAGCCCAAAGTAAAATCTCTGAAGTTGATGAAACTATGATTGGCTTTGCAATCAGTCCTCGGCTGAATGCTATTGGACGGTTGGAAGATCCCAATCCTGCGGTTACCTTAATGACCACCTTTGATGATGCAGAGGCTCGCCAATTAGCATTGGAACTGGATCGAATTAATGAAGAACGTAAAGCGCTGGTAACAGCCATTACGGAAGAAGCACAACAATTATTGGATCCGGAAAGTCCGATCAATTTGATAGCTGCTCCTGGTTGGCATGAAGGAGTCTTAGGCATCGTAGCAGGAAGAATCCTACGCAATACCGGCAAACCGACAATTGTTATGACCATTAAAGAAGATGGCATTGCGAAAGGTTCTGGCCGCAGTATTGAAGCGGTAAACCTCTATGAGATGTTAAACGGGATGCGGGAACTATTCACCAGTTTTGGTGGTCACCACGCAGCTGTCGGCTTGAGCCTTGCAAAAGAGAATCTACCGCTGTTGCAGAAACAGATGGTAGCGTATCTGTCTGAAACCCAGAGCAAGCTCGATCAGGGGGAAGAACTGGTCATTGATGAGGTGCTAACTGTCAAGGACGTTACCTTATCCTTTGTAGAAGAACTCAGAAAAATCGCCCCCTTTGGAACCGATAACCCGATTCCCCGCTTTGCTTTAAAAGGAGAAGGGACTTCTGTTCTCAGGCAGATTGGTTCAAATCAGCAACATTTGAAGATGGAAGTGCAGGACGCTTCCTCAACTGAGGCGCTGGATGTGATTGGCTTTGATTTTGGAAATGAAATTGCTGAGTTTCGCAATGATCGTTTCACTATTGTCGGTGAGCTCTCTGTGAATGAATGGAATGGCAATAAGAAACCTCAGATGCAGCTCTTGGACTTTCAAGTGAAGGGCATTCAACTATTTGATTTGCGAGCAAAGAAAAATCGACGTCAATTCAATCCAACAAATGACACGCTTTTGATTGCATTTGAGAAAGCTTCCAATAGTAAAGTTGATCTGCCTGCAAGAGATATTCATTATTATCATGACCAAGAACAATTGCAACAATACTTATCTAGTGGCAGTTTTAGCGAATTGGCTTTTCTTGATTGCCCAGAGGAACCAACTCAGATTAAGGAAATCACGAAACTTACCGGAATCAAGCGGATTATGCTGATTTTGCAAGCAGAAGATGAAGCCTATTTAGATGGGATCGGTACAAGAGAACAGTATGCTAGGTTATTCAAACTAATTGCTGCTCAAAGCAGAATTGATGTCCGTAATAAACTACCACAGATTGCGCAATACCTGCAGATTCCGCAGAAATTATTGATTTTCATGATCCAGGTGTTTTTTGACTTGGAATTTGTTACAATAAGCGATGGTGTTTTAACACCTGCTGTGGTGGCGGATAAAAAACCACTGGATTCTAGCAGTGTGTACCAACGCAGGTTGAAAAAAATAAAAAGTGAAGAGTTTTTGTTGTTGAGCGATTCTGCTGCATTGAAAGCCTGGCTGACAGATTGAGTTGACTTTTATGTGGTTTAGCAAAGAACAGGGCAAACAGACGCTCTGCCAATCGTTCAATGAAAAATTAGGAGGAACCAACATGGATTTAAAAGACTATATTGCCAGCATTCCCGATTACCCTCAAAAAGGAATCGTTTTTCGGGATATTTCGCCTCTGATGGCAGACGGCATGGCCTATCGAGAAGCAACTAAACAAATCGTGGATTATGCAAAAGAAAAAGGCATTGATATGGTGGTTGGACCGGAAGCCCGTGGATTTATCGTAGGTTGTCCAGTCGCATACGAACTCGGCGTTGGTTTTGCACCGGTGCGCAAACCAGGAAAGCTTCCCCGCGAAACGATTTCTGTTTCCTATGATTTGGAATACGGGAGCGACACATTGACGTTGCACGCTGACGCCATTAAACCAGGTCAAAAAGTATTGGTATGTGATGATCTCTTGGCAACCGGTGGTACTGTCAAAGCCACTATCGACTTGGTTGAAAAATTGGGTGGAATCGTTGTAGGTTGCGCATTTTTGATTGAACTAAAAGAGTTACATGGACGTGACAAAATCGCAAATTATGAAATCAAAACGTTGATGGACTACTGAGTTACGAAAAAAACCTGCTGAGGTGCATTCCTCGGCAGGTTTTTTTGTAATCATATAAGAAACTCAATAAAAAAGCCACTATAAAAAGCTACTATAAAAAGCCTCGCAAAAGCTGCTTATGACTGCTTTTGCGGGGCTCTTTCCTGTTGGTCTTTCTATTTTAAAAAGAGAAAATACTTGGGTTAATCTATTAATATTTTCCACTGTGAGGGTAACTGACCGTCCGATTTTGTTGCCGTTCGGCTTGTTTGACCTTTTTATCATCCCAAAGTGTGAACCACAGGAAAAATAAGGGCACAAAAATCAGAGCAGCCAATGGGGCACCATAGTTGACAACCACGAAGCTAATCAACAAGCCTAAACCGACCAATGCAATATTACGAATTCCGTTCATTATCGTCACCTCATTTAATTTATACGAACAAATGTTTGTATTCTTATTATACGAATGTTTGTTCGGTTTGTAAAGCAAAAAAATAGAAATCCTCAAAATTACTTTGAAGATTTCCAACTGTTAGCCAATGTGATTACGGTAAAGACCGACTACTTGGCCTAAAATGGTCACGTCAGGCAGAATAATAGGATCCATAAAATCATTTTCCGGCTGTAAGCGAATATGGTCCTTTTCTCGGAAAAATCGTTTGCAAGTCGCCTCATTTTCATCCGTCATTGCAATGACAATATCGCCATTTTGAGCATCCCGCTGCTGTCTCACGATGACTTGATCACCATCTAAGATACCAATGTTAATCATACTCTCGCCTTTGATGGTCAACATGAACAAACTGCCGACATCATTTGAAAGGTTTGGCGGAATGGGGAAGAAATCAGAAGCTTCTTCTACAGCCAAAATCGGCTCTCCGGCAGTCACCACACCCAACATCGGAATCGCCTCATCTTTAATGCCAATTAAATCTAATCCTAAGCGAGTAAGCTCGATTGCTCGCGGTTTGGTGGGATCTCGTTGTAAGAGGCCTCTTTTCTCCAGGCGGGATAGATGACCATGAACCGTAGAGGTGGAAGACAGATTCACTGCTTCGCCAATTTCTCTAACTGTGGGCGGGTACCCTTTGTTTTCTACCCGTTCATGAATGAAGCGTAGGATCTCCTCTTGACGGGAGTCTGTTCGTTTCGCCATGACTGCACCTACTTTCTTTTCTAAATCCAGTGTACCATAGGAAAAAAGCGAAATCAAACAAATGTTCGTCTTTTAGCAAAACTTGTTCCCTTTTTGTTCCCTGGGAGCTAGGCGAATAAATTTTGCCGGAAAGCATGAAAAAGGGGGCACTGATGATCGAAAAGGCAAACTGAAAATCAAAAACCTTCGATGAATTAGGACTATAAATTTAAGCAGGATTAGTTTATGATAAGGGGGATGGAATGCCATTAAGAACAAGAAAACAGCGGGTTGGCAAATGATTGTCCGGATAAGGGGCAAACATGACATCGCTGGTTGAGTCAAAGGAGGTAGACAAATGCTGTCAGAAGAAAAAATGGCACGAATCAATGAACTGGGTCGCAAGAAGAAAGCTGGAACATTGACTGCTGCTGAAGAAAAAGAACAGATATTGCTACGAAAAGAATACTTGGAGGCCTTTCGCTCCGGCATGCGGCACCATATCGAAGGGATGAAAGTTGTCGATCCCGAAGGCAATGATGTGACACCGGACAAATTGAAACAGATTCAAAAGGAAAAGGGTCTGCACGGTCGGGAATAATCTATTCAATTACAGTCACATTGTTTTGCATGGAAGAACAAATAAAGGTATAATATACCTAAACGAAAATATAGGAGGAATTTCAATTGTTTGATAAAGTCGATCAATTAGGCGTCAACACCTTGCGCACACTAAGTATTGAAGCAATTCAAAAAGCTAATTCTGGACACCCGGGACTCCCGATGGGGGCAGCACCAATGGCATACGCCCTCTGGACCCGTCATCTGAAAGTTAATCCATTGACGTCTAGAGACTGGGCTGACCGTGACCGTTTCGTGTTATCTGCTGGCCACGGTTCTGCACTACTTTACAGCTTATTGCACTGCGCTGGTTATGAAGTCAGCATCGATGATTTGAAAGGATTCCGCCAATGGGGCAGCAAAACCCCTGGTCATCCGGAAGTCGATCATACAGATGGGGTTGAGGCTACGACAGGTCCATTGGGTCAGGGGATTGCAATGGCCGTCGGAATGGCGATGGCTGAAGCGCATTTAGCGGCTAAATTCAATCAACCTGATTTTTCAGTTGTTGATCACTATACTTATGCAATTTGCGGAGACGGCGACTTGATGGAAGGTGTTTCTCAAGAAGCCAGCTCAATGGCTGGTCATATGAAATTGGATAAGTTGATTGTCTTGTATGATTCCAATGATATCTCCTTAGACGGTCCTACTTCAATGGCCTTCACTGAAAATGTCGGTCAACGATTTGAAGCATACGGTTGGCAGCATATCTTGGTAAAAGACGGCAATGATATGGAAGCTATCAACCGAGCAATTGAAGAAGCAAAAGCGGAAAAAGAAAAGCCGACTTTAATCGAAGTGAAGACAGTTATCGGTTTTGGCGCACCAAACGAAGGCACTAACAAAGTTCACGGTGCACCACTGGGGGCAGAAGGTCTGGCCGCAGCGAAAAAAGTTTATGGTTGGGATTACCCAGAATTTACAGTTCCAGAAGAAGCTGCTGCCCGCTTCAAGGAAACAATCATGGATCGTGGCGCTCAAGCACAGGCTGCATGGGAAGGAATGTTTGAACGTTATAGTTTAGAATACCCAGAGCTGGCTGCTGAATTCAAAGCTGCTTTTGCAAACAAGCTGCCTGAAAATTGGGATGCTGAATTGCCAGTTTACGAAGAAGGTTCTAGTCAGGCTAGTCGAGTATCCAGTAAAGAAATGATCCAGGCCATTTCACAAGCAGTACCTGGTTTTTGGGGCGGTTCTGCCGATCTTTCTTCCTCCAACAATACGATGGTTGCTGCTGAAAAGGCCTTTGAGCCGGGGAACTATGATGGCCGAAATATTTGGTTTGGGGTCCGTGAATTTGCGATGGCTGCGGCGATGAACGGTATCCAGTTGCATGGTGGCACAAGAATCTATGGTGGGACTTTCTTCGTGTTCACTGATTACTTGCGACCAGCATTACGGCTGTCTGCTATTCAACATTTACCGGTCACTTATGTTTTGACCCACGACTCGGTTGCTGTGGGTGAAGATGGTCCGACACATGAACCAATTGAACAACTGGCTAGTCTGCGTTGCATGCCAAATGTGCACGTTATTCGTCCAGCAGATGGTAATGAAACACGAGCAGCTTGGAAAATTGCTATGAACTCTCAAAAAACTCCAACTGTTTTAGTTCTGAGTCGGCAAAATCTACCAGTTCTTCCAGGTACAGCAGAACAAGCTGACAAAAATGTTGCCAAAGGTGGGTACGTATTATCCGCCTCTAAGGGGGAAACACCTGAAGGCATCTTGATTGCCACCGGGTCTGAAGTAGGTTTGGCTTATGAAGCTCAAAAAGCTTTGGCTGAAGAGGGCGTCGATGTTTCTGTTGTCTCCATTCCAAGCTTTGACTTATTTGAAGCGCAATCTGAAGAATACAAAGAAGCAGTTCTTCCGAAAACAGTTACTAAGCGTGTAGCTGTTGAGGCTGCGGCTTCCTTTGGTTGGGAGAAGTATACAGGGACCTCTGGAAAAGTGATTGCCATTGATCATTTTGGTGCTTCTGCTCCTGGAGATAAAGTTTTGTCAGAATTCGGATTTACTGTTGAAAACGTCGTTGAAACTTTTAAAAGTCTTTGATTAATCTGAGCCTGCACAGTTCCTTTCTGTGCAGGTTTTTCTTTTTTTTATGTGACTAAAAGAACTGTTGTGTAAATTTTGAAGCTATATCACTTGTCCTTTTCTCACAGCACTCGTATAATGATGACAGTTAATTAGAATGACTTGTGTTATCGAAGTCTCTTTAAAGACTTAATCAGGAGGGAAACATGAATACCTACAAATCCCGCAGCGAACGTAGAATTGCCAAGCAGCGTGCCCAGCAGAAAAATTTACAACGGGCAGCAGTAGTGGTGGGAACCGGATTGGTCACTTTGCCAACTGTTGGTCTCACGAATGGCCAAAGCGTTCAAGCATCAGAATACAATTATCAACAGCCGGATGCAGCGGCTGCATTGATTGCTCAAATTGCGCCTGCCGCAAGCCAAATTGCGGATGCCAATGATTTATATGCATCTGTTATGATTGCCCAGGCATTACTGGAAAGTGGCAATGGTGGCTCGACACTTGCTCAGGCGCCTTATTACAATCTTTTCGGTGTAAAAGGAACATACAACGGCATGGCTGTCTATATGCCAACTCTTGAATACCTGAATGGGCAGTGGGTAACCATTAACGAACCTTTTCGCCAATATGGTTCCTATTGGGAATCAATCCAGGATCATGCCAATGTTCTTCGGAGTACGAGTTTTTCCAGCGGGGTGTATCACTATTCCGGTGCCTTTAAGAGCAATACCAGCAGCTATCTTGATGCAACTGCTTACTTGACTGGTCGCTATGCAACGGACCCTGGGTATGCCAGCAAACTGAACTACTTGATTGCGGCGTATGGACTAACACAGTACGACACTTCCAGCACATCAAATACCTATGTTGCCAATTCCAATACCCAAACTACTCAAGCAACAAGTTATGCAGAAAATACGACAAGTTCCGAAAGTAGTGAGGAAGTGCAGGTGAAATCAAGTACATCCGTTCATAAAGTAGTTTCTGGGGATACTTTATGGGGCATTGCCAATACTTATGGTATAACTGTTGATCAATTGATGACACAAAATGGGCTCAGCAGTGATTTGATTGTCGTTGGTCAGGAATTGATCGTCTAATCGTTATTCCAGACAGTTGAAATGGCTTTCGAGACAGCCTCTCGGAAGCTTTTTTTGGTGGATTCTCAATTTTCGTGTTTTTTCGTGGATTTTGCTTGCTCATTTTTTTGAGAGGAGTAGAGAAGACCGCTCAAAGATACCCTGGTTTGTGTAAACGATTTTATTTTTCTTAAATGCAATGCCATCGTTTTTTTATGAAAAGGTGAGATTTGCTGGATCTGGCTAGAATTTTTGTGAATCTTTTAGTATCATGAAGAAAAAAGAAGAGGAGGCTATCGTGATGGAGCATCTGACTGTCGAAGAGGCGATTCAGCATCTGAAAGAAGATAATGTACGAATCACGCCGCAGCGCTATGCAATCATGGAGTATTTAGCCAATCACAAAAGTCATCCCACTGCTGACGAGATTTATCAGGAGATGGCGGGACGTTTTTCTGGAATGAGCGTTGCCACTGTCTACAATAATCTGCGTCTATTGGTAGACAAGGGCTTAGTAATTGAAATGAAATACGGCGATGCTTCGAGCCGTTTTGATTTTACAAACAAGCCGCATTACCATGCGATTTGTAAAAATTGTGGCCGAATAGAAGATTTCTATTATCCAGGGTTGGAAGATGTGGAGATGGCTGCTGGTCAACTGACGGGTTATGAAATCACCGAACATCGACTGGAAGTCTATGGACTCTGTTCTGACTGTCAAAAATTGGAGGGATTTGTTGATGAAAGTCATTCAAACAACTGACGCACCACAAGCTATTGGGCCTTATGTCCAAGGGAAAATTGCAAATGGCTTTCTGTTTGCTTCCGGCCAGATCCCGCTAGATCCAATTAGTGGTGCAGTCGTAGGTAACGACATCCGTTCTCAAGCTTGTCGTGTCTTCCAGAATATTGAGGGACTGTTGAAGGCAGCCGCCAGCAATAAAAATGCGGTGGTAAAAACTACCTGCTTTTTGAAGAATATGGAAGATTTCGCAGCCTTCAATGAAGTTTATGCGGAGTTCTTTGATGATGAATTGCCTGCACGTTCGGCGGTAGAAGTGGCCCGGCTGCCAAAAGATGTCTTGATTGAAGTTGAGATCATCGCAGCTGTAAATAACTGAACCAGAAAAAGGCAGAGGTGCAGGCTTCTGTCTTTCTTTTTCGAGCACAGGCATCATAAATTCAGGAAGAAGGATAGAGTGAGCTATGGATTTTTTGGAATCATTTATTACCACCGGGCAGGTTGTCATCCCGAGACTGCTTTTGGAGCAATACCAGCAATTAGGATTAACGACTGAAGAGCTGGTTTTTTGGTTAGAGCTTAACAGTTGCCAGCAAACCGGAGACAGCTTCCCTGATCCAGATCTGATTGCACGTCGTATGGGAATTACACAAGCTCAGGTTTTTGATTTGTTGCAGCGGGTAATCGCTAAAGGCTGCCTGCAGATTGTCACGCAGCAAGACGAGAGTGGGCGGCAAACCGACCACTATGATTTTCTGCCAATGTACAAAAGGCTGGCAGTGTTGCTGGAAGATGCGCAAAAGAAAGAAGCTGATAACGAGAAAGATGATCAGATTAGTCGTTTGTATCAGCTGTTTGAACAGGAGTTTGGCCGTCCGTTGTCTCCTTTGGAATTTGAAAAGATAGCTGGCTGGCTTGATGAGGACCATTACGACCCTGAACTGATTCGACTGGCGTTGAAAGAAGCAGTAACCCATCAGGCTCGCAGTCTCAATTATATTGACAGAATTCTTTTGAGTTGGGAAGGGAAAAATCTTACCACCAAAGAAGAAGTCATGTCTGAGCAGTCTCGGCGCAAATTAGCTTTGTTGCAAAAAGAAGCCGAAAGTCCTCGAAGGATTCAGAGTCAAGAGACAAAAAAATTGCCTCCGATCACACTTCATAACCCATTCAAGGAGGAATAGCCGTCATGTTGAATAAACAGCAAACCCAAGAAGCCATTGCGATTATGGGCGAAATGTTTCCAGATGCCCACGGTGAATTGATTCACGAAAATTCGTTTCAATTATTGATTGCAGTCATCCTATCCGCACAGGCGACAGATGTTTCGGTTAACAAAGCCACACCGGCACTGTTTGCTGCTTATCCGGATCCGACGGCCTTAGCACAAGCACCGTTGGATGATATTATCGCTAAAATCAAGACAATTGGGCTTTACCGAAACAAAGCAAAGAATATCAAAGCTTGTGCGGAAAAACTATTGCGGGAGTTTGGTGGCAAAGTCCCACACACTCGTGAGGAATTGATGTCACTTCCTGGAGTAGGGCGTAAAACTGCAAATGTCGTTTTAGGCGACGCATTCAAAATCCCCGCAATCGCCGTGGATACTCATGTGGAGCGGGTATCCAAACGCTTACGAATCTGTAAACAAAAGGCAAGTGTTCTGGAAGTTGAAGAAATACTGATGAAAAAGTTACCTCAAGATAGCTGGGTGACCGCCCACCATCGCATGATTTTCTTTGGGCGCTACCATTGTTTGGCTCGCTCGCCGAAATGTGAAGGCTGTCCGCTCTTGTTTATGTGTAAGGATGGTCAAATACGTTTAGGGATTAAGGCTACTTAAAGGTTGAAAATGAAGAGTAGAAAAAGTGCTGTGAAAAATGTAGAAGGTTAGCCAGTGTTTGAAATTTTTGACAAAGAAAAGAGCCAAGTCACTTCCAATGATTTTTAATGGAAGTGACTTGGCTCTGCTTGTCTCTCGCGTTTAGTATTCGCTTTGGAGGAGATTGTTACTGGCCAGCGCCATTTGTAGCTGGTTTCTCACTGCTGGTGGTAGTTTCTGAAGAAGCCGTACTTTCAGAACTTGTTACCGGTGGCTCAGAACTTTCTACAGGTTGTGTAGACTGCACTTCAGAACTCGTTTCTGAAGAAGCTGGTTTATCAGAAGAGGCCACTGTAGATGAAGTTTCTGCTGTGGATGATTCGCTGATTGACGATTCGGAGGTGACCGAAGCTGTTGTGGATTGTGTAGTCGAAGAAGGTGCGACAGAGCTCACTGGCGGCACGTAGTTATCTTTGAAATACAATTCACCACCAGAGCGCACGAGGTCATCGGGCATCTCCCAATCCTTGACTGTGCTGTTACGAGTAACGTAGGCCATTAATTCACGATAGACCGCAGAAGCAATCATGTTGGATTGATCCGTAACCGGTGTTAAATGGTCGTTGTATCCTGTCCAAACTGCCATAGAGTAGTCTGGTGTGTAGCCGGCAAATAAAATATCCGGATAAACGCCGCTTGTAGTGCCTAAGCGTTCCAAGTCTTCATCGGTATAATTAGAGGTCCCGGTTTTTCCGGCTTGAATCAATCCTGGAATCTGAGCATTGGTTCCGGTACCTTCAGTGATGACATCTTTCAAGATATCCGTGACCATATAAGCTGTTCCTTGTGACATGGCACGTTTACCTTCCGGGGTGAACTCATCCACCGAGCCGTCTTGGTACACGATTTTAGAGATGTATAACGGCTTGTAGTAGGTTCCGCCATTGGCAAAGGCGCTGTAGGCAGCCGCCAATTTTTCAGAAGAGGCACCATACTTGGTTCCGTCTTGTTTTGTATTGCTGGAAATGGCATTGGAGTATTCCATTGTTTGATAATCGATGCCTAAACCAGAAAGAAATTCTTTGGCTTTGTCGAGACCGACGGCATCCAAGGTTTTGACTGCAGGCACATTTCGGGAATAGGCCAGGGCAGTGCGTAGGCTGATATTACCAAAGTACTTCCCATCCCAGTTACGAACCTGGATATCAGTTCCAGGGTAAGTGTAAGGTTCATCATCAACACGTAGGGCAGTGGAGTCTTTCAAGTATTCAAAAGCAGGACCATAATCGGTGACTGGCTTCATGGTAGAGCCAAAGTCACGGGAGGTATTGACAGCCAAATTATTTCCCAGAACGACGCCTTTTTCAATGTTACGTCCACCGATTTGGGCAATGACTTTCCCGCTGGAAGTATCCATTAAAGTGGCTGCTACTTGCATCTTGTCATCGGGATATTGGATATATTGGTCACTATTGACAATCTCATATAAGCGTTTTTGAGCATCCAAATCTAAATTAGTGTAAACCTGGAGTCCGTCCGTATAGACATCTTTACCGGTAAGTTCTTTGACTTGGGCAATGACTTCTTTGATATAACCATCATACTCAGCCCAGTCTTGACGTGTATCTTCAAATTTGATCAAGCCGTCATCAATTGGTGTCTTGACGGCATCGTCGTATTCTTTCTGGGTGATTTTCTTGTTTTCAAGCATCGTATACAAAACGATGTCCCGCCGTTTTTTTGCCACATCACCGTGGCGGTAAGGATCATAACTTTCAGGAGCTTGTGGCATACCCGCCAGCAGAGCGGTCTGGGCTAAATTCAGTTCCTTTAGCGGCTTGCCAAAATAAGCTAGTGAGGCGGTCTGCATCCCAGAAATTCCGTTTGACATATAGACTTTATTAATATAATAGGTGAGGATTTCCTCCTTTGACTTTTCTTTCTCCAACTGAACGGCCATCCATGCTTCTTGGGCTTTTCGCTTCAAGGTTTGGTCGCTGGCTTTCGTAGAGAAAAAGGAGAGCTTAATTAGCTGCTGGGTCAACGTAGAACCACCTTGCATGCCGCCGGAAGTCACATTTGACAGTGCTGAGCCTACAATACGAATCGGATCGACACCGATATGTTTGTAAAAGCGGCGGTCTTCCACAGAAACAATGGCATCTTCCAACAATTGCGGGATGTCTTGGGAGTCTACTTTTTCCCTTCGTTCAGCTCCTAAGTCGGCAATCGGTGTATCACCGGCATAAAATGTGGAAGAAGCGGCAGCATCCAGCTTACTATCTTCAATCTTTGGTGCATCTTTGGCATAGTACCAAAAGAGCCCTACGCCATTGAGAAATGCCAAACACCCTAAGATGAATAAAGTCGCAAAGGTTCGCCAGATAATTTTTCCGACAGTAAGTTTTTTCTTAGGCGCTTTTTGGGGTTGCTTTTTCGTAGTTGGCTTGTTTTGTCCAGTTTGTCCCCGTCGTTGTGTTCGCGACAGGTTCTCTTCGTTGTTATTGGCCATTAAACAGGCCCTCCTTTGATTTCAAATAACGATCTATTGCATCCAGGTAGGGAATACGTGGTGCGATTTTACGAGGCAGTTCGATGCCTTCTTTTTCGATGACTGCAAGGGGTAACGATTTTTTGCCGGTGCTTTTTTGCTGTTGCCAATAATGGATCAATGTTTGGCTGTCCAAAAAGAAACAACGCTCCAACGTGGAAAACCACAACAGTACAAAGCAAATGCCCTCCTGAGCTAAACAGGCTTCCATGTGCCGAATCTGATGGTCGTGAAAATTCTTAAAAGGAAAAGACAGTTTATTTTTAGTTTCCTTTGCTTCAAAATCCAAATAAAAGCCTTTGTACACACCGTTATAGTCCGTTGTCGACGCTTCTTTGAAATACGCTTCTTTAATAACCGCAGCGCTTCGTTTCGGGTAGTCAACACTGACAATCTGAATGGGTGTAGGTTTTTTATGGACGACAGCCATCTGCCGGTTCAAATAATAGAGGTTGCTTTCATTGATTGCTTCTTCCAACCGCATCCCGCGATTGCCAAAACTTTGTTTAGTCAGGTCTTTTTTTAAAGCTGTCTGAGATGGTTGCTTTTGGGCAGACAGTTGGGTATGCTTAGAAGCAGTTGCGTTTGAATAACTGCGTCCGTCGGGATAGTTGAAAACCATAATTTCACGCTCCTTGCGGCATTATTATACCAAAAAGGCTAGTAAGAAGGAAAAAAACTGTGGAAGAAAGTATCAAAACACTGGTTCTTACCGGATACCGAAGCTATGAGCTGGGGGTTTTTCAGGACAACGATCCTAAAATTGAAGTCATTAAGAAAGTCCTAAAGGAGCGCTTGACAGCCTATCTGGAAGAGGGTTTGGAGTGGCTATTGATTGGTGGCAACCTCGGTGTAGAACTCTGGGGCGCACAAACTGCATTTTTGTTGCGGGAAGAGTACCCTGAATTTAAAATCGGCGTCATCTTTCCCTTTGCCGATTTTGGAAGCCAGTGGCAAGAAAAAAATGCGTCTTTGTTAACTGAGGTCAAGCTGAAGGCAGATTTTGTCGAAGCCGTCAGTCATAAGCCTTATGAAAGCCCGGCGCAGTTGAAAAATCATACACAATTTTTATTGGAACACTCCGGTGGCTCATTGATTTTGTATGATGATGAATTTCCCGGCAAGCCTCAGTGGTTTTTGAAAGATGCCTTAGATTTTTCAGCAAAGAGACCTTATCAAATTGAAAAAATTACAATGGACGATTTACAAAATACGTTATCTGAGGGATAGTGTTTGATTTATGGCGTTTTTTTGATAGAATAAGTGAGAAAGAGCAATCTTTTTAAAAAGTGGATGAGGTGTAGATAGAGATGGCAAACTTGAATTATAGTCCAAAAGACATTTTGCAACAAGAATTCAAAACGAAGATGCGGGGATATGATCCAGTCGAAGTTGATGAATTTTTGGATAATATCATCAAAGATTATGAAAGCTACAACAAAGAGATTTTGGCATTGCAAGAAGAAAATGATCGTTTGACTGCCCGCGTAGCCCAGTTGGAAAAAAGTAGTGCTGTGACTTCTCGCGTAGCTCCAGAAGCGCCAAAGAGCCAGACAGTAACGAACTTCGATATCTTGAAACGTCTGTCCAATTTGGAAAAAGAAGTTTTTGGCAAAAAATTGGATCAAGACGCTTCTGCTACAGATATCGGTGGCGTGACTCGCGCTTCCGTGAATGCAGCCAACTACACAAATGACGACAATTCCGACGACAACGAACGGACACGTCAGTTTTAATTAAGGTATAATGCTGTGATTTTCAGGCAATCGCGGTCCGGCTAGACCGGGCTGAGGAAAGTCCATGCTCGCACCGGCTGAGATGCCGGTAGTGTTCGTGCCTGACGAAACCATAAGTCAGGGTACCGGGAGACCGGTAACGGCAGGAAAACTCCCTAAAGCTTCGGCCATGGGACAGTATCCTTGAAAGTGCCACAGTGACGAAGCGCTGACTGGAAACGGCGGCGGTGGAACGCGGTAAACCCCTCGAGCGAGCAACCCAAACAATGGTAGGGGCGCTTCTTTGACGGAATCAAACGAATACAAGAAGGCAAGCAATTGCAGATAGATGATTGCCCACGCTGCTCATTTCCCTGAAATGGCAGCTGGACAGAACATGGCTTACAGAAAATCACAGTCTTTCAGGGTATAGCGGCAGGCTCATGATTGTTTCTTAACGGAAACAGTTGTGAGCCTGTCGAGTTTTATGAAAAGAAGCGGCAGACTAATTGCCTAGGTAGTTGATCTGATACCGCTGAATAAATCACAGTTTTCTCCCACTGGACCAGACTGCAGATTCGTAGTATTGTCCAATGGTAAATGGTAATGTAAATAAAGAACTCTTTTTTGGACTATTGTCTTGGGCAAAAGTTGACAAGAGAGGGAGTCATTTCAAAAAGATCGGAGCAAAAATATGGAAAAAAAGCAAGAATTCTCACTGGTGGCTACTGCCGCTAGCGGATTAGAAGCCTTGGTAGGAAAAGAACTGAGAGATTTGGGAATCGACTGTCAAGTTGAAAATGGTCGGGCACGATTCAAAGGAACAATGGAAACTATCGCTACGGCCAACTTGTGGCTGCGAACAGCAGATCGCATCAAAATCGTAGTCGGAGAGTTTGATGCATTTACCTTTGATGAACTCTTTGAAAAAGTCAAAGCATTGCCATGGGAGGATTTCTTACCGTTGGATGCCACTTTCCCGGTGGCAGGCAAGTCCATCAAGTCAAAACTCTACAGTGTTCCCGATTGTCAAGCCATCACGAAAAAAGCGATTGTCGAACGCTTGCGTGGCTATTATCATCGTCCAGCCAGTGTGCCATTGGCTGAAACAGGAGCTTTGTTCCAACTGGAAGTGGCTCTATTAAAAGACCATGTACTGGTTACATTGGATACCACAGGACCAAGCTTGTTCAAACGAGGCTATCGTTTAGAAAAAGGTGGGGCACCCTTAAAAGAGAACATGGCGGCAGCTTTGGTGATGCTTACTAATTGGCGCAAAGACCGTCCCTTTGTAGATCCTGTTTGCGGCTCAGGAACACTGTGTATCGAGGCTGCATTGATTGGACATAACATTGCGCCAGGATTTAACCGCAGCTTTGCTTGTGAAGAATGGGACTGGTTTTCTGATGAAACCTTTGAAGCGGTTCGAACCCATGCAGAAGAACAAGCGGACTACGATATTCAACTAGATATTTCTGGTTTTGATATCAACGGCAGGATGGTAGAAATTGCTGCTGCCAACGCTGAGGAAATCGGATTGGGAGATTCCATCGTCTTCAAACAACAAGCAGTTAAAGACTTCACCACTGAAAAAGAATACGGCGTAATTGTGGCCAACCCACCCTATGGTGAACGTTTAGGAGAAGAAGAAACCGTCCGAGAACTGTACAAACAGATGGGGGATGCCTTCCGACCATTGAAGACTTGGAGTAAATACATTCTTACCAGCGATTTGCAATTTGAAGAATTTTATGGCGCGAAAGCAACGAAGAAGCGCAAACTTTATAACGGTGCGCTGCGGACCGATTTCTTCCAATACTGGGGAACACGCCCGCCACGTCAGCCTAAGGAGGACTAGGGATGAAAGAAGCAGAATTTTTGGCAGAGCTAAAGGAGCTGGATCTGTTAAAACAAGCGATGTATCTTTTGGATTGGGATAGCCAGACCGGCATGCCCGAAGCTGCACAGGACTATCGGAGTGAAGTGGACAGCTATCTTAACGGGCTGTATTTTGAAAGAGCCACTGGTCCAAAAATCAACGAAGCCATCACTTATTTTGCAGAACGCCAGGATGAACTTTCGGAAGTAGGGCAAGCTGCTTATCGAATTGTTAAACGGGAGTATGAATTAAATCATGGGGTTCCCAAAAAAGTGATGGCAGCATATTCTCAGGCGGTTTCCAAAGCTCATGGTGCGTGGTCCAAGGCGCGAAAAGCCAAAGACTTCGAACTTTTTAAAGAAGCACTGGCTGACAATATTCGATTGACCAAGGAGTTAATCACTTACCAAAGAAAAGATCAAAGCACTGCTTATGATGTTTTGTTGGATCAATACGAACCGGGCATGACCACTAAAGAGCTGGACAGTGTGTTTGCGACATTGCGAGAAGGAATCATGGATATCCGGCATACTCTTGCTGCCAAAGGAACAGCACCAGACAATAGCTTTATCCACCGCTATATGTCTCGACAAGGACAAGAAAAGTTTGTGAAATCCGTTATTCAGCAGTTGGGCTATGATTTTTCCAGAGGGCGTTTGGACGATACAATTCATCCTTTTGCTACTGGAATCAATCACAACGATGTTCGCTTGACGACCCGCTGGAACGAAACAGATTTCATGATGGGAATTTTTGGTGTGATTCATGAGGGTGGTCATGGCATCTATGAGCAAAATATCGCCGAAAAATATGAATTGACGCCAGTCCATGAAGGGGCATCGATGGGGATTCATGAATCCCAGTCGTTGTTTAACGAGCTGATTATTGGCGGAAACCGTAATTTCTGGGAAAAGCAGTACCCATTTTTTAAAGAATGTGCGGAAGGTGCCTTTGATGACATCGACTTTGAAACATTTTATCGGGGACTGAAATACTCAAAATCCAGCTTGATCCGGATTGAAGCTGACAGTCTGACTTACCCGCTGCATATCATTATCCGCTATGAAATCGAAAAAGAACTCTTCAATGGTGAGATCCAAGTAGAAGATTTACCTGCAGTTTGGAATCAAAAGTATGAAGAGTATTTGGGCGTTCGTCCACAAAACGATTTAGAAGGCATCTTACAAGATGTTCACTGGTCCGGAGGGATGTTTGGGTATTTTCCATCTTACGCACTGGGTTATATGTATGCCGCACAACTGTATCACACGATGAAGGAGACCATTGATTTTGCTGAAGTTCTTCGATCTGATGATTATTCACCAATTCGTCTTTGGTTGACAGAACAGGTGCACCGCTTTGGACAATCTAAGACACCTTCTGAAATTATTCTGGCTGCGACTGGTGAGAGTTTAAATCCACGGTATCTGCTGGATTATCTCCAAGAGTTGTACTTCAATGTTTATCAAGTGGAGGAAAACTGATGGAAAAAAAGTTGGCCAAAATCATCGCTTATGCCCAAGAACGCTTGTCTGAAGAGCAAAGTGGTCACGGCTTCGATCATGCTTGCCGCGTGGCTAAATTGGCAGAAAAAATTATGGCAGACCTTAATGATCCCTCGGTGGATTCTTTGGTTGTGATTGCGGCAGCCTATCTACATGATACCATCGATGATAAAGTCGTTGACGATCCTGATGAAGCAGTGGAAGAGCTGAGAAACTTTTTAACCTTTGAAAAAATTCCGACGACTCAAGTTTTAGAGATTTTGTTTATCATTGATAATCTTTCTTTTTCTAAAGAACAATTCGGCGCTGCCTCTGAATTGACGATCAACGGGCAAATCGTTCAAGATGCCGATCGTTTAGAAGCTCTGGGGGCTATTGGAATCATGCGTACTGCTTATTTTGGTGGTGCCCATGGAAATGTTTTGTATGATCCGACTATCCCACCTAGAAATTTGCAGACAAAAGCGGAATATCGTGAAGAGTCAACAGTCATCAATCATTTTTATGAAAAGCTGTTTTTGATTGTCGATCAGATGAAGACGCCTTTTGGAAAGCAAGAAGCTCAGCGTAGAAAGACCTTTATGGAAGAATTTTTGAAGGAATTTTATCGCGAATGGAATGATTAAGAAAAGATTAGTGAGAAATCTAAATGTTTTTATTCTGGCAACTCTTCTTCTATAATTGATTCATACGAGGAGTGAGGCCGATGTTTTATCAGCAGGCATTGAAGCCGGATCAGTTGGCACAGATTTTGCCCCATGTATCCGAGTGTTTTATTACGATAGAGGGACATTTTATCAATAAGGAATACCGAGTGGCGGTCTATAAGTATGATCACGAGTATTTTCTTTTGACAGATCACCGGGTGTTTAGAGAAATTTCCAGAACCCGCAGTCATCAAGAAGGTGATGAAAATCTGGTCTTACCCTATATTGAAGAAGCATTGGAAGAAAACAAATACCATCTGATTGATAAAAGTTACCTTTTCTTGGAATTAGGGACATTGTCAAAAATGGCTGCCAAAAATGCCATCGATATCCACTATTATGAATTTATCGACTAAAGCTGTCGGCGGAGATTTTTTCCGTGACAGCTTTTTTCTTATTTAACTTCAGACAAAAAAACGGATCGTAGTGAGCATATTCCCACCTGATCCGATAAATAATAAAACGTTTCGTGTAGCTGGTTTTTCTAATTGGCGCGGCTACCTTTGATCCGCCGATACCCACGAAATATATTAACTGCCGCAAGCAGGAGCCCAACCGCCAGTCCGATAAATAAGGTCCACAAAGGATACGCAAGCTGCTGCTCCAAAGCCATCTCGCCGATACGAGCGCGTTCATGATAGGCATACTGAAGAATTTGGAAGCAAAAGGCTGCCATGAATCCTGAGATGATAAAAAGTGCAAATCCCAGATAGGTGATTTTGGTTTTTTTGCGGACAATGGCAAAAATGCCGTACAAGATTAACAAGCCACAGGGTACACCGAAGGCAAAATATGGATTTAACATCGTATTCTTTGGCACCTCCTTTTATTTATGATACTGTATTTTCAGCAAAATGAAAAATATCTTAGCATTTGGAGGCAGAGTGTTATGCAGGCATATTTAGGACCCTTGAAGACAGCAATGCTGGTTTTTCCCTTTCTAGCATTGTTCATCTCCGCGTTTTTTTTCGTTCATGAATACAGAAAGTATGGCCGTTTTTTGGTAGCGCGAGGGATTATTATGTATTCCTTTGTGTTTTATCTGTTGTGTGCCTACCTCTTGGTGATTTTGCCACTGCCACCGATTGCGGAAGTTGCAAAGATGACAGGGCCAACTATGGAACTAAATCTAGGCGCTTCTTGGCAGCATTTTATTCAACAGACCGTGCTGGATATCAGAAATCCCGCGACTTATTTGCCCGCGATGAAGCAAAATGTATTTCTCGAACCCCTCTTTAATATTCTTTTGTTAGTACCCTTTGGCGTTTATCTGCGTTATTTCTTTAATATCAGCTGGTATAAGACCATGTTGGCTGCATTTTTACTCTCGCTATTTTTCGAACTTACCCAACTGACGGGACTTTATTTTATTTATCCACGTTCCTATCGACTATTTGATGTGAATGACCTGTTGCATAATACCCTCGGTGGTATGATTGGCTTTTGGATCGAACCAGTGCTGACGTTTCTTTTGCCCAGTCGAACTCAATTGGATGAAGAAGCCTATGAAAAAGGCCGCGATGTGACACTTGTTCGGCGCTTGGCAGCCTTTTTAATCGACTGGGGGTTCATTACTTTTGCCAGTATCCTCATTGAAATTGTCGCGCGATTAGTAACGGGAAACTACAAGTTGGATTTTGTCGATTCTGCTTGGTGGTATTTATTAACAGTTTTTGGCTATTTTATGTTGCTACCGACAGCAACGAACGGCAAGACACCGGGAAAAGCGCTGGTAAAAATCCGTATCGCAGAAAACGGACATGAGAAAATCAGTTTTTGGGCATTGTTCAAACGCTACGGAATCCTGTACTTTTTCTATGGGGGATACAGTCATCTGTTGCAAGCGGTACTGCCGCTGATCCGCAGTGACAATCACTTTTTGACAGCCATCAGTAGTGGACTTTCCTTGGTAGGGCTGCTTTTATCCGGAGGGTTTGCCGTCACTATTGGCTGGTCTTTTATCACTCGCAAGCGCATCTTGTTTTATGAGCGTTCCAGTCATACTTACACAGTTAGTACCGTGGCGGCCAAAGAAAGTTAGAAAAGCGGCGATAAGTGTGCTATAATCGCAAAGATCGTAAAGAAAGAAGGTGGAACAAATGACCTTTGATGCATTTGAATTCAAACCATTTATAAAAAACGCACTTGAGGATCTGAGATTTCAACAACCGACAGAAGTCCAGGAACGTCTGATTCCTTTGATCCAAAAGGGTAAGAGTGTAGTAGGCCAATCTCAGACAGGAACCGGTAAGACCCACACATTTTTACTCCCATTGATGGATCGGATTGATCCAAAAAAAGATGAAGTTCAAGTAGTGGTGACCGCCCCCAGTCGTGAACTTGCGACACAGATTTATCAAGCAGCACGGCAAATTGCCGGCTTTTCTGATCCTGAGATTCGTGTGACTAATTTCGTCGGCGGCACGGATAAACAGCGCCAGTTGAGTCGCTTAAAAAACCAGCAGCCACATCTTGTGATTGGCACACCTGGACGGATTTTAGACATGATTAATGAGCAGGCACTGGATGTGCATACCGCGCAAGCCTTTGTAGTGGATGAAGCGGATATGACATTAGATATGGGATTTTTGACGGAAGTTGATCAGATTGCCGGTCGTTTGCCGGAACGTCTGCAGATTCTTGTATTCTCAGCGACCATTCCTGAAAAATTACGGCCTTTCCTACGTAAATATTTGCAAAATCCCATCATTGAAGAAATCAAGCCGAAAGCTGTTATCTCAGAAACAATCGAAAACTGGCTGATCTCTACAAAAGGGCGCAAACCAGAGCAGCAGATTTACAAATTGCTGACTATCGGACATCCCTATCTGGCGATTGTATTTGCGAATACAAAACAGCGAGTGGATGAAATCACTGATTATTTGAAGAACCAGGGCTTAAAAGTAGCGAAAATTCATGGAGACATTTCTCCTCGGGAACGCAAGCGAGTAATGCGTCAGGTTCAGAACATGGATTACCAATATGTCGTAGCGACGGATTTGGCTGCACGAGGAATCGATATTGAGGGCGTCTCCCATGTGATCAATGCCGAACTACCAGAAGATCTGGAGTTTTTCATCCATCGCGTGGGACGGACTGGGCGTAACGGTCTTCCAGGTACTGCAATTACGCTGTACGACCCTTCAGATGAACAGGCGATTATCTCTTTGGAAAAAATCGGCGTCGCCTTTGAACCCAAAGAGATCAAAGATGGCGAAATAGTTGACAGCTATGATCGTAACCGCCGGAAAAAACGTGAAAAATCACGAGATGAGTTGGATCCGACCCTGATTGGTCTGGTGAAAAAGAAAAAGAAAAAAATTAAACCAGGTTATAAGAAGAAGATTCAACGAGCAGTACAAGACAGCAATCGTCAAAAAAGAAAAGTCGAACGTCGCCAAGAGCAGCGTTCTGCGAGAAAACACAAGAAAAACTCAAATAAAGGCTAAGCATTACCTTCAAAAAAAGACCTTGATTGCCGTTTTGGCAGCTCAAGGTTTTTTTTGAATGTTTTTTGGCCAGCAAAAAGGAGGCTGTTAAAAACTGGGCGTTTTTTAAAAGACGAGTAGAAACCGTTGTGTCATAAGTATCGCTAAAAGGCAGGCACTTTTTGCTGAAGGAAAAGCTGGAAGGAGAACTATTCATTCAGCGATTTTTTCATTTGGATGCAGGCAATCCCGTCTTCTTGAAAAACATCACCAAAGGCAATATAGCCCAGCTTTCGATAAAAATCTGTAGCAGTAATTTCAGCAGTAAGGCAGCTTTCAAGATACCCCTCGTGGCGAGCTTGTTTTTCGAAATGCAGCAACAAACGGCGACCGATTCCTTGACCTCTGTAATCTTTTAAGACACAAAAGCGATCAGGTTGGATACAGTTTTTTCGAGTAGGATGCGGCTGGTAGCGAATGGTGGCAAGTGGCGTTTGATTGAAGAAAGTGACAAAGAAGTTTTGCTGGTCGGTATCCAATGAGTCAAACTCCAAATCAGCAGGGATTTGCTGTTCTTTGACGAAGACTTCATACCGTAGATAAAAGGCCGCTGCTCTGAGGTACACCTCATTTCCAAAAACGATCCTTTCCATAGAAATTCCCCTCCTTCGTGTTATACTGAATGATAGCAGATTCAACATGTAGACAAAAGGGGAAGAGGACATGAATTTACTGGAAATGATGGAATGGAGCAACTGGAAAAATCTTACCGATGAAACAAAGCAGCAGGTATTGGGAAAGGTCTTGATGTATTTTGTTAGTCCATTGAAATTAGTCACGAATATCCAGTTGCGGGATTTTGAACTGGCAGGTGTTAAGTGTCGCAGCTTTGAACTGGAAATCGATGGTGATCCTTTTGTCTTTATACCCGGGAATGCCGAAGCAATCCTTGGCTGGGAACTTGGCGTCCAAGGACTGGCAACAGCTGTCTGGGCCAAACCTTTTCCAGAAGAATTGTCATTAAAAACACAACAGCTGATCAAGGAATATGGCTTGAAGACCGCCGATGAATGGGATCATTTCATTGACCTGCATACCACACCTTTGCGAAAGGCTGCTATTCCACCGATGCTGGTTGAAAAATACTCAGTTCCTTTTGGTAGTCGTTATATTGGTTCTTTGGACACAATTACGGGTGAATTTTCTGGTGACGTAGACGAATTTTCTGCAGTAGAAGCTTCTGTACGGGAACTTTTTTTGCCCCCTACCTCTTTTGAAGAAAGTCTAAGTAAGACGCTGCCGGAACGTCTGGAAGTAAATGAAAACTGGTATATTGAACTTTCTCAGGAGCTGGACTGTTATTATGTTTTCAAACGCTTTGCCAGTGATCAGGAAACTTTGAAAAAGAGTATCAGAAAAGGTGGTTTTCAGCTATTGAATGAAGATCAGTGGGAGTACGCTGTCGGTGCTGGGACAAGAAGACTGTTTCGCTGGGGCAACGATTTGGATACCGACGACTCTTACTGGGGGCGCCAAGTCCGCCGTTATCTGAAAATGCCGAATATGTTTGGTCTGTATATAGATGATCGGCTGAATCGTTATGAAATCACTGAGAATTCAGTTTTAAAATTAGATAAATGGGAACAAACCGGAATTACGTTGTTAGACTTTTTGCCAATGGCTAGTTATTATCGTGCGCCTCGTCTGCTGGAGCCCTCAGAAAGCCTATCAGTTTTAGACTTTTCCTATCGCCGCGGCATCATTATCGCTAAATGACATGGAGGTGGAAGCATCATGACTAAGCCAAATACGCTCCAGCTATCGACTCATATCCAGGCGGCAGCTGGAATTGTTTTAAATGAACAAGGAGAACTTCTTTTAGTAAAAACCCACCGACATGGCTGGGTGATGCCTGGAGGAATAGTAGAAGAAGGGGAGACTGTCTTAGAAGGACTTCAACGAGAAATAAGAGAAGAAACCGGTATCTTAGCTGACGTCGAAGTGCTGTACTGCTTGTCTTCCAATGTCTCCAGCCATCCAGGATACAACGGTGTAAAAAGAGTTCCCACTAAGGTTATTTCAGATTTTATCTGTCGTTACCGTTCTGGTCTTCCCCGTCCGTCAGCTGAAAACAGTCAGACAGCATGGATGTCTTTAGAAAAAGCCCAAGAACAGATTATGGCAGAGCCTTTCAAATCCCGTTTTGAATGCTATTTGGCTTATCAAGGGCGGCCATTTTACCTAGCTTACGAGACGGTACCTGAGTTTCAATTGCTGGCAAAGCAGTTGATTTGATCATTGGTAGCAAAGAATGACCGCATTTTTAGTCATTGACAAAAAGCAGCTGGTCTTCTATACTTTACGAGAATCACAAAGGACATGGCTTATGGATCGTTTCTTACAGAAAGCTCTCGATGCTGAGAAGAGAGTAGAATCACCAGCGGTTGCTCCCTTTGGATGAGATTTTGGTGGAAACATCAACGCTGACTCCGCGTTAACGAGTTTAAGAGGTAATGTTTGACAGCATTGCAACTGGGGTGGTACCGCGCGAAGACGTCCCCGGCTTGCAGTGGTGTCTTTTTTTGCCTAATAAAAGAAAAAGAGGGATCTGACATCATGAAACAATTATCAAGTGCACAAGTTCGTCAAATGTTTTTGGACTTCTTCAAATCAAAAGGCCACTCAATAGAACCCAGCGCTTCTTTAGTGCCGGTCAATGACCCGACACTGCTATGGATCAACTCCGGTGTAGCGACCTTGAAAAAATACTTTGACGGTTCTGTTGTTCCGGAAAATCCACGGATTACCAACGCCCAAAAATCAATTCGAACCAATGATATCGAAAATGTTGGGAAAACTGCGCGCCACCATACGATGTTTGAAATGTTGGGGAATTTTTCTATTGGCGATTACTTTAAAAAAGAAGCCATTCACTGGGCGTGGGAATTTTTGACTGCACCAGAATGGATGGCCTTTGATCCGGAAAAACTTTATGTGACAGTTTATCCAAAAGACGTTGAAGCTAAGCGTATCTGGGCTGAAGAAGTAGGCTTGTCTTCTGATCATATCGTGGAAGTTGAAGACAATTTCTGGGATATCGGTGCAGGACCATGTGGACCGGACTCTGAGATTTTTTACGATCGAGGCGTAGAGTTCAATGACCTGCCTGCGGGAGATCCAGAAGATTATCCTGGCGGGGAAAATGAACGCTATTTAGAAATCTGGAATCTGGTGTTCTCTGAATTCAACCATCAACCAGATGGTAGTTATGAACCATTACCACATAAAAACATTGATACTGGGATGGGTCTGGAACGGATGGTTTCTATCGTTCAAGATGCACCAACAAACTTTGAGACCGACCTGTTCATGCCCATCATCAAAAAAGTAGAAGAGCTCAGCGGAAAATTCCAATATGGCGATGCACCGCAGACAGATATTTCCTTCAAAGTAATTGCTGATCACATTCGAGCTTTGGCATTTGCCATTGGCGATGGAGCTTTGCCGTCAAATGAAGGCCGCGGTTATGTATTGCGCCGACTATTGCGTCGGGCAGTTATGCATGGGAAAAAGCTGGGAATCGATACCGCCTTTTTGTATCAACTGGTTCCTGTGGTGGGTCATATCATGGAAAGTTATTATCCGGAAGTCTTAAACCAACAAGACTTTATCGAAAAAGTTGTTCGCAATGAAGAAGAACGCTTCCATGAAACCATTAACGAAGGCTTGGAAATCCTGACAGAAGTAATTGCCAAAGTGAAAGCAGAAAATGGCGCCATCCTTTCAGGAGCCGATATTTTCAAATTGTATGACACCTATGGCTTCCCAGTTGAATTGACAGAAGAAGTCGCTGAGGATGAAGGCTTGAAAGTGGATCATGCAGGGTTTGAAAAAGAAATGGATGCCCAACGTGAACGGGCTCGGGCAGCTCGCAGCACGGAACTTTCGATGGGGGTACAATCTGCATTATTGACAGACATTAAAGTCGACAGCCGTTTTGTAGGCTATGACCAAGAAGAAGCACAAAGCGAGCTTTTGGTCATTATCAAAGACGATGAGTTAGTGAGCGCCGCTTCTGAGGGAAAAGTTCAACTGATTTTTGCTGAAACACCTTTCTATGCGGAAATGGGTGGGCAAGTTGCAGATACAGGTATGGTTGCAGATGCTGACGGGAATTTCGTAGCAGAAGTTTATGATGTTCAAAAAGCACCGAATGGGCAGTTCCTTCATAAAGCAGCATTGAAGGGTGTACTTAAAGAAGGAGAACGCTACTTCTTACAAGTCAACGCAGCTCGTCGAAACCGTATCGTGAAAAATCATACCGCTACCCATCTTTTGCACAAAGCGCTGAAGGAAGTCTTGGGTAATCACGCCAATCAAGCTGGTTCTTTAGTTGCACCGGGGCATTTGCGTTTTGACTTCACTCATTTTGGTCAAGTCACCGCTGATGAACTGAAGGAAATGGAAGCTATCGTCAACCGTAAAATCTGGGAAGCTGTTCCAGTTGTAACGATTGAAACGGACATCGATACTGCCAAAGAAATGGGCGCTATGGCGTTGTTCGGCGAGAAATACGGACATGATGTCAGAGTGGTAAACGTTGGTGACTGGTCGATTGAGTTGTGTGGTGGGACCCACGTTAAAAATACCGAAGACATCGGAATTTTCAAGATTGTTGCTGAATCAGGGATCGGTGCCGGCGTACGACGAATCGAAGCAGTTACTAGCAAAGAAGCCTATGAGTTGTTCCACGAAGAAGAAAAACAACTCAAAGCCATCGCGCAAATCGTAAAATCGCCTCAGATCAAGGAAGTTGTCGCAAAAACTGAGCAACTGCAGCAACAATTGCGGGAATTACAAAAAGAAAATGAAGCATTGGCCTCAAAACTCGCGAACCAACAAGCAGGTGACATCTTCAACAATATCCAAAAAGCTGGAGATATCAGCTACGTTGCAGCCAAAGTTCAAGTAAAAGACATGAATCAACTGCGACAGCTTGCTGACCAATGGAAACAAAAAGCCGTTTCTGATGTTTTGGTCTTGGCTACTGCCTCTGAAGGAAAAGTCAATTTACTGGCAGCCATGAGTCCTCAGGCAAACGAACAAGGGCTTAAAGCCGGAGACCTTATCAAGGCCATTGCGCCTCTTGTAGGTGGTGGCGGCGGTGGCCGTCCAGACATGGCACAAGCCGGCGGAAAAAAACCAGCTGGGATCGACGATGCTTTGGCAGAAGTTGCCAATTGGTTGAACAAATAAGCCAGGACAGTCGATTGGCTATCTAAAAGGGTCAGTGCTTGAAATTTTGACAATGAAAAGCCAAGTTCCTTCCATGGTTCTTTAATGGAAGGGACTTGGCTTTTGTTTTTGCTTGTGGCTTACGTTTGGTAGTGTTCGCTTCGGAGAACGGTAGCAGGAGATAGTCACAGCTCGTTTTCAGTTGGGCAGGTCATCAGATGCAAGACTCCTGCGATTTTTAGTGAGGTAACTGAAAACAACGAAGAGAAGGCCCAAGACTAATCACAAACTGATAAATAATCTCAGTAAATGACTGGCATCAATCTTGATAAAAAACAGCCTTTCGCGTTACAATAGTTGAAGACTATTTTCCGACACTTTTTACTAATCCTAAGGTAAACTGCCGGATTCCATGAAGGAGCGCTCTCCATGATTCGTTTTCTAATTCGAAAATTTGCAGCACAAGATACTCCGGAGAAACGCAGGACGGGTATCGGACGTTTGGCGGGTATTTTAGGATTTCTCTCCAATGCCATACTCTTTATCGGCAAATTTGCAATTGGTTTAGCTGCCGGATCAGTATCCATTATGGCCGATGCTATCAATTCCTTGACAGATACTGCAAGTTCCATACTGACATTAGTGGGCTTTCAAATTGCAGCTAAGCCGGCTGACAAAGAACATCCTTTTGGCCATGAACGTTTTGAATACATCTCTGGCTTCTTGATTAGTTTGGTGATGACTTTTGTCGGATTCCAATTCTTATTGTCCTCATTTGAAAAAATTCGCCATCCACAAAGTGTGAAACTTCATCTGATTGTCTTTTTAGTGTTGATTCTTTCCATTCTGATAAAAGTCTGGCAGAGTCGTATGTATCGGACATTAGGCAGTACGATTCAGTCATCTACTCTAAAAGCTACTGGACAAGATGCCTTAAACGATGTATTGACGACTGTCGCAGTGTTGCTTTCTGCAGTAATCGAAGGCGTGACCGGCTGGCGAGTGGATGGTTGGATTGGGTTTTTGATTGCTTGTTACATTATTTATAGCGGAATCACGATGGTCAAAAGTTTTATCGATGAACTGATGGGAAGCCGCCCTACGCAAGAAGAACTGACCGCTATGGAGAAGATGTTGAAGGGCTATCCTGATATTTTAGGCTATCACGATCTATTGGTGCACAATTATGGTCCCCAAAAGAAGTTTGCTTCTGTTCACATTGAAGTCGATGATCGATGGACATTAAATCAAGCCCACGATGTCATTAACCACATTGAAAAAGACTTTCGCAACCAATTGGATGTGGAGTTGGTGTGTCATTTGGATCCAGTGGCACTGCAAAACGACGCCTATCAGAAACAGCGGGCTCTGGTAGAAGCCATTGTGATCAATGTTGCACCCGGGTTGACAATGCACGATTTCAGGATTCTCAGCCCACAGCGCATGAGCTTTGATGTGGTGGTTCCCAAAAAATGTCCTCTGACAGATCAGGAGCTCAAAGAAACACTTCAATTCAAGATACAACAACAGCTAGGGGAGCAAAAACTCGAGATCACTTTTGATCACACCTATCTTTTGGATTAAACAGCAGCACGACGGCCACTGCAGAATAAGGCTGCCGACAGATGCAAAAAGGAGAACAACTATATGCATTTTCAAATGGATATCAGCTTGATCAATACCGTCGTTTACGGTGTGATTTTGATCAATACAATCGGTGCCATCATCACCGTATTTCGCAAACCACGGTCCATCACCAGTATCTTAGCCTGGCTGATGACGCTGGTCTTTTTACCGATTGTCGGCTTTATTTTCTACCTGTTTTGTGGACGAGGGATCGATGGAGAAACAGTCTACAAATTCGACAATGAGGACCGAAAAAAAATTGGTGAAATCAACACTCGCATCCACGAGCACAACCGCCAATACCATCGCAGTGTAAAAACATCCGGTTCTCAATTGCTGGAGCGCTACCTTCGAAATGTGGAAGAGTCGCCTTTATCAAAGGGAAACGATATTCAGCTGTACACAGACGGTCACGAAAAATTTGCTGCCTTGTTTGCGGATATCCGTAAAGCCACAGACAATGTGCATGTGGAATATTATGCCTTTTTTCCAGACAAAATTGGCACGGCCTTTCGAGATATTTTAGTGGAAAAAGCCAAAGAAGGGGTCGAGGTACGTGTCATCTATGATCCCTGGGGCGCACGGGGATCTGATCGAAAGTTTTTCCAACCAATCGTTGATGCTGGTGGTCGTGTGACCCGCTTTATTACCTCACGAGATTTGATTCGGAAGACGAGATTGAACTATCACCTTCATCGAAAAATTGTTGTGATTGATGGTCAAATCGGTTGGACCGGGGGCTTCAATGTAGGGGATCAATATTTAGGGGAATACAAACGCTTCGGCTATTGGCGAGATACCCATGCCAGAATCTCTGGTACGGCGGTTTTTACATTGCAAGAAATCTTCATCAAAGACTGGAATGCCTCGGTCTCTGGCAAAACCAATCAGCTAGCCTATGAGGATCGCTATTTTATCGAGCCTGCAGGAGACATTGGCAATGTAGCGATGCAAATCGTCTCAGACGGCCCGGAAAATGGAGTCGACATCTTAAAAAGCGCTTTTGTAAAAATGCTCTTAGCTGCCGAAGAAAAGGTTTGGATTCAAACCCCCTACTTAATTCCAGACGATACTATGACAAATGCCATTCTTATTGCTCAACAATCCGGTGTTGATGTTCGGATCATGGTTCCTTCTATGCCAGACCATCCTTTCATTTACCGTGCTACACAATATTATTGCAATTTTTTCAAAAAAAATGGGGTTAAAATTTACCACTACCAAAAAGACGGCAAGGGCTTTTTGCATTCCAAAACTATCGTGATGGATGATACTATCTGTTCGGTGGGCTCGACTAACCAGGATATCCGCAGCTATTCACTGAATTTTGAAGTCAGCGCCTTTATCTATGATCAGCCGACAACGCTGGAAATGCAGCGAATCTTTTTAAAAGATATGGAAGATTGTTTTGAATTGACAGATGAAATGATCGAAAATCAGAGCTATTGGTTACGCTTCAAGCAAAATTTTTCTCGTTTGCTGTCACCAATTCTGTAATTTAAGGGCCTTTTTCAAGCCTTGACGGGCTAAATTGTCGGCGCCTTTATTGTTTGCTTCTGGAAGCCACTGCAAAATCAAAAGCTCAAACGCAACCAGTTTTTGTTGAATTAACTCTAAATAGGGAAGAAAATCAGTGTTTGCAGTATGGTTTTTATCAACCGTACTCACGAGTACCTTGCTGTCGGAATAAACCATAATCGTCTCATGTTGACTTTTTTCTTGGAGCAAGAGATCAAGCAAATTGACAAAAACAGCAAATTCCGCTTGGTGATTTGATAGTTTTCCGGGAAGAGCGAAGGCAAGTTGACGTTGGTGACCAGTATTATCAATCAGGAGGATGCCACCTCCAGCACTTCCGGGATTGCCTTTGACAGAGGCATCAATATACGCTTTAATCATGAAATAATTTCCTTTCTGAGAGGGACTGTGATAGAATTTTTACTAGTGTTGGCAGGGTATGTTGTACCTGTAAACAAGGGTGGAAGGGATGAACCATGAAAGAAAAACGTTACCACTGGCAACCTGAACTGGCTGCTTCGATCATCTATTGGTCGGTGACTATGATCATTTTGTTTTACAGCCTAACATTATCATTGGAAAATACCGGTCCTTATTGGAAAAGTAATTTAGTGATGGGATTTTTTCTTTTTTTAGCTGTGATTGGCTGTCGGCGAGTCATGTATTTTGCCGAAGATCGGTTGATTGTTCACTATGCTCGCCCTTGGAAGACAAAAGCCTTTCTTTTTTCAGATATTACGCAATTAACGGTTAATCCAAATGGTATCTCATTTCACTATGAGGGAAAAGAAGAATCATTTATTTTTCGAAAAAAGACACTCGCTCGATTAAAGCTTGAACTGTACAGCCGTTTTCCCGAAGAAACAATCACCATTATTGATGAAATTGAGCTTAGGTAAAATGCATTATCGTATTTTTTGCAATTCACTGATTTACCTCGTCTGTTAATGTCACAGGTTAAATGCACCCGTAACATATCTTTTCATAAAAGAGACAGGCTTGGTTTTCCATCAACTGCAGGCAAGGAGAAAAAAATGCCGTTTTTTGATAATCAGGACACCAAAAACTTTTCCAGTACTGATCTGGTCATTTACAACTATATCTTAAATCATTACCAAGACATTCCGCAAATGCGTGTGCGGGAAATTGCCCATGAAGCACATGCCTCAGCAACGTCTGTCATGCGCTTTGTCCGTAAGATGGGCTTTGACAGCTTCCCGGAATTTCAATCAGCATTACGAGTCAAAATTGAAGAAGGCGAGCGACGAGAAGCCGATGATTTCTGGAAAAGAGCTGCTCAGTCTGTTGAAAAAAGAACTTACGCCGCCGATTTGGATGAAAACATCCATATTTTGGCTGAAAAAGTACTGGCCAGCGACAATATCGTACTAATCGGAATTGGTATTTCGGGTATTTTGTGTGAATACGGTGCTCGCCGGTTAGCAACCCTGGGCTTTAACAGCTTCTCAGTTACTGATCCTTATTATCCGTTGCGTCCAAGGCTGATCAACACGACAGACAATCTGATCATCACCATTTCTAATTCTGGTGAGACCCCGGATGTAGTAGACATGGTAGCCTATTATCAGCCTTTGTTAGATTTTGAGCGTGTCTGCATCACCGGAAATGGCAATAGTACATTGGCTCGAATCAGCAACATAGTTTTAACCCATCAAGCACCTGAACCACGGAAATATGGTCTTTTTGATAATAGCAGTCAAATCCCTACAATGTTGATCTTGGAAAAATTATTGGAGGAAATCAGTAATCATCCCGATCTTTTTAAGTATCAATCAATTGATCGTTAAAAAAGACAAAATAAACAAGAGCTTCTCTTTTCGGTACGCAGATGACTGAAAAGAGAAGCTCTTGTTTTATTTAATTTATTGCCGATATCTCACAAAATGGCAGGCAGATTTATTCAGGGCTAGCTTGCTTTTCGGCTGCTAGTTCGCGACTATCTGCGACTTTGAAAAATGGATACCACAGTCCGATGATTACCACCATGATAATCACGGCAATTAAGAGGAACTTCCAGCCGCCAATCAAGAAAGCAAAAATCGGTGTCGGAGTCGTCCAAGGCATCTGAACCGCGGCATTGTAAGAATCCACTTTCAATAGTGTTGCCAAAAGATAGGCCAGGCCACCTTGAATTGCTGGACCGAATACCATTGGGAAAAAGTACAAAGGATTGAGCATGATTGGTGTTCCGAATACTAGTGGTTCGTTGATATTGAACAATGATGGAGCTAATGCCAAACGGAATAACTGTTTGTAGCGTGCCGATCGAGCTCGCCACATAGAAAAGATCAGTCCATAAGTGCCACCTTGTCCGCCAAATGCATTGGAAGTGAAGGCATATACAACAGCCATCATTAAGTAAGGAACCGGTTTTCCACTGAGATAGGCATTGACGTTTTCATTAAAGTTTGCCAGCAGTAATGGTGTGACGACACTGTAAACGACAGTCGGATGAATCCCGAAAAACCAGAACAAGTTGGCCAATGTATAGATAATGATGATTGAAACTGGTGAAGCCGTTAATGATTGCAAAGGGGCTTGCAGTAATCCATAGACCAAACTGAAGACATCGTTAAATGGTGTGTAACTCATAAGAATACGAATGATTAAAAAGAGACCGAAGATGATGCCGGCAATAAAAGTAGGTGCCAAAGATTCACTGACATTTGGTGGTACAGAGGCAGGCATTTTGATAACCAAGTTACGTTTTTTCAAAAAGTGATACAAAGAGGCCGTGATAAAGCCGACAAAAATCGCAACAATCAGCCCTGGACCACCAGTTTGGGCCGTTTGGAAAGATTCGACATAGTTTATTCCAGTCACGGTTGCTGCGCCAGGGAACTCAGCAACTGCCGTTTCCAATTGAGGAACGGAAATAATTTGAGGAGCTAAAAGTAAAAACGATGCAGCCGATAACAAACCGGGAGATAAAGGAGCATCTCCGACTTTTTCAGCATAGCAATAGGCGATGTTGAAGGCGATGTAGATTGCCAAAGCATTCAAAGTAGCACCAACAACCGCATTAAAATGGACATTTAGACCCACAGAAGCTAACCAATTGGTCCAAGCTGGGATCGGAAAATTACCAATCAGCATGATAAAGGCAGCACCTAATGTAATAGGGGTCGTTCGGATAAACGCATTAGTCAAAGTGGAAAAAAAGATACTTTGGTTCATCTTGTTAGCAATTGGTCCCAGAATATTGTTCAGTATTTTTTCAAAATTTTTCACAATTGGACGCCTCCATTTTTTATTACTTGTTGATACCAGTAAAAGCTGTCTTTTTTGTAACGTTTTAAATCCAGTAGCAGTTCATCAGTGCGATGAACATAGATAAATCCATATCGTTTGGCGATTCCCTCGTGAGTACTAATAAGATCAAGTGCGCTCCAAGGACAATAACCGAACACATCAGCGCCTTCTTTTATTGCTATTTGAAGAACTTCAATATGGGCTGCTAAATAGTCAATTCGATACTGATCGTGGATCTGACCATCAATCAGCTCATCTTTACTCCCGAGACCGTTTTCAGTAACAATCAAAGGAAGGTGGTAGCGACTATAGAGTTCATTGATCGTTGTAGCAAACCCCAGTGGATCGACTTCCCAGCCAAACTCAGTGATGGCTAGGTGGGGATTAGGAGTGCTTTTAAAAAATCCAGGCAGGCCAAACCCTGTCTGCTGGTCCCCCTCTAAGATTTCCTGGCCGTCATAAGCAGAGACAGTATTCGTATTGTAGTAATTAAAAGCAATGAAGTCTGGCTTACCGCCTTGTAAGATCTCTTCATCACCTGGTGCAAATTCAGGGACGGCATCAAGGCTTTCTAAAATATGCCAGGCCTGATGATTGTAGTGTCCAAAGACCGGGACGTCCAGAAAGAGCCAGTTGCGCAAAGCATTAAACTGCTGTGCAGCCCGTATATCTAAAGGATCTGAGGAAGCTGGGTTGACGTAAGCAATGTTAGGTGCCGGGCCGATTTTTCCTGGATAGTGTTGATCATGGTAATGTTTCATGACCAATGCTTGTGCAATTAACATGTGATGATTTTCTTGATAATTGGCTTTCAGGCTCTTTTTTCCAGAGAGAACTGCTGAGCTTGCTAAAACCATCATATTCTGTTCATTGATCGTCAGCCAATAGTTTACGCGAGTACCGAAATGTTCAAACAAAATATCGCAATAGCGGACAAAGGCGTTAACAGTTGCTCTATTTTGCCAGCCACCTTCCTTTTCTAACTTCGCTGGGAGGTCAAAATGATAAACCGTCACAATCGGCTCGATGCCATTGGCAATCAACAGATCAATCAAGCGATCGTAAAAAGCGAGTCCCAACTGATTTACTTCGCCGTCACCCGTCGGAATGATCCTTGACCAAGAAATCGAGAAGCGATAGGCAGTCAATCCCAGTTCTTTAAACAATGCGACGTCTTCTTCAAAACGATGGTAGTGGTCTGCTGCAACTTTGAAATCACTGGTTCCAGCGGGAATTGTTTTGATATCTTGAACAGAGAGTCCTTTCCCATCCTCGTTCCATGCCCCTTCTGCTTGGTAGGCACTTGTCGAAGCTCCCCATAGAAAATCATGTTCCATAAGAATTCTCCTTTACATTTTTTTGTAACAGTAGTTGTTGACGAACTTACTTTAACGGATAGAGCCAGCAAAAGAAAGCGTTTGCTATGAGTCTGGTACGGTGGAACAGAAGTGGTTTCTCGTTTCTGGTTTGGTACAAGTTATACCATAGAGGAAAGAAAGCGAACGATTAAAAGCTTTGTGAAAAAAAAGAGGGAAAAGCGGTGGTTTTTTATTTCTCTTCGTTATAAGATAGATATAACTTAACAAAAGAACTAAGATAGCAAATATTGTTCGGGAAAAAGATGAAAAACTAAAGGAGTAGGGAAGATGACGACAGACATAGAGATTGCACAACAAGCGCAAATTCGACCGATTACCGAAATAGCAGCCAAAGTCGGGCTATCTCCGGATGATTTGGAATTATACGGCAATTATAAAGCAAAAATTGATATGGCCAAGATCCGTGAATTGGCAGCTGTACCGGAAGGAAAACTAATTCTGGTGACTTCCATCAATCCAACCCCTGCCGGAGAAGGAAAATCCACAATTACAATCGGGTTGGCGGACGCCTTGAACAAGATTGGTAAAAAGACTGTGATTGCGCTGCGAGAACCTTCTTTAGGGCCGGTAATGGGAATTAAAGGGGGCGCAACTGGTGGCGGCTATGCACAAGTTCTACCCATGGAAGATATCAACCTGCATTTTACCGGTGACATGCATGCCATCACTACCGCTAACAACGCCTTGTCTGCTTTATTGGACAACCATATCCAACAAGGAAACGAACTGAAGATTGATCCTCGTCGTATCATTTGGAAACGAGTAGTGGACTTGAACGATCGGGCGTTACGAAATGTTATCGTCGGACTGGGTGGCCCAATTCAAGGGGTGCCAAGAGAAGATGGCTTTGATATCACTGTTGCCAGCGAGATCATGGCAATTTTGTGCTTAGCAACGGATATTGAAAATTTGAAAGAACGCTTGGGCAATATCGTTATTGCCTACACTTATCAACGTGAACCAGTTTACGTTCGCGACCTCAAAATTGAAGGCGCATTGGCTTTGTTGTTAAAAGATGCAATCAAACCTAATCTTGTACAAACAATTGAAGGAACCCCGGCATTTGTTCACGGGGGGCCATTTGCCAATATCGCTCATGGATGTAACTCTATTATGGCTTCCAAATTAGCACTGAAACTAGGAGATTATGCCGTGACAGAGGCCGGTTTTGGCGCTGATCTGGGGGCCGAGAAATTTTTGGATATCAAAGTACCTCATTTGGGAAAAGCGCCGGATGCAGTCGTGATTGTTGCAACCATCCGTGCCTTAAAAATGCACGGTGGCGTGGAAAAAGACCGTTTGGCTGAAGAAAATGTTCCTGCTGTTGCTAAAGGCTTTGCCAATTTGAAGCGACATATCGAAAATATGCAAAGCTACGGGTTACCGGTAGTTGTGGCAATCAATGAATTTATTACAGATACAGAAGCTGAATTTTCTCAACTGGAAGAACTTTGCGGGCAGGTTGGTGTCACGGTGAAGCGTGCTCAAGTTTGGGCCAAAGGAGGCGCAGGTGGGCAAGAGTTAGCTGAAGCAGTCGTGGCTGCAATTGAAGACGATAGTGCTGCTTATCACCGTTTATATGACGACTCCCTCAGTATTGCTGAAAAGGTTACAGCCATCGTGGAAAAAATCTATCACGGTCAAAATGTCATTTTTGAAAAGAAGGCAGCGACACAACTGAAAACATTCGCAAAAGAGGGCTGGGACAAACTCCCAATCTGTATGGCGAAAACGCAGTATTCTTTTTCTGACGATCCGACCAAGCTGGGAGCTCCGGAAGATTTTACCGTGTCCATTCGTGAATTTGTACCAAAACTCGGCGCTGGCTTTTTAGTGGCTTTGACAGGAGATGTCATGACGATGCCAGGATTACCGAAAAAACCAGCTGCGTTGAACATGGACGTGGACGAAAATGGCAATGCAGTCGGTCTATTCTGATTTTTAAACGAAAATACTTTGGTTGATAAAGTCTTATTATTTTCCAATTGAGGCTTGAAATCTCCCAACAAGAAATAGTAGTAAAAAAGCGAGCAACTAGCTGAAAGTCAAGTTAGTTGTTCGCTTATTCGTTTCATTTTTTAAGGTTCATTCTCCGCTGCATGGTACAATGTAAACTAAGAAATCGTAAAAGAGGGGTAGTATGCACAAACTAACTGTCGCACAACTGCAAAAATACTTAGAACTGAAATACAAAGATACCGGCATCACAGAAAGTCTCTTCATGAAACTAGTTGAAGAGATTGGGGAAGTAGCGGAAGTTCTTAACCAAATCCAAGGCCGAAAAAAGAAAACAACTGACAACTCCCTGGCAAATGAATTGGCTGACGTCATTCATTACACTTTTGCAATTGCAGCTCTCAATGGCATTGACTTGGAACAAGCGATTATTGAAAAAGACAAAGCAGGCTCCCTCAAATACAATCAAACCCCCAACCTTTTTGAATTTGTCCAAAATAACGAGGAATAATGTCAGTTAAAAGGAGCGGGGTCTGCATTTGTTCAAACGGGAGTCACTTTGCTGAAGAAAAGATTACTACATGATCACCGTTTTTTTGAATGTAGGCCATTTTTTGGAACAGATTGTCCAGGATACAATTTCTTCTAGAAAATGGCAGCTATTTCTACCCATGATCAAGCAAACTGTTTCAATAATTCTGGTTATCCTAGATTAGAAGAAAAGCGACTTGTATTTTATCGAGCCTTCGGGGATAATAAGAAAGGTTCCCAACTGCGTGAGACTGCAATCAATAATAATGAAGGAAAAGAAACGAGGTGGTGCAGATGGGATTGAAACTTTCTCGAAAAACCGGATTTTACGGCATGGGTAGTGGTTTTCGTGTGACAATTAACGGCAGGCCTCAAGGCAGCATTGGTAATGAGGAAACAAAAGTGTATGAACTGCCGGAAGATCAAGCTACCGGCACGGTACAAATCAGTTTTTCGCTATTAAAGAGTAAGCCCTACTATTATGATTTGAGAAAAAAGCCACAACTACATCTTGAAGTGACAATGAATCCTTCTGTTGTATTGGTTTATCTCTTTTTATTTGTCCTTTTACTGGTTGCCACTCAAAACTTGCTCTTGCTAGCCGGGGGATTAGTGGCCTTTGTCATTTTTCTGACGGTTATGCTGAGGCAGGCTTTTTTGATTAAAGAAGCTTCTGAGAATTAAAGCAACTTACAAATCATTAATGGAGGAATCGCTATGGGAGAACGCGCAGAACAATTTCTATCAAGTTTTAATCGAATCGAAAAATGGTTGCGAGATGAACTAGGCAATCCGCGAAATATAGGCTTTAGTGAGATGGTCAGACGATTGGATAAACAGCGTAACCCGGCGATCACAGAAGCAGCCGATGATTTACTGCAAATGGCGCAACTGCGTAATGCAATTGTACACGAACAGGTAGGTGAGAATTTCGTTATCGCTGAGCCCAACGAATGGGCAGTCAAGCGCATGGCTGAAATCGAAGGCCAACTGTTAAAGCCAGAAAAAGTTTTGCCTCGGTTTGGCAAGCGGGTCACTGGGTTTGAGATCACGCTGTCTATTACTGAGATATTGCGGACGATTGCAGAAAAACGCTATTCTCAATTCCCCCTTTATCAACAAGGGCACTTTAAAGGCCTTATTACGTTACGAGCGTTAGGTTATTGGTTTGCTAAAGAAAGTCTAAAAGGCGATGTTCGTTTACAAGGTCGGACTGCGGATGAACTGATTATGTCCGACGGAAAAATCACCAATTACCGCTTTGTAAACAGTGAGATGCCGGTAGCAGAGGTTAAGGCTCTTTTTGAAAAAGAACCGATGCTGGAAGCGATTCTAATCACAAAAGATGGCGACCCCGACGGCAATTTACTAGGAATTATCCGACCGCGGGATCTGTACCAGGATAATTGACGATGCGCGGCGGTTTAAGATTTAAGTCCATCGCTTAAAGGAGAAATGAACGTGTTTATACTATCGATATTGATTGCACTGGCTATGGTTGTCATTGACCAGCTGGTAAAATGGTGGGTTGCTGGCCATTTGGCGTTGGGGGAAACGATGACCTTTATTCCTAAGGTCTTATCCTTGACCCATTACCAAAACAACGGTGCGGCTTGGAGTATTTTAGAAGGACAGATGTGGTTTTTTGCTATTGTAACCTTTATTGCGGTACCCGTCTGTTTATGGCTTTTATGGAAAAATCGCAGGGGCAGCAAATTTTATTCTCTTGGCTTAGGTTTGATTATTGCTGGCGCCTTAGGAAACTTTATCGATCGGGTGCGTCTGGGCTATGTCGTGGATATGTTCCGAACTGAATTTATCAATTTTCCGATCTTTAATGTCGCAGATATGTGTTTAACTGTTGGGGTCGCGATAGTCTTTATCTATGCGATCTTCGAAGAGCGTTTTGAAAGGAAGACTAAATGAACGAACAAATTGAAATCAAAGCTGCTGAGGATTTAGGGCGAATCGATAAACTATTAGGGAGTCGTCTGGCGGCTTACAGTCGCTCACAGGTACAAAGCTGGCTAAAAGAAAATTTAGTCATGGTCAATGGTACTCCAGTGAAAGCCAATTACAAAGTCAAAAAAGCCGACCTGATTACGATTACAGTTCCAGAACCCCAAGAACTTAAGCTAGAAGCTGAGGATCTCCCACTGGAAATCGTTTATCAAGATGAAGACGTTGCTGTTGTAAATAAGCCGCAGGGAATGGTGGTTCATCCTTCAGCTGGTCACCCAAACGGCACTTTGGTAAATGCGTTATTGTTCCACTTGAAAGATTTATCTACCATTAATGATGTCATCCGTCCGGGAATCGTGCACCGCATTGACAAAGATACCTCGGGCCTGTTGATGATTGCTAAAAATGATGCCGCCCATGAAGCACTGGCTAAACAGCTGAAAGACAAAACTTCATTGCGACGCTACATCGCGTTGGTTCACGGCAATATTCCCCATGATAAAGGGGTCATCGAAGCGCCTATTGGCCGTTCAAAAATTGATCGTAAAACACAGGCAGTGGTAGAAGAAGGAAAACCCGCTGTCACTCATTTTGAAGTATTGGAACGCTTTGGTGACTATACCTTAATCAAGTTGCAACTGGAGACGGGACGTACCCATCAGATTCGTGTGCATATGCAATACATCGGTTACCCAGTTGCTGGCGATCCGGTCTATGGTCCAAAGAAAACCCTGCAAGGCCACGGACAGTTTCTCCACGCCCAGCTACTGGGATTCACGCATCCCCGTACCGGTGAAAATATGGTCTTTGAAGCACCGTTACCGGAAATTTTCGAGAAAACATTAACCGATTTGAGAAAAAAAGATTGATTTTTTAGCAATGAACGTGTACAGTAGGCATAGTGAAAACAACATACGAGAACCTTTAATTTAGTCCTGTGAGGCTGAGAAGGATTGGGTGAGCGATGCTTGGTGCGCCAAGAGAGTTCGCAACCTGAAGACAACATGTATCCGTAAAGTAGGATGCAGGTATAACTAAGTCTGAAAACAAACCTCTTGTCCAACTGGGCAAGAGGTTTTTTATATGGTCAAAAAAAAAACAAATAATTTTCGGAGGGGACAACATGTCACAAAAAGAAGTCGTAGATGCAGTAACTATGAAACGGGCATTGACTCGTATCGCCTACGAGATCATCGAGCGCAATCGCGGGCTAGAAGATCTTGTGTTGGTAGGGATCAAAACCAGAGGAATTTATATCGCACAGCGAATTGCAGACCGCTTGGAGCAGCTGGAAGATATTAAAGTACCCGTGGGAGAGTTAGACATCACATTGTATCGCGACGATGTTAAAGGCAAAGAACTGGAAGACCCGGAAGTGCACTCATCAACAATTCCAGTGGCTTTGGAAGGAAAAGAAGTGATTGTTGTCGATGACGTTTTATATACCGGTCGCACGATTCGAGCAGCCTTAGATGCAATCATGGATTTTGGACGCCCCAATAAGATCCAGTTGGCGGTTTTAGTAGACCGAGGCCATCGAGAATTACCCATTCGAGCGGACTACGTGGGGAAAAATATTCCCACCGCGCAATCAGAAGCAATCATTGTAGAAATGGAAGAAACTGACGACCAAGACCGGATCTTGATCGAAAAATAGGAGATGGAACCTGTGGCACAAGAATTTCACAACGAAGATGTCGTATTAGATATCCATGACAAACCAAAACCGCTGCCTTGGCTGGGCTTGTCGATCCAGCACTTATTTACCATGTTCGGTGCTACCGTACTGGTACCAATCTTAGTTGGGATTGATCCCGGGATCGCTTTAGTAAGTTCTGGGCTAGGAACAATTGTCTATCTCTTTGTTACAAAAGGAAAAATTCCAGCTTATCTGGGATCCAGCTTTGCCTTTATCGCCGCAATGAAGTTGTTGATGTCAACTGATGGTTATCCAGCAATCGCACAAGGGGCAATCACTACAGGATTGGTTTACTTGATTGTAGCCTTCGTGGTAAAGAAGATTGGTGCTGCTTGGATGGACAAAATTTTGCCACCAATCGTTGTCGGTCCGGTAATTATGGTTATCGGCCTGGGGTTGGCTGCCAATGCCGCTAACAATGCCATGTTCAATGATGGCAAGTATGACTATAAATTTTTGATAGTCGCTCTGGTCACGATGGGAATCACAATTTTTTTCAATATGTTTTTAAAAGGATTTCTGGGATTAATTCCGATCTTGCTTGGAATTATCAGTGGTTACCTCTTCGCTTTGATCATGGGGATTGTGGACACTGAGCCGATTAGGCAAGCCGCTTGGTTCGCATTGCCGAACTTCGAGATTCCTTTTGTCAACTATCAGCCGAAGTTTTACTTGAGTGCGATTATTACCATGGCACCTATTGCCTTTGTCACTATGACCGAACACATCGGCCACCTGATGGTTTTAAACAAGCTCACTAAGCGAAATTTCTTTCAAGATCCAGGTTTGAATCGAACCTTGATGGGGGATGGGTTAGCACAGATTGTCGCTGGTCTGGTAGGCGGACCTCCTGTGACTAGTTACGGTGAGAACATCGGCGTGCTGGCTATTACGCGAGTCCACAGTGTCTTTGTAATTGCCGGGGCCGCAGTTCTCGCAGTGGTCTTAGGCTTTGTAGGCAAACTTAGCGCACTTATTCTAAGTATCCCTAATCCAGTGATTTCTGGTATCAGCTTCATCCTGTTCGGCGTAATCGCCGCCAGCGGACTGAAAATTTTGATTGAAAATAAAATCAATTTTGACAAAAAGAAAAATTTGATCATCGCTTCTGTAATCTTGGTGATCGGAATTGGCGGTTTGTATGTAGAAGCCGGCACCTTCACATTATCTGCAATGGCTTTGGCAACCGTCTTAGGTATCATCTTAAACTTAATTTTGCCGGAAACATCCCGCAGCGAAGAAGCTTAAAATAATTAATCGATGAAAAATCATTTCCACATTCGACAGGGGGAACCACAATGATCATCCAATCCGAACGTATCAGTTTGAAACATCTGCTAAGTATCGAGGCTCTGACAGATCAAGAAGTCATGGGCCTGATCAGACGCGGCCGTGAGTTCAAACGAGGAGCCAAATGGACACCGGAAAAAGATCAGTATTTTGCGACCAATCTCTTTTTTGAAAACAGTACACGAACTCATAAAAGTTTTGATGTTGCTGAGAAAAAACTGGGTATCGAAGTGATCGAATTTGACGCCGGACACAGTTCCGTTCAAAAAGGGGAAACGCTCTACGATACAGTACTGACCATGTCAGCTTTGGGTGTGGATGTGGCAGTAATCCGCCACGGAGATGAAGCCTATTATGATGAATTAATCGAATCAAAAACCATCCAGTGTGCCATCGTCAATGGCGGGGATGGCAGTGGCCAACATCCTTCCCAATGCTTGTTAGACCTCATGACCATCCACGAAGAGTTCGGCAGCTTTGAAGGATTAAAAGTCGCGATTGTCGGGGATATCACCCACTCGCGAGTGGCAAAATCCAATATGCAAATGCTGAAACGATTGGGAGCTGAGGTCTTCTTCTCGGGCCCGGCGGAATGGTATGACGAAAGTTTTGAAGTTTACGGTCACTACCTGCCATTGGATGAGCTGGTGGAAACAGTTGATGTCATGATGATGTTACGGGTCCAGCACGAGCGTCATGCTGACGGGGAAGATACCGGCTTTACCAAAGAAGGCTACCATCAACAATACGGCCTGACCGTCGAACGGGCAGCAAAAATGAAAAAAGGCGCAATTATCATGCACCCAGCTCCAGTGAATCGGGATGTCGAATTGGCTGATTCACTGGTAGAAGGCTTGCAGTCGCGAATCGTCCAACAGATGACTAATGGTGTCTACGTGCGGATGGCAATTTTAGAAGCGATACTTGCGGGTCGGGCGTAAGGTAAAAATTGCCCCTTTGCAGTATGCCACTCAACAAACTAAAAAAACGGAGGACAACACCACCATGAAAACATTGATCAAAAACGGAAAGCTCAACACCTTCGGAAACGAACTGACAGACGGTGCCATCTGGATCGAGGAAGGCTTGATCAAAGCCATTGGGACCGGCTTTGATGAGGCGGATTTCGAGGAAGTCTACGATGCCAAAGGACAGTTGATCACACAAGGGTTGGTGGATGTCCATGTCCATTTAAGAGAACCCGGTTTCACTTACAAAGAAACGATAAAATCAGGCAGTGAAGCAGCAGCCAGAGGTGGTTTCACTACTGTTTGTGCGATGCCGAACTTAAACCCGGTACCAGATACCCCGGAGAAACTGACCGCCATTTATGACATCATCAAAAAAGATGCCATCGTCAATGTGCTCCAATACGCGCCTATCACAGAAGATTTGCGTAGCGAAGTTTTGACAGATATGCAAGCTTTGAAAGCAGCTGGTGCTTTTGCATTCACCAACGATGGCGTAGGCGTGCAGACGGCCGGAACGATGTATCTGGCCATGAAAGAAGCTGCCGCTAACGATATGGCACTGGTGGCCCACACTGAAGACGAATCATTGTTGTTTGGCGGAGTGATGCATGCCGGCAAACGCGCAGAAGAATTAGGTTTACCAGGGATTTTAAGCGTGACGGAGTCCTCTCAGATTGCAAGGGATCTTCTCTTGGCAGAAGCAACTGGCTGTCATTATCACGTCTGCCACGTTTCGACAAAAGAAAGCGTCCGGGTAATCCGAGATGCCAAACAAGCAGGAATCAAGGTGACTGCTGAGGTATCGCCTCACCATCTGATCTTGGCAGACCAGGATATTCCTGAAGATTTCGGTTACTGGAAAATGAATCCGCCATTGCGGGGGATCGATGACCGGAAAGCACTGATTGAAGGGCTTTTGGATGGCACGATTGACTGTATTGCAACCGATCATGCCCCTCATGGCTTTGACGAAAAGAATCAGAGCTTTTTGAAAGCACCCTTTGGGATCGTAGGCTCAGAATATGCCTTCCAACTGATTTATACGCATTTTGTGAAGACTGGCCGCTTTACACTGGAACAAGTCATCGATTGGATGGCCGTCAAGCCTAGCGCTATCTTCGGTTTGAAGACCGGTCGTCTGGCGGTCGGCCAGCCGGCAGACCTGGCAGTTTTTGCCATTGACGAAGAGTACACGATTGATGACAAAGAATTTAAATCACAAGCCGTCAATACACCGTTTGTAGGATGGAAGAATTACGGCGACACACTATACACATTTGTAAACGGCAAAGTAGTTTGGCAAAAGGGGAGTAAATAAATGAAACGTTGGTTGATTTTAGAAGACGGCACTTATTTTGAAGGAGAAGGTTTCGGAGCCGAGACAAATGTCTTTGGCGAAATCGTCTTTACCACCAGTATGACTGGTTACCAAGAAACCATCACCGACCAAAGTTTCAACGGTCAAATCATCACTTTCACTTATCCGATGGTGGGAAACTACGGCATCAATCGGGATGATTACGAGTCTATCGCACCTACTTGTAAAGGCGTGGTGGTAAAAGAACACGCGCGCCGAGCCAGCAACTGGCGAAATCTGATCAGTTTAGATGAATTTTTGAAACGTAAAGAAATCCCCGGCATTGCCGGTATCGATACACGAGCATTGACTCGCAAAATTCGCCAACACGGCACGATGAAGGCGTCTATTGTATCAGAAGAGGATTTCACTCATGCGTATGATCAGCTGAAGGCAGTCGTCCTACCTACCAATCAAGTAGAACAAGTCTCCACCTCAAAACCATACCCGAGTCCAGGTATCGGACACAATGTAGTGGTTATCGATTTTGGTCTAAAGCATTCCATCTTACGGGAATTATCCAATCGCAACTGTAATCTGACTGTGTTGCCTTACAATACGCCGGCTGAAACTATCCTGGAGCTGGCGCCGGATGGGGTGATGCTGACTAACGGTCCCGGAGATCCGAAAGATGTACCGGAGGCTATCGAAATGATTCAACAGATTCAAGGAAAAGTGCCGATTTTTGGTATTTGTCTGGGCCATCAGCTGTTTGCCTTAGCCAACGGAGCGGATACCTACAAATTGAAATTCGGCCATCGAGGACTGAACCATCCGGTACGGGAAATTGCAACAGGTCGCATCGACTTTACTTCTCAAAATCACGGCTATGCTGTTGACGAGAATTCCATCGATCCTAAGCGTCTACTAGTTACTCATGTGGAAGTCAACGATGGGACTGTCGAAGGGGTTCGTCACAAAAAATATCCAGCCTTCACAGTTCAATTCCACCCCGATGCAGCACCGGGGCCTCACGATGCCCTGCACCTGTTTGATGAATTCATCGAAATGATGGATGCTGAAAAGGAGAAGAGATAATGCCAAAACGTACAGATATCAAAAAAATTATGGTGATCGGTTCAGGGCCGATTATTATCGGTCAAGCTGCCGAGTTTGATTATGCCGGTACCCAGGCGTGTCTTGCTTTGAAAGAGGAAGGCTATGAAGTCATCTTAGTCAACTCCAATCCCGCCACTATCATGACGGATAAAGAAATCGCCGACAAAGTCTATATCGAGCCAATCACATTTGAATTTGTTTCCCGTATTCTCCGCAAAGAAAACCCAGACGCACTCTTGCCAACTCTGGGGGGACAAACTGGGTTGAACATGGCGATGGAACTAGCTGAATCTGGAATTTTAGAAGAACTGGACATCGAATTGCTGGGTACTAAACTTTCTGCTATCGACCAAGCCGAAGACCGGGATCTTTTCAAACAACTAATGGAAGATTTGGGTCAACCCATTCCGGAATCAGAAATCGTATCAACTGTCGAACAAGCGGTGGCCTTTGCTAATCAAATCGGTTATCCAATCATCGTACGACCGGCATTTACCCTTGGTGGTACCGGCGGCGGAATGTGTGACAATGAAGAAGAACTCCGCACGATTGCAGAGAACGGCTTAAAACTGTCGCCAGTGACCCAATGTCTGATTGAAAAATCAATTGCCGGCTTCAAAGAAATCGAATATGAAGTGATGCGAGACTCTGCTGACAATGCGATTGTGGTCTGTAACATGGAAAACTTCGACCCCGTGGGAATCCACACGGGAGACTCCATCGTATTTGCGCCAAGTCAAACTTTGAGTGACTACGAATACCAAATGTTGCGAGATGCGTCTTTGTCGATTATTCGCGCTCTGAAAATTGAAGGCGGCTGTAATGTTCAGTTGGCCCTGGATCCTGACAGCTTCAACTATTATGTTATTGAAGTCAATCCGCGGGTCTCTCGTTCTTCAGCCCTGGCTTCAAAAGCAACAGGGTACCCGATTGCAAAGCTCGCTGCAAAAATTGCTGTCGGATTAACCTTGGATGAAATGAAAAACCCAGTGACTGAAACGACTTACGCTGAATTTGAACCGGCATTGGACTACGTGGTAGCGAAAATTCCTCGTTGGCCTTTCGACAAATTCGAAAGCGGTGAGCGAGTATTGGGTACCCAGATGAAAGCCACTGGTGAAGTCATGGCAATCGGCCGTAACATCGAAGAGTCCTTGTTAAAAGCTGTTCGCTCGCTGGAAATCGGCACCTATCACGCCGAAATTGCTGAGTTGGCAACAGTAACTGATGCGGAATTGACGAAAAAGATGGTTCGGGCGCAAGATGACCGCTTGTTTTATGTCACTGAAGCTATCCGCCGCGGCTATACGATTGAAGAAATTGCTGAATTAACTAAAATCGATCTTTTCTTCTTGGATAAACTCCTTCACATCGTGGAAATTGAGCAATCCTTAGCTGCGACACCAAAAGATTTGGACTTGTTGAAACAAGCAAAACAAAATGGTTTTGCCGATAAGAAGATTGGTCAATTATGGAATATGACTGAAAATGAGATTCGCCAGTTGCGCCAAGAAGAAAAGCTGCTGCCTGTCTACAAAATGGTGGATACTTGTGCAGCTGAGTTTGAATCTGAAACCCCATATTTTTACAGCACCTATGAATTTGAAAATGAAAGTCACCGTTCAAAAACACCGTCAGTTCTTGTTCTGGGTTCTGGTCCTATTCGAATCGGACAAGGGGTAGAATTTGACTATGCGACTGTTCATTCTGTTAAAGCGATTCAAGCTGCAGGCTATGAAGCAATCATCATGAACAGTAACCCAGAAACAGTTTCTACCGACTTCTCCATCTCCGATAAACTGTACTTTGAACCGCTGACTTTGGAAGATGTCATGAACGTCATTGATCTGGAACAACCAGAAGGGGTCATCGTCCAATTCGGCGGGCAAACGGCGATCAACTTGGCGGAACCATTGGTCAAAGCTGGTGTGAAAATTTTAGGTACGTCGATTGAAGATCTGGATCGCGCAGAAAATCGTGACCTTTTCGAGCAAGCTTTAAAAGCCTTAGACATTCCGCAACCACCAGGAGATACCGCGACCAATAAAGAAGAAGCTGTGGCTATCGCTGAAAGAATCGGCTATCCGGTTTTGGTACGTCCAAGTTATGTGTTGGGGGGGCGTGCGATGGAAATTGTTGAAAATCAAGCGGATCTGGAAAACTATATGGAGACTGCTGTCAAAGCTTCACCAGAACACCCCGTCCTAGTAGATAGTTACCTGACAGGTTCCGAATGTGAAGTCGATGCAATCTGCGACGGTGAAACGGTCTTGATTCCGGGAATTATGGAACACATCGAGCGAGCTGGGGTCCACTCTGGAGACTCAATGGCTGTTTATCCACCACAATTCATGAGCGCAGAAATCAAAGCAACCATTGCTGACTATACACAAAAATTAGCTTTGGGTCTGAACTGTATCGGAATGATGAACATCCAGTTTGTTATCCATGAAAATAAAGTCTATGTGATTGAAGTCAATCCACGGGCTAGCCGGACAGTTCCTTTTTTGAGCAAAGTCACCGGTATTCCTATGGCGCAAATTGCAACCAAAGCCATCTTAGGAACCAAGCTGAAGGATCTAGGGTATGAAAACGGCTTGTATCCGGAAGATAATAACGTGCACATCAAAGCACCAGTCTTCTCTTTTACTAAGTTACAGAAAGTTGATACCTATTTGGGCCCTGAAATGAAATCAACCGGCGAAGTCATGGGGTCAGACCGCAGTTTGGAAAAAGCACTGTACAAAGCTTTTGAAGCAGCTGGATTGAAAATTCCGGAATTTGGTGCCGTCTTGTTCACAATTGCTGACGATGCTAAAGAAGAAGCCCTCGCTTTGGCACGCCGTTTTCAAGAAGTGGGCTTCAGCCTGCTAGCCACTAAAGGAACCGCAGATTATTTCCAACAGCAAGGATTGGCTGTGAAACCGATCTGCAAAATTTCTGAAACCAATTGCGAAGAAAACGTCATCGACCTCATTCGCAGCGGCAATACACAACTGGTGATCAATACGATGGACAAGAACCGGCAAGGCGCGTCAGAAGACGGCTTTATCATCCGTCGGGAGGCTGTTGAGCACGGTGTACCGCTCTTCACTTCGTTGGACACTGCCGATGCAATTTTGAAAGTCATGGAAGACCGAGCGTTCTCTACGCAAGCGATTTGATTCATCACACATCAGTTTTTCTAACGGCAAAAGGCCATAGACAAAAGCTGTAATCTATTTGCAAAAGCTATTTTTCTCCGCTCTGTAACCAGGGCAAGTGGGAAAAATAGCTTTCGCTGAGAATAATGACTGTCGCTTAGGCAACTGCGGCAACCAAAGGGGAGTTTTCATTGAAACAGGAAATGATGACCATCACACAACAACGTCAATTGGCTCCGCGTATCTACGAAATGACACTGTCCGGACATCTGGTACAGGAAATGAAAAAAAGCGGACAGTTTTTGCATATTCGAGTGCCGCGGGAAGATATGTTGTTGCGGCGACCAATCAGTATCAATCACATTGATCGTGAAGCAGGAACTTGTCGAATTATTTACCGGACAGAAGGAGAAGGTACCAAAGTTTTTGCTCAGCTGCAAGCAGGGGAGCAACTAGATGTTTTGGGTCCTTTGGGGAATGGCTTTGACTTGTCACAGATTCAAGCTGGTGATGAGGTCTACATCATTGGTGGGGGGATTGGGATTCCACCTCTGTATGAACTTTCCCGCCGGATTTTGGCTCTTGGGGCTGTCCCAATCCATTTTCTGGGCTTTGCTTCAAAAGAAGTCATGTATTACACAGAAGAATTCAAGGCTCTTGGGGAGTGTCGTTTTGCAACTGATGATGGCAGCTTTGGGGTTCACGGCAATGTGGGAAACCTTTTGTTAACAGCTTTAGCAGCAGAAGACTATGGGGATAATCCACCGGCTGCCGTCTTTGCTTGCGGGAACAATGGGATGTTGAAAACGGTCGATCAATTGTTTTCTGATCACCCGAATGCGCAGATTTCTTTAGAATCCCGTATGGCCTGTGGGATAGGTGCATGCTATGCCTGTGTCTGTCACATTGCCGATGATGAAACCGGTCAAAAGAGTGTGAAGGTCTGCGATCAAGGGCCAATTTTCCCAGTCGGAAAGGTGGTCATCTAATATGAATGAAAACTTACGTATACAACTCCCCGGATTGGATTTGAAAAACCCTATCATTCCTGCTAGCGGGTGTTTCGGATTTGGTAAGGAGTATGGCGAATATTATGATTTAAATGAACTCGGGTCAATCATGATCAAAGCGACTACCCCAAAAGAGCGTTTTGGCAATGAAACACCGCGAGTTGCTGAAACTCCCAGTGGCATGTTGAATGCGATCGGCTTACAAAATCCCGGCATGAAAGTCGTGATGGAAGAACACCTGACGTATTTAGCAGAGCGTTATCCAACATTGCCGATCATCGCCAATGTTGCAGGCTCTTGTGAAGAAGATTATGTAGAGGTTTGCGCCAAAATCGGTGATGCGCCAAACGTAAAAGCGATTGAATTAAATATCTCTTGTCCCAACGTCCGTCATGGTGGGATGGCGTTTGGAACTGAGCCAGATGTCGCTGGAAGTTTGACGGCTGCTGTCAAAAAGGTGGCTAAGGTGCCGGTATATGTCAAACTTTCACCAAATGTCACAGATATCGTTCCTATCGCCAAAGCCGTTGAAGCTGGTGGCGCTGACGGGTTTACGATGATCAATACACTTTTGGGGATGCGCATTGACCTTAACACCCGCAAACCAATTTTAGCCAATTTAACTGGAGGCTTGTCTGGTCCGGCCATCAAGCCGGTAGCAATTCGGCTGATTCATCAAGTGGCAGGTGTTAGCGATTTGCCAATCATCGGCATGGGCGGTGTTATGACAGTAGACGATGTTTTAGAGATGTTTATGGCTGGCGCTTCCGCTGTTGCAGTAGGAACCGCTAATTTCACGGATCCTTACATTTGTCCGAAACTAATTGATCAGCTGCCCCTGCGAATGGCTGAGTTAGGTATAGAGTCTTTAGAAAAACTGATTCAAGAAGTTCGAGAGGAGCGCAAAAAAGTATGAACACACGTCCGATTATTGCCTTAGACTTCCCAGATCTTGGCAGCGTCCAACTCTTTTTAAAAAACTTTCCTCACGAGGAAAAATTATTCGTCAAAGTAGGCATGGAATTGTTTTATGAAGACGGACCAGAAGTGGTTCGTTACTTAAAGCGACAAGGTCATGATATTTTCTTAGATTTGAAACTTCATGATATTCCGAATACGGTCGAAAGCGGTATGAGGCGAATCGCGGGAATGGGGGTTGCCATTGCCAACGTGCATGCCGCTGGTGGAATTGAGATGATGGAGGCTGCCCTTAGAGGTTTGGAAGCCGGCAAGCCAGCTGGTCAAGAACGAGCGAAGTTGATTGCCGTCACCCAATTGACATCTACATCAGAAGAACAAATGCATCAAGATCAACTGATCCAAGTCTCACTGGAAGAAAGTGTCCGTCATTATGCGCAATGCGCTAAAAAGGCTGGCTTGGACGGCGTGGTCTGCTCTGCTCAAGAAGTCACAGCGATCAAACAGGCCACCGACGAAGACTTTATCTGCTTGACTCCGGGAATTCGTCCAACAGGAGCTGACGCAGGAGACCAAAAACGGGTCATGACCCCTGCTGCTGCGCGAAAAATCGGTTCTGATTATATTGTCGTGGGCCGTCCCATTACACAAGCAACAAACCCTTATGAAGCCTATACTCAAATCAAAAAAGAATGGAATGGTGAAGCTTGATGACAACGATTGAAACTGCTGTAGCTAAAGACCTTTTAGAGATTGAAGCTGTCTTTTTGAGTCCCAATGAACCTTTTACGTGGGCCTCAGGTATCAAGAGCCCGATTTATTGTGACAACCGCATTACGATCAGCTATCCGAAAGTTCGTAAGCAGATTGCACAAGGCTTGGCAGAAAAGATTAAAGCCGAATATCCAGAGGTGGAAGTCATTGCAGGCGCCGCTACTGGTGGTGTGCCTCATGCTGCTTGGGTGGCGGATATTCTGGATTTGCCAATGGTCTATATTCGTTCCAAAGCAAAAGATCACGGCAAAGGAAATCAAATAGAAGGGCGCATTCAAAAAGGCCAAAAAATGGTTATTATTGAAGATTTGATTTCTACCGGCGGTTCTGTTTTGGGGACGGCAGAAGCTGCCAAACGTGAAGGGGCAGAAGTTCTAGCGGTAGCTGCCATTTTTACCTATGAATTGCCAAAAGGAAAAGAAAACTTTGAAAAGGCGGGCATTCCGCTTTTGACATTGACTAACTATTCTACATTGATTCAAGCTGCTTTGGAAACTAATTATATTAATGAAGCAGATCTCGAACTTTTAAAAAAATTCAAGGAAGATCCGAACGGCTGGTTGGCAAATTAAGCGGTTTTTGCGGTAAAATGCAGACAACTCTTTTTTACGAAAGGATTGAGGCAGATGATTAAACGGAATATGGATGTTCCGTGGAGCTATCAAGGAGAAAATGGTCCCGAACACTGGCACACTTTATGTGACTGGTATCGAGAAGGGGCTGAGTTTGCCTACCAATCACCGATCCATCTTCGACACGAAGGGGCTGTTTCCGGGAAACAGGCTGCTTTTGAGAGCCTGCATTTTTCTTACCGAACCGAACGTTTCACTGAAAAAGAATTTAAAAATACGATTCACTTTATTCCCTTTGAATGCGAAAGCCATGTGGTTTTTAAAGGTGTGAGCTATGCTCTGACAGATATCCACTATCACTTGCCAAGTGAGCATTGGATTGACGGTGAGCAAAAGCCGGTGGAAATTCATCTCGTTCATATGAACAATGAAGGAACCAACTTGGTGGTAGGAGTACTGTGTGAGATTGTTCCAGAAATTTTGGAAGAGAGCCCGTTACGGCAATCAGAAATTTGGGATTTGGATCAGCATTTAGAAGTTTTCGATCCAAGCGTGTTTTTGCCACGATCAAAAAGTCATTTTCACTATGTCGGTTCCTTGACGACTCCACCTACCAAGGGGCCAATCAACTGGTTTGTATTTGACGAGACGACAAAACTTTCAAGAGTCTTTTTGTCTCAATTCCAAGAAGAGATTTTGCAAGGAAATAATCGGCCACTTCAAGAGAGTAAAGATCGCAGAATTTATTATTTTGACGAAGTTGAGGAATAAAAAAATTCCCGTTGGTCGGTCATAGCATATAAAAAAGACTCGGTCCCTGATGATCGAGTCTTTTTAACGTTCTGTTTGAAAACACAGGATTATCCTCGAAGTTTAGCTATTTCAGTTTCTTCTGGGGTAACATAAAGGGTTTTCTGATTCTCATAGATGACATACCCTGGTTTGGCACCGTTTGGCTTACGAATGTATTTCACCTGCACATAGTCAACCGGGACTTGAGCAGAGTTGCGATACTTGGAATAATAAGCCGCCAAATTTGCTGCCTGCATCAACGTTTTTTCAGAAGGCGTATCAGTCCGGATGATGACATGAGAGCCTGGGATGTTTTTGGCGTGTAACCAAGTATCCGTCTTGCGAGCCGTTCGCAAAGTCAGTTGGTCATTTTGCAGATTATTTTTTCCAACCAAGATTTCAGTGCCATCTGAAGCATGAAATACTTCTGGCTGTGAAGGTTTCTCTTTGCGCTTTTTCGGATTACGATTTCTGATATAGCCTTGAGCGGTCAATTCTTCGCGAATCACTGATAAATCCATTGGCCCAGCGATTTCTAATTGCGCCAGTACAGATTCCAGATAAGCGATTTCCGCCTTGGTTTCAGCAATCTGTTGATAGACCAGCTTGACGGCATTTTTAAGCTTTTGATAGCGCGTAAAATACTTCTGGGCATTTTGGTTAGGAGTCAGCGCCGGATCCAGTTGGATAGACAAGAGGCGATCTTCATCGTAATAATTAGCAACTTCGACTGTTTTAGCACCGCGGGGAACTTGATATAAAAAGGTAGTTAACAGTTCACCTTTTTGGCGGAATTCTTCGGCATTTTCCGAATCTTTTAAGGTCTGTTCCCGCTTTGCCAGCTTACTGCGGTTGCGCTTCAATTCATTTTCTACTTTACGAATCAACTCGCCGCCTTGTTGCTTCACACGATCCCGCTCGGCTTTGTCATGATAGAAGGCATCTAAAAGACTGCTGAGAGACTCATAGTCTTGTGCTTTTTCTGCTGACTCAGCTAAGGATTGAAAAGCCGTGGGTGTGAAAAATTCTTTTTGTCCTACAAGGTAATAAGTAGGCTGTTTTTTCTGCTGAAGACTTTCAAAAAACTCCTGCCAAACAGGTAATTTTTCATTTGGTCGCTTTAATAGCCGGAAAGCAAGTTCGTCTGCTGTATCACGTCCCAAACCTTGGAATTGCTGCTGTAGTGCTTTTCCGGTTAGTTCCGGCAAGCGAGACAATCGCTCAAAAACCTCGTGATCAGAAGCAAGGTAGGGATTGATTGTTTCTTGTTTGGGCGGCGCGATATATTCGAGGCCTGGAAGGAGTGAGCGGTAAGTATTTTGACTGGAGCCGATATGCTTGATAGCATCCAATATTTTTCCACTCTCTTGATTCAGCAGTAAAATCGTACTGTGGCGGCCCATCAATTCCACCACCAAAAGAATGTTTTGAAGATCCCCCAGCTCATCGCGACGACTAAAGGTAAAATGAATCACGCGATCATTGTCAACTTGCTGGATGGCTTCTAAAATGGCACCTTCCAAGTATTTTCTGAGCATCATCACAAAATTAGGTGGGGTGTCTGGATTGCTATAAGACATATTAGTAATTTGCACTCGGGCATACGCAGGGTGGGCGGACAAAAGTAATTTGCGATTTTTTCCCTGACTGCGGATCACCAGAACAACTTCGTTTGGATAGGGTTGGTGGATCTTACTCACCCGACCACTTATGAGAGTCGCTTGCAGTTCATCTACCATCTGATGGGTGAATATTCCGTCAAAGGACATCAGTCATTCCTCATTTCTATAAAAATCAATAGTTTCGTATTGTCAGTGTGTTGTCTACTAAAAAAGGTGACAAAAGTGGCTGGCTTTAAAGCACACCTATTCATTATAAGCGACTTTTCACCAAATAAAAAGAACGGCCCACCGAGAGTAGACCGTCCACACCTGTTCAGCGCAATTTTCGTTGGATTTTTTGCCGTTCTTCTTGATTGTGTTCTTCTTCGTCCAATGCCTCCTGGATTTCACGATGCAAGAAAAATGAAATCACTGTTCGAATCACGACCACCGCGGCTAGTCGAAGAATGTCTTCAAAGGTAGGATTGACGATGGATTCAATGATATCGGCAGCAATTAAAATTTCCAAGCTCAATAGAATGTAGCTGCCCAAAAAATTACGAATGAAGTTATTGTGCCGTGCAGCCCGAACATGGTCTGGCTGGGTGCATTCTGTTTTGATAAAGTCATAGCCGGAAATCACCACGCCCCAGATCAAAACCAGGATGGACAGTGTATTGAGGCCGGTTACGATTAATTGAAAAACCGGGCTCATAAAATTCATAATTACATCGGATAAGTGCGTCATAGTATTCCTCCCACCGCTGAAAAAATCAGCGAAGCTTTTGTCAAAAAACCTTCGACTTTGTAAAATCGGAGGTCAACAGTCCCTCAGCAGTTATCAGCTGTTTCTCTTTTTTAATCATAACCAAACTTGCCTGAGAAAGAAAGTTTTTGCTTGTAACTATTCTTTTTGTATTTTTTGTTTAAAGCGTTTCTCTTTGACCTTGCTCGTTACCGGAGCAAATGCTAGTATTAAGGATAATCTGATGGAAAAAGGCACGGTTGACCGATAAGTTCAGACCTTGCCGACTACAGGAGGAACACCATGGATCGGATAAGACGCACCTTGAAGGCTATTAAAAATGGCGTGAGAGATTTCTATGAAGATTTGGAAGGCTGGTTTTATACCAATCAGCGAAGGGGCTTACTAACTTTTGCCGGTATCTTAGCCTGTGTGGCGCTTTTTTCAGTTTCTATGGTCGTGGCTCAAGCTCGTGTCAGACAATCAGAATATGAAGAAATCATCTACCCAGGTCTGGTTTCTGAGCGTATGAAGACGATTGAGTATGGCAAAGAGGATCAATGGATTGCTTCAAAAAGTGCGATTTCAGTGATGTTTGCGCCGCCCCACGGTGATGAGCGCAATCAGGTGGATCATTTACTGGAGCAAAAGCACAAGGAGCTGAATCGCGACTTTTACTACTATCCTCTCGTTTATGACACCGTCAATATCGGAGAAAAATACAACATCGATCCTACAAAAGTAACCTTTGTCTTCTTTGAAAAAGGGGTTGAGAAAAATCGTTTGGAATTTTCTAAGCTAACAGACAAAGACTCTTCTTTCATTCCAGAGCTGAATCGCCTGCCTATGTGGAACATTAAAAGCCTGGATGAGGAATAATTTTCATTGTCGGGGGACTGGATACTGGTTGATTATTCAGATTTTTTCAGAAATTGATTGACGGAAAGATTTTCATAGCGTATTCTGTTTTTAACAATAATTTATTAAAAGAGGAGTGACCATCATGACAACAACTATTTTCAACTCAGGACGATCTCAAGCATGGCGTATCTGGCGTAGGTAGTTGTATTGGTGGAGCTTTTTTCCATAGATACAACTTTTTAGAGTATCCTTCTAAAATTTGTATCTATGACGGACGATTCGAATTTATTGACCGCATAGACACTATCTATGCGGTTTTTTTCTTTATCAAAATCGGGGGATAGTGATGAAGGATACTCAATTTCAAGCTCTGTTGGCAATATTTCTTTAAAAAGTAACAAGGGTTTATGACGAGAAGGAATAAGAAAGGATGACTAATTATGAAAAACAAAGGACTTTTGGCAGCTGTTGCAGTAATCGTAATCGTATTGGGAGGCTTTGCTCTTTTTCAAGGATTCCAAAAAGACAACAAATCAGCCAAAACCACTACTTCGACAACTAGCAATCAGAAGCAATATACAGTAGGAGTACTTCAGCTGATGAGTCACCCGGCATTGGATCAAATTTATGAAGGAATCAAGGAAGGCTTGGCAGAAGAGGGCTTAAAAGAAGGCGAAAATCTAACAATTAATTTCCAAAATGGTCAAGGTGATCAAAGCAAACTCAACACGATGAGTCAACAACTGGTCCAAGACAAATCAGAAGTCTTGATAGGCATTGCAACTCCAGCTGCCCAAGCTCTCGACAACAACGTCAAGAAAAAAGATATACCTATTGTGTTAGGAGCCGTTACCGATCCTGAAGGGGCTGGTCTCGTCGCTTCCAATGATGCTCCAGGTGCCAATATCACCGGTGTCTCTGACCAGCCGCCTGTAGAAGAAATCATTGCGCTGGCTAAAAAAATGTTGCCCAACGCTAAAAAAGTTGGAATGCTTTACGCCTCTTCAGAAGCCAACTCGAAGTTCCAAGTGGCCAAAGCCTCTGAAAAAGCCAAAGAACTGGGTATGGAAGTTGTCAACAAACCAGTAGCTTCTACAAATGAAGTTGCTCAGACGGTTCAAATTTTGGCCAATGAAGTTGACTTTGTCTTTATTCCTTTAGACAACACCATTGCCAATGCGATGGAAACCGTTGCACAAGAAGCCGAAAAACAAAAGCTACCGGTCTTTCCTTCTGTTGAGACTATGGTTCAACAAGGTGGCGTGGCAACGATTGGGGTCAGTCAAAAAGAACTAGGTGTGCAGACGGGAAAAATGGCTGCTCAAATCGTAAAGGGTGAAGCCGAACCAGCAACTACGCCGATTTTCACTTTTTCAAAAGGGGAAACCATCATTAACCAAAAACAAGCAGAAGCATTGGAAATCCATCTATCCGATGAGCTGACCAAAGATGCCCGCTTCACAGAATAATCCTGGAGTGTAACTACCACAATAAGTGTGTGGAACTTGTAAAAAAGCAGTTCGCTAAACATGAGCCGCCGCATAATCGGAGACAAGGGGAGAAAAATTATGATCGTTTCAACAATCGGCCAAGGACTGTTATGGTCGTTACTGGCAATCGGTATCTTTATGACTTATCGGATTTTAAACTTTCCAGACATGACTACAGAAGGAACCTTTCCTTTAGGTGGGGCTGTTTGTGTGACGGCCATCACCAATGGCATTCATCCAGTCTTGGCAACACTTTTAGGCGTATTGGCCGGCATGTGCGCCGGCTTTGTGACTGGGGTGTTATACACGAAGGGTAAGATTCCAGTCATTTTGGCAGGGATTTTGGTTATGTCCGGTTTAAATTCAGTCATTCTTTATGTGATGAAAAGTCCCAACAAAGGGCTGGGGCATCAATATCCCAAGATTCAGGACTTCTTCACAAAAATGAATCTGCCAGACTACTTTGATATTGTCCTTTTAGGCGCATTGTTCGTGGTACTGACGATTGTTTTGCTACTATTTTTCTTCAATACCGATCTGGGGCAAGCTTACATTGCTACCGGTGACAATGAAACGATGGCGCGCTCTTTGGGTATCAAAACAGATCGGATGAAAATTTTAGGTTTGACCCTTTCAAACGGAGTTATCGCATTATCCGGCGCGTTGATTTCTCAAAATGACGGGTATGCTGATGTTTCAAAAGGCGTGGGGGTCATTGTCATCGGTTTGGCGGCAATTATTATCGGTGAAGTGCTCTTTGGCGAGTTGACCTTTGCCGAACGATTGATTGCTATCGTCGTAGGCAGTATTATCTACCAACTGATTGTCTTCTTGATTATTTTCGCTGGCTTTGACACGACTTACTTGAAGATCATCTCTTCAGCTATCCTGGCAGTCTGCTTGATAATTCCACAATTGAAGCAAGCACTGCATCTGAAGACAGGCTTTGAAAAAGAGGAGGCAGGACAATGACTCGTTTAACCATCGAAAAGGGCTACAAAACGATTAAAAACGGAATGGATGAGACGCGTGTCCTGTTAGATCATATTGATTTGACCATCAATCCTGGGGAATTTGTCACTGTAGTGGGGGGAAACGGTGCTGGTAAGAGTACACTTTTTAACAGCATTGCCGGTACACTGCCGATGACTTCCGGAAAAATACGGATCAACGAACACGATGTGACCAGAAGATCAGAAGAGGATCGGGCAAAGTACATCGCCCGTGTTTTTCAAGATCCTAAAATGGGGACGGCTCCCCGCATGACGGTTGCCGAAAATCTTTTATTGGCTGAAAAACGCGGCCAGCATCGTCTTTTAGCACCTCGAAAGCTCAATGAACGCAAAGAATATTATGGTAAGCTGTGCCAACGAGTAGGAAACGGCTTGGAAAATCATTTGGATACCCCTACTGGAAATTTGTCTGGCGGGCAGCGTCAGGCATTGAGTCTATTAATGGCAACTTTAACGGAACCAGAATTGCTGCTTTTGGATGAACACACTGCTGCTTTAGACCCCAAAACTTCTAAAAATCTGATGCAGCTCACCAATGACATGGTGACGGATCAAAACCTCACTTGTTTGATGATCACACATCATATGGAGGATGCTCTGGCATTTGGCAATCGCTTGATCCTGATGAAAAAGGGCAGAATTGCCAAAGACTTGGATGCAAAAGAAAAGCAGCTTCTCACCTTGTCAGAACTATTATTGTTCTTTGAAGACGACTTGTAATCGTGAACATCTTCAATGAAAGTAACAGGATTTTCGGCTTCTTTTCTTGAAAAACTGAATATTTCTTGCAAATACTGTTGACAGGGGTTTGCAAGGAGTCTATACTGAACTCAACCTTAAACCAGTTTGGAGCGATTCTTGATGAAAAGATCATTGACCCCACAACTGAATAAGTATTACTTTAGCTATTTTAGATAGGCTGTATTCATGAAACCATGGGTACAGACGCAGCAGTTTGTATCTATGATGGCTAAGGGATTTTGACTTGACTTACTCGCCACCGTAGAGAATATCTATAGTGGCTTTTCTTTTACGCTTTGTCCGGACAAGGCATTTGAGGGTGTTCACTGTAGATTCGTCGCGGTGGATGCCCTTTTTTTGTCAAACAAGAGAAGGCGGTCAAGAACAAAGACTCTTCGATAAAATCTTAATTTGTGATCACTTCACAAGGAGTTGTCGGAGCGCTTCAATTTGTTTAAAACAGATTGGACGGCTTTTGGAAAAGTAGTCAGGATTGGAGGAAACCCATGAAAAAAATGATCACGGGGCATACCCGTCTTGCTGGATTGATCGGCAAACCAACACATCACAGCATTTCACCACTGATGCACACCACCGCTTTTGCAGCTTGTGGCATTGATGCTGTCTATCTTTCTTTTGATATCGAGTCTGAAGAAGTAGCAGCTGCACTAGAGGCAATCAAAACACTGTCATTTATCGGTGCCAATGTGACCATGCCCCATAAAGCTGCAGTCCTGCCTTACTTGGATGACGTATCACCAGCGGCTCGATTAATCGGTGCTGTAAATACAATTGTTCCGAGTGACGGCAAATTGGTAGGACACAACACTGACGGCAGCGGCTTTATGCGCAGCTTGCAAGACATTGATGTGAATCCCATCAATCAACAGATAACAATTTTAGGAGCTGGTGGGGCAGCAACCGCCATCATCACTCAAGCAGCCTTGGACGGCGTTAAAGCGATTCACGTCTACAATCGTAAAGATCAATTTTTTGCAAAAAGTGCGGAAAAACTACAAGTGATTGCCGCAGAAACCGGCTGCCAGATTCAGCTCTTTGATTTAGAAGCACAAGCAGACCAATTGTCCGAATCACTGGCCGATAGTTGCCTGCTGGTCAATGCTACTGGCGTGGGGATGGCGCCGCATACGGCTGCCAGCGCTTTGCCGGACTTTGAGCTTTTAAAAGGGGAGCTGGCCGTATATGATGTCATTTACGATCCTCGGGAAACCTTACTTTTGCAAGAAGCCAAAGCAAGGGGCCTCAAAACAGCAAACGGCTTAGGTATGTTGTTGTATCAAGGGGCCGCAGCCTTCAAATTGTGGACTGGCAAAGAAATGCCCACTGCCACGATCAAGCCGTTGATTGAAGCGCAGTAATACTTGAAAATAAAAGGAACAATCACACAGTTTAGCGATGAAAAACAGGAACATTGCCAATCTGTTCAATGATTTACAAAAAAGGAGAAATGAAAATGATCGTCATTATGAAACCCGGGGCTACCCGCGAACAAGTAGAAAATGTGGTTAAGCGTATAAAAAAAGAAGGACTAGATGTTAATATTGATGAAGGTTCTGAACATATCGTCATCGGTTTGAAAGGTGATACCCGCAATGTCCAGGATGTCGCTTTTTACAGCTACGATGGGGTAGAAAAAGCGGTCCGAATCTCCAATACTTACAAATTGACTTCTCGCGAATTTCACCCTGGAGACACTGTCGTGGATGTCGATGGTGTGAAAATCGGTGACGGAAATTTTGTTACGATGGCAGGCCCTTGTTCCATTGAAGGACTGGATCAAATCAGAGAGTGTGCCCGTATCGCAAAAGCCGGCGGCGCCCAAATTTTACGTGGGGGAGCCTTCAAGCCCCGTACCTCTCCTTACGCTTTCCAAGGTCTGGAAGAAGAAGGGCTGAAATACATCCGCCAGGCAGCCGATGAATTTGATATGAAGGTCATTACTGAAGTTATGGATGAAAGCCATATCGAGATGGTTGCTGAATACAGTGACATTTTGCAGATTGGTGCTCGGAACATGCAAAACTACAAGTTGCTCCAAGCTGTCGGTAAAACGGGGAAACCCATTGGTCTTAAACGCGGGATTGCCGGGACCATTGATGAATGGCTCAATGCGGCAGAATACATCGCAATTTCTGACAAGTCACCGGTGATTTTCATTGAACGAGGGATTCGAACCTACGAAACCGCCACAAGAAACACCTTTGATCTTAGTGCTGTTCCTCTAATCAAAAAACTCAGTCATTTCCCAATCATCGTCGATCCTTCCCACGGTACCGGGATTTGGGACTTGGTACCACCAATGGCTAGAGCGGGTGTTGCTGCCGGCGCAGACGGTATGATCGTAGAGATTCATCCAGATCCAGCCAATGCTTGGTCAGATGGCCCTCAATCGTTGAATGAAAAAACTTACATGAGAATGATGAAGGAAGTCACAATCATGGAAAAAGCCATGAAAGAAATCAAAGCATTGGAAATCGGTGGCTGATTCAAACCAAAAGTTGTTCATCCAAAAAGTCGGGGATTGCTGAGACCAAGCTCTCGGTAATCCCTCAAGGGGGAAATAAAATGCTGACCATCCATTTAAAAGACCATCAATACGATATTCATATCCGAAAAGGTTGCTTAAAAGAAGTCGGTTCTTTGCTAAAAGAGCTTTGGCAGCCACAAAAAGTTGCCATTATCACGGATGACAATGTGGCGCCTCTCTACGCTGAAATCGTCCGACAAGCTGTAGAGAAAGCCGGCTTTGAACCAGTTATTCACGTTGTTGCCAATGGAGAGGCGAGTAAATCATTGGCAGAGGCAGAGAATATCTACAGCTTTTTAGCCGATGAAGGGTTCACTCGTTCTGACGGCATTATTGCCTTAGGTGGGGGCGTTATCGGCGATTTAGCTGCTTTTGCGGCATCTACGTATATGCGTGGGATCCATTTTATTCAAATCCCCACGACCCTTTTGGCACAAGTAGACTCAAGCATTGGTGGTAAGACAGCTGTCAACACAGCCAAAGCCAAAAACCTAGTCGGCACTTTCAGTCAACCAGATGGCGTACTGATCGATCCGGAAGTCTTGACAACTTTGGATAGGAGAAGGATCAGAGAAGGTATTGCGGAAATCATCAAGTCAGCTGCTATTGCGGATCTTGACCTTTGGAATTTTTTGAATAATTTGACAGATGAAAACGATTTGTTGGCCCAGGCTGACTATGTGATTACAGAAACTTTGAAAGTGAAACAAAAAGTCGTGGAAGAAGATGAGTTTGACAACGGCATTCGACTGATTTTGAACTTTGGCCACACGATTGGCCACGCAGTTGAAAAAACATCAGGCTATGGCGTAGTCAGTCATGGTGAGGGCGTTGCGATTGGCATGATGCAGATCAATGCTCACGCAGAGAAAATTGGGTTGTCTCCTGTGGGAAGTACGGCCCGGTTAAAAGCCATGATTGAAAAATTTCATCTGCCAATTCATGCAGAGAATTGGGATGAAGCGCGTTTGTTTGAAGCAATTACCCATGACAAGAAAGCCCGTGGGACAAATTTGAAGCTGATTTTATTAACCGATATCGGTGAAGCCAAAATCGTGACGGTGCCACTTGAAGAACTACGACAATACTTAGATAGAGAGGATGTAAGCTAATGCGCTATATTACAGCAGGGGAATCACACGGCCCGCAATTGACGGCTATCATTGAAGGACTACCGGCAGGATTACCGTTGACGACAGAAGACATCAACATTGAATTGGCACGGCGGCAAACCGGCTATGGTCGAGGAGGTCGCATGAAGATTGAAAAAGACCAGGTGCAGATTCTATCGGGGGTGCGCCATGGCAAGACGATTGGGGCACCGGTTACTTTAGTAGTCGAAAATCGTGACTGGAAAAACTGGACGACGATTATGGCAGCTGAGGATGTTTCCGAAGAAGCAAAGGCTGTCAGAAAAGTGACTCGGCCCCGGCCTGGTCACGCGGATCTAGTTGGAGGCATGAAATATCACCATCGGGACCTGCGAAATGTTTTAGAACGCTCTTCTGCCAGAGAAACAACGATGCGGGTTGCAATTGGCGCAGTAGCAAAGAAATTATTGTCGGAGCTCGGGGTGATTGTTGCCGGGCACGTGACAGTTTTAGGTGGCATCAAAGCGACGATTCCTGATGGTATGTCGATTCAAGAAATCAAGGAACGTTCGGAAGCATCAGAAATTCGAGTTGTTGACCCAACTGTGGAAGAAGAAATCAAAGCCCTGATTGATGCGACCAAGAAAAAAGGCGATACGATTGGTGGCGTAGTTGAAGTCATCATTGGCGGCGTTCCTGCTGGATTAGGCAGTTATGTGCAATGGGATAAAAAACTTGATGCCAAGTTGGCCCAAGCCATTGTCAGTATCAATGCCTTCAAGGGAGTAGAGTTTGGGGTTGGTTTTGAAGCAGGTAATCTGCCGGGATCATTGGTAATGGATGAAATCCAATGGAGTGAGGCAGATGGCTACACACGAAAAAACGATAATCTCGGCGGCTTTGAAGGAGGCATGACAAATGGTGAAGCCATTGTCATCAAAGGAGTCATGAAACCAATCCCGACTTTATATAAGCCGCTACAGACCATCGATATTGAAACAAAAGAGCCTTACAAGGCCAGTGTGGAACGATCAGACAGTACAGCTGTCCCAGCAGCTTCCGTCGTTGCTGAAAATGTAGCAGCGACAGTATTAGCCACAGCCTTTTTAGAAAAATTCGGCAGCGACTCATTCGATGAGCTGAAGGCGGCAGTTGCCGCATATAGAGAGTACTTGAAAAATTACTGAGAGGGGAAACCAGTGTGGAACAGCAAGTTTTAATCACCGGCTTAGGATTGATTGGGGCTTCATTGGCCCGCTGTATCCGGCGTGATCACCCTCAATGCACCGTAATCGGCTGGGATAAATCTTCAGTGACCCGTCAAACAGCGCTTGAAAAAGGCATTATCCAAACGGCAGCGACTGATTTCAAGACAGCGGCAACACAAGCAGATATCATCGTTTTTGCTACTCCGGTCAGTGTGACCTTGGACTATCTACAGACGCTTTGTCAATTGACACTAAAGACCGGGGTCATCGTGACAGATGCCGGCAGCACCAAAAAAGTTATCAGTGAAGCTGCTGCTTCGTGTTCTTTTACATTCATCGGTGGGCACCCGATGGCAGGTTCTCATAAATCCGGAGTCAATGCTTGCGATGAAGATTTGTTTGAAAATGCCTACTATATTTTTACTCCTAAAGAAAAAGATCATGACTCACTGGACGTGTTAAAGGAATTATTTTCGGGTACCCGGGCAAAATATGTTGAACTTTCACCAGAGGAACACGATGAAATCACCGGAATGTTGAGTCATCTGCCACATATCATTGCAGCTGGTTTAGTAACACAAGCTGATGTTTTCAATCAAGAACACCCCCGGGCTAAACAGCTGGCTGCCGGAGGTTTTCGTGACATTACTCGGATTGCTTCATCCGATCCCAAAATGTGGACAGACATTTTATTGAGTAATCGGGAAACATTGATGTCTCAACTGACCCTTTGGCAAGAGCAGATGTCTCAAGTCCAACGACTGTTAATTCACCGTGACCAACAGGGAATCTATGATTTTTTCGACCATGCGAGAGACACTCGCGACCGACTTCCTGTTCATAAAAATGGGGCCATTCCAGCCTTCTATGATCTTTATGTGGATGTCCCAGATGTTCCCGGCGTTGTTGCCGAGGTTACAGGACTGCTGGGAAAAGCTGAACTGTCAATCATCAATCTAAAAATTCAAGAGACTAGAGAAGATATCAATGGGGTCTTGCAGATTACGTTCAAAAATGAACGGGATTTGCAAGCGGGCATGAATTGTCTGCAAACTTATACAGATTACCCTTGTCGCTTAAAATAAAACCTGTGGTACACGAATAAGCGTATTAAAAAGCAGCGCACTATCAAAGGAGGATATTATGAAATTAGGACCTACCGCCAATGGTTTAAAAGGAACGATCCAAATCCCTGCGGACAAATCTATTTCCCACCGGAGCATCATGTTCGGAGCTTTAGCAGAAGGAACCACTACAATCCGTAATTTTTTGCGAGGGGAAGACTGTTTCTCCACGTTAAATGCTTTTCGCGCTTTGGGGGTTCCCATTGAAGATGATGGAGAAACAATTACAGTTACCGGTGTCGGTTTCCGCGGCTTAAAAGCTGCCTCTGGGGCAATTGACGTGGGGAACTCAGGTACCACCATCCGCTTGATGATGGGAATTTTGGCGGGACAGCCCTTCACGACCACTCTTTTTGGTGATGATTCTTTAGCAAAACGGCCAATGAATCGTGTTATGTTGCCTTTGCGAGAAATGGGGGCAAGGCTTACCGGAAGCTCTGGTAGTGAATTTCCACCCATCACAGTGTCCGGTTCTGATCAATTAAAGCCTATCCATTATCAACTGCCGGTTGCTAGTGCTCAAGTGAAATCTGCGGTGATTTTTGCTGCGTTACAGGCGCAGGGAACCTCTACTATCATTGAAAAAGAACCAACCCGCAATCACACAGAAGAGATGATCAAACAGTTTGGTGGAGAAATCAGCTGTGCCAAAGATGGTAAGACGATCACAGTCACTGGTCCTCAAACTTTCAAAGCACAAGAAGTCTCTGTGCCGGGGGACATTTCATCTGCTGCCTTTTTCCTCGTTGCCGCAGCAATCACAGCAGACAGCCAGATTACCTTAACAAATGTCGGGATCAATCCTTCCCGCACAGGTATCTTGGAAGTTATGACGGCAATGGGAGCAAAGTTATCCATGCTATCTGTCGATCAACAAAATCAATCTGCTGATCTGGAAATCATGACAAGTCAGTTACAGGCTACCACGATATCCGGAGCCATTATTCCCAGATTAATCGATGAACTGCCCATTATTGCGCTCTTGGCAACTCAAGCAACAGGACAAACGATAATCAAAGATGCCGAAGAATTGAAGATCAAAGAAACCAATCGAATCGACGCAACTGCTGAAGAATTGAAGAAGATGGGTGCAGACATCACCCCAACAGAAGACGGACTGATTATCAATGGTCCGACTCCTTTACAAGGCGCTACCGTAGATTCCCGCGGTGATCACCGAATTGGTATGATGTTAGCCATTGCTGCGTTGATTGCTAAAGGTGAAACGCAACTACAAAGAGAAGAAGCCGTCGCCGTTTCTTATCCGGAGTTCTTCGCTGACCTTCACACACTCAGTATCAAAGGAGGAAAATAAGATGGCCGGCATTTTGCTAATCGGTTTCATGGGCGCCGGGAAAAGTACCATTGGAAGACAGCTGGCAGCAGAATTGGCGCGCCCGTTTATTGATTTGGATCAAATGATTGAAAGTGAAATTGGTATGTCGATTCCGGCCTATTTCAAAACGGCGGGGGAGGCGGCCTTTCGAAAAGCTGAAACTCAGGCGCTGGCAAAGGCGTTGACTGGTAATGAGGTAGTTGCTTGCGGTGGCGGAATCGTCTTGAAAGAACAAAATCGCAGTTTGTTAAAAAAGCATCCCACAGTTATCTACTTAAAAGCAGATCCGGATCAGCTGTACCAACGAATTGTGCAAGATCAAATCAACAAACGGCCCTTAGCTGATGATAAGACTGCCTCAGAGGTTCGGGAAATTTTGCAACCCCGGCTGCCCTTGTATGAAGAAGCCGCAGTGATTCAAGTAGACACTACTGGAAAAGAACCTGTTGCCATCGTAACGGAAATTGTGGAAAGGTTGGCGAAGCAATGAAAATTGGTTATTTGGGCCCGAAAAGTTCCTTCACCCATCAAGCTGCTCAGAAAATTGCACTTGATGCAGAACTAATTGCTTTTCCTTCAATTCCCAAGTGTCTTTTAGCAGCAGAACAACAGCTGGTAGATTTTGCAGTCGTTCCGGTTGAGAATTCTTTGGAAGGATCCGTTCATGCAACCATCGACCACCTTTTTCATAAATGCGGACTAACGGTGGTGCAAGAAATCATTCTGCCCATTAAGCAGCAGCTATTAATTGCCCCCACCACGCCAATCGATGCTCTCACCAAGATTATGAGTCATCCGCAGGCACTGGCTCAATGCCAAGATTACCTGGAAAGCCAGTTTCCGGATGTCTTGCTAGAAGCAGTTGCTTCAACAACCTATGCTGCCGAGTATGTCAGCCAGCACCCTCATGAAAAAATTGCCGCAATCGCTTCAATGCAGGCTGCCCAGCAATATGCATTGACAGTTGCCGCAACTGCTATTCAAGACAACGACTTCAATCAGACCCGATTTTGGCTGGTTGCGTCACAAAAAAATGATAGCAGTCAAAAGATTCAGCCCTCTTCAGCCGATAAAATGACCATCCTATTAACCTTGCCCTCCAATCAGCCAGGCGCTTTACACAAAGCACTGGCAGCATTTGGCTGGCGGAACATCGGTTTGTCAAAAATCGAATCCCGGCCATTGAAAACTAGCTTAGGAGAGTATTTTTTCGTGGTGGATCTGGTTTGTGAACAATCCGAGCGCTTAATAAAAAATGCACTAGAAGAGATCCAGCTGCTTGGCGTTGTAGTTCGTAATCTGGGGGCTTACCCGGTACGTACGATTCCAGAGGAGTGACATCGATGAAAAGCACGTTTGTGATACTTCTTTTTTAAACGCAGTTGAATAATCCACCGACTTACTCTTTGCAGATTTCACCTCAAAGTCCCTTACTTTCTACAAAGAATAAGTCGTTTTTTGTAATTAAACGTGCGGACCTTTTCGCGCCTCGGTTGTAAGGTAAGGCCTCATTTTCCAAAAAAATGACAGGTCCTGACAAGAGTGTTCGTTGCAGTGTTTCCTAAAAAAGGGTAAAATTTTGCGAGACAACAGATTTTCCTAAAGCAGTAGGGTATCCTGTTGTTAAACAAAGACAAGGAGTGGAAGATTTGGACAGCCGTAAAGACCGCAATAAAAAACTTTACGAGGAGCTGGAGGACGGCAAGAAAGGCAAGCTGTTTGCCAGAAGACCTTTGGATGAAGAGCCTCGCCAATCCAATCAATATTTGGGATCAGATGACTATGATCCTACGAACTATCAAGACGACCGACATGCTGGCAGCGGTGGTCGACCACCCCGAGGCCCACAAGACAGAAAGCAACCAGCAAACAAGAAGCCAAAAAAGAAGCGCAAAAGACACCCTGTTCGCCGCTTTTTGCTTAGCCTGATAGTCATTCTATTGGTTTATAGTATCGGCTCGTTTTATGCTGGCAAAACTTTTTCTCAGCAGGGAGAATTTTTGTCCAAGCAGGAGAAGATTACCTTTAACGGCTTTAAAAACAGCAATGGTTCAAGTAATATCCTATTGATTGGCAGCGACAGCCGCGACGGAGAAGCCGCCCGTGCAGATACGATCATGGTGCTTCAATTGGATGGGCCAGCGAAAAAGCCAAAACTGGTTTCTTTTATGCGAGATACCCTGGTAGACATTCCCGGTGTCGGACAAACCAAACTGAATGCCTCTTATGCCTATGGCGGAGCGGAACTGGTACGAAAGACGTTGAATCAGAATTTTGGAGTTGATTGTCGCTATTATACGATTGTTGACTTTCAATCCTTCGAGCAGGTTATCGATACGCTGTTTCCAAGCGGTGTACAAATCGATGCTGAAAAAGATATGAGTGCTTACATTGACGTAGCTATCAAAGCCGGTCCCAAAAAAATGGATGGGCATACTCTTTTACAATACGCTCGCTTTCGGATGGACGAAGAAGGGGATTTTGGTCGCGTGCGACGGCAACAACAAGTCATGAATGCAGTCTTCAGCGGGATGAAAAATCCCCTCACATTAATGAAACTCCCTTATGCTGCTGGTCAAGTCATGGGAGAAGCCGCAACGGATCTGCCTATGAGTTACCTCGTGAAAAATACGATTTCCATCGCCAAGGGAGCAGGTGGAATTGACCGCTTGTCTGTTCCAATTGCAGACTCCTGGACTTACGGATACGATGCCAATGGCGGCAGTGTTTTAGTTGTTGATCAGGAGAAAAATCAAAAAGCGATTCAGACGTTTTGGGAAAAATAATTAAATCGGTAGTCCATTTCAAAAAGGTCACGCTCTTGTTGGTGGCCTTTTTGAATTGATAAAAATCAAAGAGATTGGCTGACTTTCTGCCTTTAAACAGTACTTAAAGAAAATAAAACCTCCACAACTTTACGATTTCTTAGTGAAGCGGCTACAGTTATTTTAGTTTTTGCTTTGAGTCGCTGTTGATTTCCTGGAGAGGGGATCTGCGGACAGTTGTGTTTTTAAATATGCGCTGTTTGGATATATTCATCATTCGGTATTTATGCTATATTTATATTAGTGTATTTTTTTGTAGTTTAGCTAAGCAGTTTTTTGCATTTATTTTGTTTTGAAATGAGGATAATTATGAAACTCGCAGTTGTGACAGACAGCACGGCAATCTTGCCGGAAACTGTCGTGAACCATCCTGATTTGTATGTCGTTGCAATCCCAGTGATCATCGATGGCAAGTTATATAACGAAGGAATCGACATCGAAGCCGATGAATATTATGACCTGCTGAACAGCAGCAAAGAATTTCCCACAACTTCCCAGCCGGCGATTGGTGAAGTGATGGCTTTATATGAACGCCTAAAAAAAGCCGGCTATGATACTATTTTGAGTATTCATCTTTCTGGGGGAATCTCGGGTTTTGTCAATACTTTGGCTGGAATCAAAGATGAGTTTTCTGATTTAGAAGTTGTTCCCTTTGATTCTGAAATTACCTCGATGCCAATGGGAAATATGGTAGAGGCAGCTTTGACTATGAAAGATGCAGGTGCTGATCTGAGAGCAATTTTGGAGCACCTTCGTATGATTCGTGACAATACCTATGCCTATCTCATTGTCGATGATCTGAATAACTTGGTTCGAGGCGGTCGTTTGACAAATGGGGCTGCCCTGATTGGCGGGTTACTGAAAATCAAGCCAATTTTGACTTTTGATAAAGGTAAAATCGTTTTATCAGAAAAGATTCGTTCCTCGAAAAAAGCCTTTAATCGTGCTGAAGATCTGATTGGACAACGAGCGAAGGAAATTGCTCGTCCGGTACATTTTTACGTGATCCATGCGAATAATATATCGGCAGCCCAAGAAGAAAAAGAAAAGCTGCAGGCAAAATATCCTGATGCAGAAATCACTATCGGTCATTTTGGACCTGTGATTGGTACCCACTTGGGTGAAAAAGCCATTGGCATCGCCTGTTCCGCTATTTAAGACAGAGACAAAGCTGATCTGAAATGGTCGGCTTTTTTCTATACCCGAAACCTGTTTTACATCCGCTGCACCGAGCATAAGACGAAAAGACCTTTAAAAATTTCAACTGATTACCAGCGGATTGGTTAAGAAGTAAGACCAATCGTTTGATGCAACCAATGACCACCGTTATAATTTAGTAAACTACTAATTTACTAAAGGACTGATTTAAATGAAAATACCTACCACTTTGAAGCATAAACCCGTAATCGTAGTCGAGAATTATGATCGTATCGATGGACACAACGCATTTGAAAGCGAAGCAAAAGGATTATCTTTAGGCTTGGCACAATGGAACGATCGGGGCAAGGTCGATATTTCTGGAAAAGTTTGGCGGTACACTGGTGAAAAATGGTCTCGCCAATCCGAAGAAATGCCTTTGACGCGAATTTTGGACATGGCCATTTTAGTGGCGCGGACAAATCTCTATTTTCAAGAAGCCTATCGCTATGAAAAATTCTATGATCCGGAAAACCCTGTCATTGATATTCTGGGGTTACAGGGCAATCGAATGACAGTAGAGGTAGATACCGACAACCCCAAGATTGACGAAGATATCCTGATGTTTCATGATGCTCTTCAAAAAGACGGTGAATTGCTAGGAGAACGTTTCCGTACCTTAAAACGTCTGTTGGAAGAAGCTGGCTATTGACAAGCAGACGCAGACAAAATTTACACACCAATTGCCGACACACACCTGAAACAAAAGAAAATAACAGAGGCAAGGACAAGGAGCAATCATTATGCAGACACCCTATTCCGTAACTGAAGGCCGGCCTTTCACCAAAGTCGAAAAGATGATGATTTGGCAAAAACCCGCCAGTCATCAAACCGGCGAGATTGAGCTGCGCTTAGCTTCCGAGATAAAAAATAATTGGAATGATCCAGAGCTGAAACTCTTCAATGTCTTACTGGAAGGCGATGCCGGTTCTGGTAAAACAGAGATGGCCAAGGCGCTTTCTTACCACTTACAACTACCCTATACCAAAGTCACCTGTTTTGCTGATATGGACAAATCTGATGTTTTTGGTGCCTTATTACCAGTGGTGGCCGTTGATGAGGAAGAGGACAGTGAGTTGCTGGAAGCCATCTATCAAACGGACTCATTACAGGCTGTTCTAGAGCTGATCCAGCGACACTTTTCGATTTCGGCAGAAGTTGCCAAAGAAAAATTGGCGCAACTGGTAAATCGAATAGAAGAGACAGCTGCGACAACGCCTGTCCAGTATAAATTTTATCCATCAGAGATTGTGCGAGCATTAGAAAAAGGCTACCTGCTGGAGATTCAAGAACCCACCGTTATCAGGGATGCTTCTGTCTTAGTCGCTTTGAATTCCGCACTAGAAGCAAATGGTATGCTGAATATTCCCACTGGGATCATTCGCAGACATTCCGACTGTGTGATTGTAGTCACCGCTAATCGCAATTATCAAGGCAATCGGCCATTGAACGAATCTCTTCGTGACCGGATGCAACATGCAGAGAAAATGGATTTACCACCTCTTGAGGTCATGGTAGAGCGGGGGAGAGTCAAAACCGGCTGTCAAGAGCTTGAAGCGATGACTGTAATGGCTCGAATCATTCGTTTATTAGAAGAAACGGCTAAAGCAAATGCAATCAAAGGTGTTGCTGGCATGCGTTCGTATTTTTACTGGGTGAACACGCTAAAGCAAGGACAACCTCCTCAAGAATCTATTTATCCCAAAGTTCTATACAAACTTACAACGGATCCTGACGAGCTGAAGATTCTAGAACAAGTATTAGAAACGAGTGGCTTGCTGTCAGAACTGATTGCGATTGTCTCAGGTCGACAACTGCGGGCATTTCGCGACCAACAAGCCGGTCGGCGTCTTTCCAAAGAAGAAGCCGCAGCTAGAAACATCACAGAAGAGGCTGAAAATGGAACCTTGATTGCAGCTGATCCTGGAATTGAAGAAACAGCAGAAACAGGTAAAGCAGAGGGGGATACTGCCCAAAAGAGCCCCCAAGACAATGAAGCTGCAGCGTCTTTACCGGAGATTTCCTCTGAGAAAGCGACTGACACTGTCAGCCAAGCTGATGTAGGGATGACAGATCCTGACCAAGAGGATACGATTCGCACCGGAGCAACTGCTCAAACAGAAGCGGATCTTGCCCAGCAAGAAAAACTCTTAAAAAAGCGGCTGAATCAAGAGGCACGTAAACTCTTCAAAAATACTATTCACGCCAAAGAAGGCCTCTTGATTCATCGACCACAATTGACCCATCTTGAACGTGAAGAAGGCCGTCTTTTGACTCGCGCTGTTCGACCTCAAGTTGAGACTGTAGTTAAACGACTAAAAGAGATTCTGGAAAATCAACAAAGTGACATTTATGGGAAAGGCAAGTTCACTGGGACGCGTTTTGATGCCAGCCGGGTAGCTTACGGAGATTACCGAACTTTCGAGAAAAAGACACCCCCGCAAGACTCCCCTTCACTTGCTATCGCGTTACGCGTCGACGAATCCGGTTCCATGGTGCGTGACGGTCGGATTGCCGCCGCTCGTTTGGCAGCAGTTGCTGTTGCCGAGTTTGCTGCTGAGCTGGATTTGCCACTGATGATTTATGGCGATACGGCAGATCTTTCGCAGCGAGAAAAAACTTCAATTTATTCATACAAAGAGTTCGGCGATAGTTTTACCGATTTACCTGCAAAATTAGCAGGAATGAAGCCTCGCCAAAACAATCGTGATGGCGTACCATTGCGCTTACTCAGTGAGGCACTGGTCAAAGAAACGGCGACGACCAAACTGCTTATCTCAATTTCTGATGGTCAGCCGAAAGCCTTACCGGATTATACCGGTGAGAAGGCGAAAGAAGACATTCAGGGGGTCATTCACGACTACGAGCGTCAAGGGATTATCTACCTTGCAGCTGCTATCGGGGAAGACCAGGAAACGATTCGCAATATTTATGGAGAAAACCGTTTTTTGGATATCAGCGATTTGAAAAAATTTCCAGAAGAGCTTGTGAAACTTTTGGCGCGCTACTTGGATAATTAATTTTTAAACTATGAGAAGAATATAAAAATATTATGTAAACTCGTGTTCGAAAATAATCAAAATCTAGTCTTGCAAATGTTTTTTTATTCAGCTACAGTTAATAGTAGACACGGTTGTAAAGAGACTCGGGACGTTTTTAGTCGCCGCGTCTCTTTCTTGTTGAATCAGAGGAGTTGCTACTAGTCGTCTGAAAAGCAAGCCGGGTTTTCGTGTGCTTTTCTGTACGAAAGGTATTCATGTCTTTATACATTTGTTTTTTCAGAAAGGAAGGACGCTATGCTAAAAACACTCTTAGCCAATGTGGGGCAGTATAAAAAAGATTCCATTCTGACCCCTATCTATGTGGCAGGGGAAGTGGTGATGGACGTCGTGATGCCTTTAATCATGGCTGCCATGATTGACCAAGGAATCGAAAAGGGCAACAGCAGCGCAATCTTAAAATACGGTGGCTTGTTATTTCTTTGCGGTCTTTTCGCATTGGTTTGCGGAACCATGGGCGCCAGAACAGCTGCAACTGCTTCAGCCGGCTTTGCCCGTAACTTACGTCGCAATATCTTTGACCGTATCCAAAACTTCTCCTTTGCCAATATTGACCGCTTTTCAACAGCTGGCTTGATCACACGAATGACCACTGACGTCACCAACGTGCAAAATGCGTATCAGATGATCATTCGAATGTTGGTCCGCAGTCCGTTGATCTTAATCTTTTCATTGACGATGGTTTCCATCATTAATGCCCAAATGGTGTTGATTTATTTGGCAGTCGTGCCGTTTTTAGCTATCGGGCTGGCCATTGTCATCCATTTTGCCCACCCATTGTTTATCAAAGTTTTTCATACTTATGACCACTTGAACAACGTGGTTCAGGAAAATCTACAAGGGATTCGTGTCGTGAAATCTTTTGTTCGAGAAAAGCAGCAAGAAAAAGTCTTTGGCGAGGTTTCTGAGAAAGTCTACAAAAATTTCACGTTAGCTCAACGAATCGTTGCTTTTAATATGCCGCTGCTACAATTTTCCGTTTATACCTGTATGCTGCTGTTGTCTTGGCTGGGGGCACAGTTCATCGTAGACAAAGGAACATTGACAACCGGTGAACTGGTTAGTATGTTCAATTATACGATGCAGATCCTGATGAGTTTGATGATGATCTCGATGGCGTTTGTTCAGATTTTGATTGCACGCACTTCAGCTGACCGAATCGTTGAAGTGCTTGATGAAAAAAGCAGCATCACCAATAAACCTGAGCCGCTTAAAGAAATTGCCGATGGCAGCATTCAGTTCAAAGATGTCTGCTTTAGCTATGCTGATGATATGAACAAATTGGCATTGATTGATGTCGATTTACAAATCAATGCCGGTGAGGTCGTTGGGATTATCGGGGGCACTGGTAGCTCAAAATCCACACTAGTTCAATTGATTCCCCGACTTTATGATGTTACTCAGGGCGCGGTGCTGGTAGGGGGCCACGATGTGCGGGATTACGACATGGTCACACTCAGAGACCAAGTGTCGATGGTCCTGCAAAACAACGTTCTTTTCTCCGGTACTATTAAAGACAATCTTAAATGGGGAAATGAAAACGCCACTGATGAAGAAATTATCGCCGCTGCTAAAATCGCACAAGCAGATCCTTTTATTCAGGAATTTCCGGATAAATACGATACGATGATTGCGCAAGGAGGCACCAATGTCTCTGGCGGACAAAAACAACGTCTGACCATTGCTCGTGCCCTTTTGAAAAAGCCTAAGATTCTGATCTTAGATGACTCCACCAGTGCTGTTGATACCAAAACCGACCGCGAAATTCAAGCAGGATTGAAAGAAGCGATCCCTGGTACGACTACCATCATCATTGCCCAACGAATCACATCAATTCAAGATGCTGATCGAATCATCGTGATGGATGACGGCCGCATTGACGGAATCGGTACGCACGAAGAACTTTTGGCGACAAATAAAATTTATCAAGAAGTAAGTGACTCTCAAGAGAAAGGATTTGGGGAACATGTTGACGAATAATCAAAAAAGACCGGCTTCTTCGCCGATTAAGACCCTAAAACGTCTCTTGGGGATCATGTTCGGTGATTATAAATTACAGTTGATCATCGTACTGGTGATGATCTTGCTTTCGGCATTTGCCAATGTCCGTGGCGCACTGTTTTTGCAAACAGTTATTGACCAATATATCACACCACTAATTGGCACGAGTAACCCAAACTTTTCTGGATTGTTAAAAGCAATCATGCAGATGGCCTTGATTTACGTGATTGGCGTACTGGCAGGTTTGACTTACAATTTCATGATGGTTCGTATCAGTGAAGGAACGCAAAAGAAAATCCGCGATCAGATGTTCACGCATATGGAGTCACTGCCAATCCGTTACTTTGATCAAAACTCTCATGGGGATATCATGAGTCACTTCACCAATGATACCGACACTCTACGGCAAATGATTTCCCAAAGTATTCCTAACCTGATGATGGCGATGGTAACCTTTGTCTCAGTTTTTATTGCCATGTTCACCCTCAGTATTCCTTTAACCTTATTTGTAATTGTTTCCGTCTTTTTGATGTTGAATGTCGTCCGTTTCATTTCCAAACGCAGTGGTCGCTTTTTTGGGGCCCAACAGCGGGATCTAGGCGCAGTAAACGGCTATATTGAAGAAATGATGCACGGGCAAAAAGTCGTTAAGGTTTTCAATCACGAAAAGCAGGCGATGGCAGATTTTGACGAACTAAATGATGCCTTGCAATCTAGTGCCACTCAAGCCAATGTAAACGCCAATCAGCTGATGCCGATTATGATGAACCTGTTGAATGTGCAATACATCCTCGTTGCTATCATTGGTGGGATGTTTGCAATCAACGGAATCAGTGGGCTAACTGTGGGGATGATTGCTTCATTTCTACAGCTAAGCCGCTCTTTAAACGGTCCTATCAGCCAAATTTCTCAACAGATTAATTTCGTCATTATGGCGTTGGCAGGTGCTGACCGAATCTTTGGTTTGCTAGATGAAAAATCAGAGGATGACGAGGGCTACGTGACTCTAGTCAATGCCCAAGAAGTCAAGGGTGTCATTACAGAGGCAAAAGAACGAACAGGCATGTGGGCTTGGAAACATCCTCACAAGGACGGCTCGGTTACTTATACGAAGCTGACCGGTGACGTTGTCTTTGAAGATGTGGACTTTGGCTATGTTCCTAGCAACATTGTTCTTCATGACATCAATATCTATGCCAATCCTGGCCAGAAAGTCGCGTTTGTAGGGGCTACTGGTGCCGGCAAGACCACCATCACCAATTTGATCAATCGCTTTTACGATATTCAAGAGGGAAAGATTCGCTATGATGGTATCAATATCAAGAAAATCAAAAAAGATTCCCTGAGACGTTCATTAGGAATCGTGCTGCAAGATACCCACTTATTTACAGGAACCATTCGTGACAATATTCGTTTTGGTAAACTGACCGCCACTGATGAGGAAGTGGAGGCGGCAGCCAAGTTGGCCAATGCGGATACGTTTATCCACCATCTCCCGGACGGCTACGAAACGGTTATCACCGGAGATGGAGAGGGGATTTCCCAAGGACAGCGACAGCTTTTGGCAATCGCACGAGCAGCTATTGCTGATCCGCCCGTAATGATTTTAGATGAAGCGACCTCCAGTATCGATACCCGAACCGAGCGAATCGTTCAGGAAGGGATGGATAAATTGATGAAAGGACGGACTGTTTTTGTAATTGCGCACCGATTGTCCACCATTCAAAACTCCGATGTCATCATGGTCTTAGATCACGGTCGAATCATCGAGCGCGGGGACCATGAGTCGCTCCTTGCTGAAAAAGGTCTTTATTACCAGCTGTATACTGGAAAAGTTGAATTGGATTAATGTTTTTCAAAAAAAAATGCCCTCCATTATCAGGAGAGCGGTTTTTTTATTAATCACTACTGTTTCTAAAATATCGAAGGCCCTGTTCAACTATCATCTAAAAAATTGACTTTCATTTTTACGGAGCGCTGAGCTATAATAGAACTCCAAGCAATCAAACCTATACTAGGAGGCGTTCTTTTGAAGCGAGTGATTTCAGCTTTCTTTGTACTTGTCGACTCTTTTCGCCGCTTCTGGAAGAAACGTGTTCAATGGAGACATTATCTGGTACAAACCAGTCTATTGGCATTACTTTTTTTCAGTGCGCGTGTGACATTTTTCTTCAATAACTGGCGCCAATTGGAAAATACCCTCAGCTTATTTGCAGCCACTCATCAGTTCTCGCCTTTTTCTCTTTTGATAGATCTCTTAGGTGGTGGTGCTTTTGTCTTATCCTTGACACTAGTCATAGTCATCTGGTTCTTTTGTATCAGCGAATATCGTCGAATGCATCCTCCACGTATCCAAGAAGCGGTAATTACCACGAAGGAGTTCGGTCAACAACGTCTGGCTCTTTTTAGTGATTTATTGGCAGAAGTCTGGTGGTTTTTAGGATTAGGCGCGATAGCGCATCTCCTAAGTACCGAAATCACCGCAAGTTTTTTAAAAGACTTCCACCGTTTTGCTTCTTGGAAGGATGCGGTTGCGACATTTTACTTCAATGATCAAGGAGATCTTTGGTTTTGCTTGATTATGGCTACGATCGTCTTTTTCTTTTTATTCTTCACTGAATCTCGTAGGATACGACTTAATAATCAGTTAAAGAAAGAACATCTTGTTTCCATAAAATAGACACCGCTACACTTCTTGCTGTCAACAAGAGAGGTGTAGCGGTGTCTATTTAATTACTGTGGGTCAGACAAATCTTCCACTTTTTCAGTGGCTAGTTTCTTTTGCAATTGAATATCATAGTCTCTGGCTGCAGAAATCAAGATATTTAAAATGCCACAGACCACTGTGCCGACACCGGCGATAATAAAAAGTTTTTCTACACCGATTTTATCAGCTAACGGTCCTGCAAAAATCAAACCGACAGGGCCAGTAATACTCATCAGCGAATTCAGAACACCTAATACTCGTCCAAGATATACCGGCTCATAGCTTTGCTGAATCATTGCCATCAGCAAAGTATTGAAAAATGGTGTTGCAAGACCGGCAATTGCATTGAGAAGAACAAACCAGATAAAACCAGTTTGATTTCCTGGTAAAATACCACTTAATGCAAAGGCGCCGCCGATAATAAAGTAAGCGATCAGCACCGGAATCATCCGATTTTTCCATTTTCCAAAAACGCCAATGATCAGACCACCAGCCAACATACCGACTGAATAAATAACCTCAATCAAGCCCGCCTGTCCCACGGTTCCTTGAAAGTAGTCCATCGTCATTAACGGATACATACTGACGGCCGGCATGAAAATCAAGGTGAAGGCCGCACCAAGTAAAGTAATGTACCAAAGGCCTTTGTTTTTGACCAATAGAGAAAAGCCCATTTTGGTGTCCGTCAGCACATGGACTACTTCGCCCTGTGCTTGGGTCTTAGGAATGCGAACAAACAAAAGCAAGCCCACACCGAAGACTGCCCCTAATACATCCAATAAGATCAGAAAGTTCATAGGTACAACTGCAAATAAAAAAGCGCCTAGTGCAGGTGCAATAATCATATTCGCTGACTGCACCATTCCCAGCTGCCCATTTACTCTGGTTAATTCCTTCTGGGGAACCATCTGAGGCAAAATCGACTGAATAGTCGGCATTTGAAAGGTTTGTGCGACAGAGCGCATAAACAAAGAGACAAAGACCAACCACAAGGGAAAGTGCTCAGATACTGTCCCTACAATCGACAGCACCAAAGCGAACAGGGCCACGATGATATCGGTAAAGATCAATAGCTTTTTCTTGTCCAGCCGATCTACAAATGGGCCGACAAAGGGACTCAACAATACCATCGGCAGCATGCCTAAAAGTGTAGCCAAACTCAAAACAGTGGCGGAACCAGTTTCCCGCGTCAAATACCAAATAATAGCGTATTGAACCACCATACTGGTAATTCCTGAAAGAAACTGTCCCGACAAAAACAAACCAATATTCTTTTTCCAGCCTGTTAAATCAAACTGTGGGCCCAAAGAGTGTTCTGCTTTCATAAAACCTCCTGAAAATAACTTTTTTTACGTGAGATACGTTCATTTTACCTTACTTTCTAAATAGAAAATACTAGAATATTGGTAATTTCTTGGTTTTTCTAATTTTCCATGCTATCATAATTTTGTATAAGAAAATTTTGTCACAAAAGGAGGGAACTGTCATGTCGTGTATGTCAAAAATAACAGCTGACAATGAGCGTCAACTGTTGCACATCAGTTTTTGTCATACGATTACTTTCAAATTGGCAACAAAGGGCGAAGTTTACCCAAAAACAGCTAAATTTGAAGTGAATCAGCGAACTTGACCGGTTTCCCAAGTAATTGAAACAGTTTAACATAACACGGCCATGCTTTTTTATGGCCGTGTTTTTTTGTTACGTTGCTGAACTGCCTGGCTGATAGATTCTGTCAGTCAGTAACAGCTGCTACTAAAAAAGCAGAAAGCCGGTCTCTAGTGATAACTTCAATCAAAATGTAGCGCTGAAAAAAGACAAGGAGACTGAACATGTTAATTCAAGCAAATAATATTACCAAAAATTACGGCACACTTCCGCTATTTCAAGGACTCTCTCTGACACTGGCTCCTGGTGACAAGATTGGATTGGTAGGGGCAAACGGCTGTGGGAAAACCACACTCCTACAGATATTAACCGATGAAGAGGGGCTCACCGAGGGCATCGTTTCTCGGCAAAAAGGCTTGACTATCGGTTATATTCCACAAAAGTTGCCTCGTTCCCCTGAGACCCTGCGTAATTACCTGCTAGACAGTTTTCAAAATATTAAAGACTTACGAGCTGATTTGCAGCGGGTGGAAAAGCAAATGGCTGCGCCAGATGCCAATTATGAGCGTCTGTTGCTGCGCTATGGGCAATTACAGGAAACATACGAAGAAGCCGGCGGATATAGCCTTGAGGACCGAGTGATTGGCACGTTAAAAGGACTAGGCCTTGGCGATAAAACCGAAACCCCTTTACAAGAGCTAAGTGGCGGACAACGGGTTCGAGTGGAATTGGCTCGTGTGCTAATTGAAGAAGCGGATGTTCTATTGTTGGATGAGCCTACCAATCATTTGGACTCTACAGGCATTCAATGGCTGGAAAGTTGGTTGTTTCACACCAAGCAGACCTTTTTAGTGATCAGTCATGACCGGCAGTTCTTAGACAATGTGGTCACAGGGATTGCTGAGATTGAAGAAGGAAAACTAATCCGTTATCCCGGAAACTACGCGAAATTTGCTTCCTTAAAAAAGGAACGACTAAAAGCGCTGCAAAAAAGTTTCCAACTTCAGCAAAAGGAAATCAGACGCTTAGAAGCGATGATTCGCCGTTATCGGCAATGGGCCAATGAAGCAGACAACGAGGACTTCTACCGTAAAGCCAAAGAACTGGAAAGGCGGGTAGAAAAACTGCGAGCCACCTTGAGTAGACCCCCACAAGAACCCCAAAAGCGCCTACAGGAAATTTCCCAGGCAGGCCGCTCTGGAAAAGAAGTTCTGGTAGCCACCGATATCGGAAAGCTAGTGGGGGAACAACTCTTATTTTCTGACAGCAGCTTTGTCTTTTATCGTCAAGAAAAAATTGCACTTATGGGAGACAATGGCAGCGGAAAAAGTACCTTAATTCGCTGCTTACTGGGTGAACTCCCTTTAGATGAAGGTCAGATTCGCATTGGCAACAGTGTAAAAATTGGCTATCTGCCTCAGCAACTCCACTTTGATGATCCCCAATTACGGCTAGTCGACCACGTAAAAAGGCAGATTACAGACGAACAAAAGGCGCGGCAAGTATTGGCTCACTTTGGCTTTTATGCAGATGATGTCACCAAGCGTATCAAGGACCTTTCCGGTGGCGAACAGATGCGCCTGTATCTCTTAGGATTGCTGCAGCAGAAAATCAACTTTCTGATTCTCGATGAGCCGACGAATCATCTGGATATCTATGGCAAAGAAGAGCTGGAGGAAATATTGGAGGAGTACAAAGAAAGCCTGCTAGTGGTTTCTCACGATCGCTATTTTCTCAACAAGATTGCTACTTCCGGCAAGTTACTCATCCAAGACGGCAGGATCACGAAGAAGTAGCATTTATCCCAGATAAAAATCAGCATTCAAAAAAGAACCCTCTGCCAGAAATCATTTTAGAAAAGCAGCTTTTCAGCTGTTTTTT